>NZ_BGZH01000003.1:0-300000 GCF_009617755.1 Marinobacter salsuginis
TCCGAGTGGAACATGACTTTTTCTGGTTGACCACGCTGTTCCCAGGAGTGGTCTAGAGCTTTGACCACCAAATCGGCATCGGGGCTGGATGACATCGCCCAACCAACGACGCGTCGGGCATATAAATCCAGAACGACAGCCAGATAACTCCACCGCTGGCCGCTCCATACGTAGGTGATGTCACCACACCACGCCTGATTCGGCCGGTCTACCGTAAACTCACGAGCCAGATGGTTCGGGATATCCGGTCGCTCAACGGTCGCCTGCTTGTAGGCGTGAGGACCCGGCTGCTTACAGATCAGCCCCAGCTCACTCATCAATCGTCGAACCTTGAAGCGCCCGATGACAACGCCGTCGTCATTGAGCATGCCCTTGATCGTTCTACTGCCGGCAGAGCTGCGGCTCTTGGTAAATAGGCGGTTTACCTGAGCCTTTAGGGCCAGACGCTCAACATCCACGTGCTTCCGCCGTTGGCGGTACTCGTAATAGCTGGAACGGCTTATATCAAACGCATTGCAGACCATTTCAACAGGCATTTGCTCACTCAACTGGTCTATCAGCGCGTACGATTCATGTCGTCCGACATCAAGAGAGCGGTGGTAGATTCAACCGGTCAGTGCAACATAATGCACACTGGTAACTATCGGGGCTTTCAGAATGTCGCAGCAAGTATTAAAGACCAGAGGGCTGACCTACCAGCAGAAGCAGGAGCTATGGGCTCGATGGAAGAAAGGACAGTCGCTTAGCGAGATTGGCAGAGCCCTTGGGAAGCATGCTGGATCGATTACTGGAATGCTCGCCATACATGGCGGCATTGCCCCTCTGAGACGTTCCAGGTCGGCGAGGGTGCTTAGTAGCTCTGAGCGCGAAGAGATTTCAAGAGGCATCTCAGCGGGACTGACATTGACTCAGATTGCCGACTCGATGGGACGGTCTGCCTCAACCATCAGTCGAGAGGTCAGTCGTAACGGAGGAAGAAGTCGGTACAGGGCGAACGTGGCAGATCGGCGTGCCTGGACCCAATCAAGACGTCCGAAAAAATGCCTTCTCGCATTGAATGAGCCCCTCCGTGCAGCCGTTGCCGAAAAGCTGAGCCTTGACTGGTCTCCAGAGCAAGTAGCAGGCTGGCTAAAACGCCAGTTCCCGGACGACAAGTCGATGCATGTGTCCCATGAAACGATTTACCGAAGTCTCTTTATTCAAGCCCGAGGTGTTCTGAAGAAGGAACTTATCAAACACCTCCGATCAAGACGCGGTATGCGTCGATCACGGCACAGAAGCTCTGAAGAGGCAGAATCCCGCACCAGCATCACAGATTTAGTTTCTATCCGTGCTCGGCCAAAAGAGGTTGAAGGCAGGGCTGTTCCTGGCCATTGGGAGGGAGACCTGATATCCGGATCCAAGAACTCACATATTGCGACGCTAGTAGAGCGGCAGTCCAGATTTACGATGCTCGTTCATGTCGGCGGAAAAGATACGGAAAGCGTTGTTTCGGCGCTTTGTCGGGAAGTCGGCCAACTCCCCGAGGAGTTGAAGAGAACCCTGACCTGGGATCGAGGAGGTGAGCTGGGTAACCACAGGAAATTTACGCTTGCGACCGACATGCAGGTTTATTTCTGTGACCCGCAGAGCCCCTGGCAAAGAGGCAGCAACGAGAACACCAATCGTCTGTTGCGCCAGTACTTCCCGAAGAAGACCGATTTATCGGGCTATTCCCAGAAGCAGTTAAATGAATTTGCAAGGAAGCTGAATGAACGACCGAGGAAAACACTCGACTACCTAACACCTGTGGAGAAGCTACAAAGTATATTTGCGTTGACCGGTTGAACTCATAGTAGCCTTTTTTAGTATGTCTTTCTCCTGCTCAAGGCGCTTGCAGCGGGCTTCCAGCTCCTGAATACGGCGCTGCTCCGGGGTTAACGCCTTGCCCTTCGGGGTGACACCGTCACGCTCCTCGGTCAGTTGGTTAACCCAGCGCCGGATAGCGCTTTCACCAATTCCCAGGGACACGCTCGTCTGGGGAATCGTGTAACCTTGATCCAGCACCAGGCTGGCTGCTTCCTGTTTGAACTCCGGAGAAAAAGAACGTCGCTTTCTGGTCATCAGACACCTCGTTTATGGTGGCGATATTACCACCTACGTTGGTGTCCGGAATCATTGAACCACTACACTTGGTGCATCTGTCACGATAAACGGTGGAAGACCAACTTGCCTCAGCCCATGCTTTGTGGATTGCCAACCTGTCCGAAAGGTAATGTGCTTTTCAAGCTGAATTCAGGTTCGTCTGTTGAAATGCCGCGTCGCTTGAAATCCATTTTTGAGCTATTTTGATTTGCGCACGAGATAGGTGGCGACCAAAATCATCCAACATCCAGAAACGGCGTTCATAGATGAAAGTTCTAATTGTCGAGGATAACGCGATACTCGCAGAAAAAATTTCTGGTTGGCTTGCGAAGGAACACTTTACTGTTGATGTAGCCAAAAACGGCGCAGAGGCCAATTCTTTCGTAGAAACATGCAGTTATCAGGCGATTATACTCGATATCGGACTGCCCGACCAGAACGGACTTTCCTTGATGCAGAAGTGGAGAAGCGGTGGCAAAGATGAGGCTATTCTTATTTTAACTGCTCGCTCCAACTGGACAGAGAGAGTTGAGGGCTTGAATGCCGGCGCAGACGATTATCTTCCAAAACCCTTCGAATTCGATGAACTAAAAGCTCGACTTAGCGCCATAATACGAAGAAAAGACGGGCGAGCAACTGATAAGATTATCGTGGATGGCTTTCAACTTAATGCAACCTATAGAACCCTAACAACTCCCGATCATAAAGAGTTCAGACTAACCGCAACGGAGTACCGCCTTTTACAATGCCTTCTTCGCTCTCCTGACAGAGTCTTCTCGCAGGACGAACTTGTTGAAGCACTCTATAATATCGAAAGGTGCCCAACCAGAAATGTCGTTCAAGTCTACATAGCTAGGCTCAGAAAGATACTCGGTAAAAAACGAATAAAAACATTGAGAGGACAAGGATATTTCTTTGCAAGAGATCCTCTTCAAAAAGGGGTTGAAGGTTAAATTATTTTACTGTGATTTAACCATTTTTCCTCAAGGGCCAAGGCTCGCCAGATAAATGCGCTGGCCCAAAGACCGGGCCAGCTTTCTCAATGTTTAACCGTTTCGGTGAAAAATACCAAATAGATTAAAAGGACTTAGTCCAGCCCAGCCAAAACTTCGGGTCGTCCGAATTGACCGAACCAAGTGCGTTACTTGAATCGATATCAGCGTACTCCAGATTAACACTAAAAGCTCCAAAGCTCTCCGCATCTTTGGTGATGTTGACAGCTGCATGTCCGTAGCTCGCCTCGCCAATAGACGCCTTGCTATCATCAGTGAAATCATAATAGCCAATCAAAACACCTGTGCTGAAATCGTCTTCCAGCGGCACATCAACAGATGCGTAATAATAGATATCGCCTTGAACGAACAGCCCATCGCCGCTTACGTCGCTGTTTGCTGTGTAAGCAACACCTATAGATGCAATGCTGTAATTCAACTCTCCGTATATTTCGCCAAAATCAATAGATTCAGGAGCATCAGGGTAAGAGTAATAAATGTACCCAACATCGTAACCAATATCCTCGATTGCACCGGAGAAGCCAGCATAAAGATCAAGCTCATAGCTCGTCCCATCGCCGAAATCCACATTGGAGCCCCAGCCGCCAAAATAAAGCCCCGACGCATGTTCGTAGTCAAGCCCGCCTTGCGTCGCCGTTGAGCCATCTGTTTGTGTCACACCACGAAATAAGTAGTTGCTTGTTACACCTAAATTTGCACTTACATTAGCGTTGGCAATTAACGGGACCGCTTGGAGGGTTACGAGCAAACCAACACTTAGCAAACAATCCTTAGTCGAGATACGTCTTTTCATCGTTTTCACCTTAAATTTTGACAGCTTAGTTATTTGCGCATCGAATAACGCATCTACAATGACTGCATATTTTGCGCCAACTTTTAGAGACTTAGTTTATGAGCAATTATTGTCAAATCAGGTCCATAGTTAATAAAATCCGTTGAATATTTAATCATTCAATGCAATGAACATTTTGCTTCATAGTTTCGCATTGCTCGACGATAGTGCACTCATTAATAATGCGCACCAAATAGGAACAAAAACTGAAATAAAAATATCACTAAAGTAGAATATTTTTAACGCAAAAATTCGAGATAAGATATGGTTCTATTAGGAAAATAGAGGTAGGTCTTAATTGGTCATGAATACTACTAAAAAAACTCTGAGTAAAGAATGCAAATTTCCAACTTTTTGCACTCTGTCTTTTTTTCGAAATTGATCAGCCTTAAAGCGCGACTTTCGCCGTTTTTGGAAAAATTAACAAAATCTATCATCAAACTAATCTTGGAGCCACGCAATTGCGCGCCTGGCTCCAAATAAACAACGATAAATGTTATTGCTTTGCCAAAAGATCCCCAATCAACTCTTTAATCAATCTATGTTCTTCCTTCAGTTTTTTGATGGTCTCGATCTCTTCCACACGATACTGGGAGGAACGTTCATCTATGCTCTTATTAGGATAGGTTCTTGCCTCGTTGTATCTGTCCGCTTGCCCTCCTGCGAGGGCTATTGAAGCACCACTTGCCAGGAAAGAAGCTACTAGAATCATGGATACTTTCTTCATAAAACGGCTCCGATATTTATTCCAATTAGACCGACAAAATTCAATGGCCTCGGATGATCAGTAGAACATCGAAACTTTAAACACACTTGAAAATCTATGGTGATGAAACGTTTTTTTAGCGTTTACCCCTAGCTCAAAAGCCATTCAGGTCGGCTTTGATGACACTAAACCTAATTTTTCAATGCCTGAGAAAATAAGACTAGGCCAGACCTATCTGAAGGCCAGAGCCGCCCTCCCTCAGGTTCGCACCCGTTGCGGCACGCTTCGATTCCAACTATGCTTTCGGACCGGAACACCTCTGTTTGCTTTCAACTGAACCCTTCCGCTCAATCGACAAAAGCACCCTCATGACAGCGCAGAAAAGCATCCGAAAAACTGCACTCCAATATGGCATGGTTTTTAGCATCCTGTATTTTCTGCTTATTTTTTTCTCACACACCTATGTGATAGAGGAGCTTTCGAACGAGTCCAGAAAACATCGTCTTGACAAAGAGGTGGAGAGTTTTCAAACCATCATTGCAAACGAAATGCCGACGGCCGACGAGATCGGAAGCATGATCGATCAATTCCAATTGCTACTGGAACACGCCCTCATTGTTGAAATGAAAGATGGAAGCGTCATTGCCAGTAACAACGTAAATCAAACGAAGTTGCGTATGATCTCAGAAAAGCCGGCGGGCTTTGTCGAAATATCCCACGGTGCGGATCGCCTTCTCGGATTAAAACGTGGTGTCGGAATTGATAGTTCGCTTTCGTCAATCACCATCTTGGAAATGGAAAGCGGACTAGCTGAGCGATCCAGTGGGGCTCACCTGACCTTGCTGGCTGCCTCCGCAATATTACTTGTTGTTCTCTTGGCTCTGGTAGGCACCACTACTTACCTGGCTTTGAAACCGATCGAACACATCAAGGAAGACATGAGGAGACTGCAATCTGGCAAACAACCTCGTTTGAATCCTGACGCACCAGAGGAGTTCAGTCCGCTGATCAAACAGTTCAATAACCTACTTGAACTAGCAAGTCGTCGCCTTGACCGCCATCGCCGCCTCAATTCCGATCTTTCTCACATGGTCAAGACCTCGATCTCTGCCAATCTCGCAATCTTGTCAGACACTGGTTCATTACCTCCGTCCCGCGACGACATAGAGTTCATGACCTCCAACCTAAAGGATCTAAGCCGGTCCTTGAACTACCGCATGAGCAAGGCAGATATCTCCGGCAGGCAGATGGGGCAAACATGTTTGCCGATTGAAATAGCGAACAACGTCATTTCTGTCATGGAAAAAATCTTTCCCGATAAGAGTTTCCGTATTAATACATCCTTGCCGAATAACTTCAGTTGGCCCATGGAGCGTCAGGACCTATCAGAGTTATTCGGTAACCTGCTCGAAAACGGCGGGAAGTGGAGTCAGGCTGAGATTGACGTTTCAATAAGCCAGACCGATTCCGGGCTAACGATAGAAGTTGCAGACGACGGCCCTGGGATTACTCCAGAAGCGGCCTCAAAAGTGATGGATAGAGGTTCCCGGCTTGACGAAACCGTTTCTGGATTTGGATTGGGACTGTCCATCGTGTCCGAAATACTAGAAGACAATTTCGGACGGATGAACATTGGCCCCTCAGAAACGGGGGGCGCCAGAATTACAGTTGTGCTTCCTTTCCCAGAGTAGAGCACAACCATAATTCCTCCGCCCCGCTATGACGGAGGGACTACCCTCCCCTGCTCGCGATCAAAACTGTGTATTTCCACCTCTTTTCTACCGTTGCATATCATCGAGTTTAGCCCTTGAGAAGCGCGTGAATAGAGCCGGCAAAACAAAAAGCGTTAGGAAAGTCGCAGTCACGAGACCACCTACAATCACGCTGGCCAATGGCTTCTGGATTTCCGCACCCACGCCCGTCGACAATAGCATCGGTATCAAACCGAGTGCCGAGGTTATTGCTGTCATCAAGACAGGACGCAAACGGGAGACGGCACCTTCAAACACCGCGGCATCCACGCTTAACCCATCCTGTATTCGCTGATTGATGCTTTCGACCATAACGACTCCGTTAAGCACCGCCACACCAAACAGTGTGATAAATCCAACGGAACTGGGCACGGAAAGGTACTGGCCGGAGATCCAGAGTGAAAAGACGCCACCAATGACAGCAAGCGGTACGTTGACAAGAATCAGCAGCGCCTGACCAACCGAACTGAAAGCAAAGTACAACAACAACGCAATCAGACCCAAGGATACAGGAACCACAATGGCCAATCGCTTCTGAGCTCGCTGCTGGTTTTCAAATTGACCACCAATATCCACCGAATAGCCGGGGGGAAGGTTCACTTCTGACGCGATGGTATCTTGAATATCGGCAACCACACTGCCCATGTCACGACCCTGCACATTGGACTGAATGACCACACGGCGCTGCACGTCATCGCGGCGCACCTGAGGCGGGCCGGACTCAATAGACACATCGGCCACATCACCGAGTCTCACCCAGGCCCCGGACGGCGCTTGTAACCTGAGATCGGCAATGGCATCCCGGTCCTCCCGGAAACGTTTGGCCAGACGCACATAGATATCGTACCGCTCATTTCCGTTGATGATCTGGCCTGCGGCGGCACCACCCAGTCCATCCCGGACGACACTCATCACATCAGACACGGCGAGTCCGTACCGGGAGAGTGCCTGACGGTCAGGCTGAACCACCAACTGCGCTTCACCAGCAATCTGCTCCATGGCGACGTCTCGTGTTCCCTGAACTGTTCGGACCGCCGCTTCAATCTGCTGGCCTTTCTCCGCCAGTACGTCGAGATCCGGGCCAAAGAGTTTGATGGCCAACTGCGCACGAACACCTGACAACAATTCATCAACCCGAGTCGCGATAGGCTGAGAAAAGTTAAACAGTAGCCCCGGGTGCTGTTCGAGCTTCTCCTCAAACAGGGCCTGCAATTCGTAGCGATTACTGGCGCTGGTCCACTCCGAAGTTGGCTTTAAGCCAATATAGATCTCTATGTTGTTGACGGGCTCCGGGTCGCCCCCTATTTCTGCTCGACCAGCCCGGGACAGAGCGTAAGTCACTTCTGGAAATTCCATCAACATGGCTTCCAGTTTTGGCGCAACTTCAATCGCCGTATCAAGGCTTGATGAAGGGGCCAGCGTCACCCGGAGGTTGATCGTCCCTTCTTCCAGTTCAGGGACAAACTCAGTGCCGAGTCGCGGCACGACCAGGGCCGCCAGCACCACAAGAACAGCGGCAGCACCGACAACAGATCGGGTGTGTTTCAGCGACCAGTCAAGGCCCTGGCGATAAAGCTTCTCAAGAGGTTTTAAAACGAAGCTTTCCCGTTCCCGGATACCCTTGCGAAACACAAACGAAGCCAACGCAGGCACGACGATCAGAGCAACGATCACAGCGGACACAATGGCCAGCATGATGCTGATCGCCATTGGCTGGAACAGCTTGGCTTCCACACCTTCAAAGCTGAACAGAGGCATGAAAACGACCAAGATAATCGCCGTGGCGAAAAAGATGGGGCGCGCCACTTCCCGGCCGGCTTCCTGGAGTCTGAGCGCAATGCCATGATCATCGTGTGACGCGTCCAACGGATCGGGGTCGTTTTCAATCAATTCATCTCGATGGGCGTCATGCTCAGCATCGGGATGCGTCAGATGTTTGAACATGTTCTCGACCATAACAACAGAGCCGTCCACCAGCATGCCAATTGCCACAGCAATGCCGCCCAGAGACATCAAGTTGGCCGAGAGACCGAACCAGGCCATGATCATCAGGGCAATACCGATGGAAATCGGTATTGAAAGCAGCACGAGCGTTGTTGCTCGCAGATTCATCAGGAAGAGAGCAAGCACAATCGCAATAAACACAAAAGCCAACAAAAGCGCATTCGTCACCGTCTCTACTGCCTTGGTCACCAGATCCGCCTGGTTGTAATAGGGCTCAAAACGAACCCCACTCGGAAGCGCCTGATTTATGCGCTCAATGCGAGCCTCGATGCCGTCGATGGTGGCTTTTGTGTTGGCCCCCATTCGTTTGAGTACAATGCCAGAAACCACTTCACCCAGTTGTTCAACTTGACCGTCTTCGTCCTTCCGGGTCATGGTCACCGCACCCTGGCGAATTTCAGTGCCAAGTCCCACCTGAGCGACATCGTCCACGGTTACTGTGATGCCGTCACTGGTTTTAACGGGTACCTGACGGATCTGCTCCAGCCCCTGCTCGCCATTGCCCAGCCATCCCATACCGCGAATAACCAACTGCTCCTGTCCGCGGCCCATATACCAGCCCCCAACATTGGAGTTGTTGTTTTCCAGGGCATGCATGACGTCATTCTGTGATAAGTCATAGGACAACATTCGAGCCGGATTCAGGTTCACCTGGTACTGGCGAACTTCTCCGCCAAACGACAGGATTTCTGTAACCCCTTCGGCCGGTATCAGCAACAGTTTGACCAGCCAGTCGTGCAAGCTGCGCAATTCCATTGCGTCGTACCCCGAATTCGGGTCCGCTATCAACAAGTACTGGTAGACTTGGCCGAGACCGGACGTATTCGGGCCCATTTCAGGCACCCCGACCCCGTCCGGAATCAGCTCCCGCGCGGCCTGCAACCGCTCGAACACCAGTTGACGCGCGAAATAGATATCCGTGCCCTCTTTAAAGACCACGGTGACACCGGACAACCCGGTTTTGGAAATGGATCGAACCTCCTCAACATCCGGCAACGCATACATCACCGCTTCAATGGGATAGGTGATCAGCTGCTCGACCTCCTCAGCCGCAAGTCCGGGCGCCTCTGTGTTAACAGCGACCTGGACGTTTGTAACGTCAGGGAAGGCATCAAGATTCAGTTTTGGGATCTGAAACGCGGCCGTGGCGATAAGCACTGCTAGCGCAATAAGAACCAACAGGCGGTTCTGAACCGCCCAGTCGACAACTCGGTTGAACATAATGGCTCCCGGAATCAGTGGTTGTGTGGGTCAAAGCCGCCTTTGGCAATTTCAGAGGCCACAAAAAATGCGCCCCGCGAAACAATCCGCTGGCCTGCAGTCAGGCCGGAAATTTCACGGAGTCCGCCAATTGAGCGGCCCAGTTCCACTTCCACAGGCTCATACTCCCCTTCAGCCTCTTCCACATAGACCGTCCAGTCGCCATCGGCCCTTCGCATCAAGGCGCTCTCCGGCACCGCAAGTACCGGCTCCTTGGTTTTAAAAAGGAAATACACATCTGCAAACATTCCGGGATGAAAACGATCTTCAGGATTGTCCAGCTCCAACCGAACAATCCGCGTGCGGGTCACAGCGTCAATGGTATGAGCTTCTTGGGATACCGTTGCCACAGCTACACGACCTGCAACTCTTACTTCCGCTTCTGCTCCTTGCTTAAGGACAATGTCGGAGTTTGCTGGCAGGTGAGCCTCTACCCAAAGTTCGCTTTCATTAGCCAGAGTCACCAGCGGTTGGCCTGCCTCAACTCTTTGTCCTTGCTCAAACTCATCGGTCAGCACTGCGCCGTCCACGCGAGCCCTGAGCGTGTATTCACCGAGACTACCTACGCCGCTGGCCTTCAACGCACCAATGTCATCATCGTTTAGCCCATAAGCAAGCAGAGTCGCCCTCGCCGCTTCAATATTGGCTTTCGCGGTATTGAACCGTTGATCACCCACCACGGAACGACCCAGCCCGCTGATTCGCTCCCATTCAGGAAAAGCCTTCCTGTAATCAGCCTGCGCCTGTGCCACCGTCTCACTGAACAGGGTTACCAGCGGCTGACCTTTGGTTACGTGCTCACCCAATTCCACGTGACGTCTCAACACCACCGAGGCAACTCGGGGGGACACGTGATAGCTGGTATAGCCGTTGGTCAGCAGCTCACCGGGAGCGTAAATTTCATAGTCAACGCGCTTGCTCTCGAGGGTTGCTACTTCAATGCCGGCAAGCTCTTTTTGTTTGGCATTGATGCTTGCGGAGGTTGCTTCTTCATGACCACCATCGCTCTCCTCTTCGTGGCCATGACCTTCTTCTTCATGCTCACGTTCTTCAGCATGTCCGCCCTCATGCTCATCCTCTTCACCGGTGCCTTCTCGATGATCGTCGCCACCGGCGGCATGATCGTGGCCCGCCTCGTTATGAGCATCTTCCTCGGCCTGCACCAGTGAAGGGGGAGCTATAAACAGCGTCAAAACAAATACTGAAATCAGAGTTTTTTTCATGATGAATATCCAGTTTCCAGAATATTATTGGAAGGGGGTGATCAGTTCGCCAGACTGGCTCAAGAGCTCAATCAGGCCCAGCTGCGCCAGCTTTTCCAGTTCAATACCGGTTTTCAGACTCTCCGCGCGCTGGCCCAGCGCCTGGAGATACTCAGAGGTGGAGAGGTCGCCGACCTGCCACTGCTTCTCAAGCAAATCGGCACTTCGCTGTACACGCCCCTGGGATAGTTCTTTCCATCGACGGAGTTGCTTGTCGTATCGCTTCCAGGAAGCGCGAGCGCCTGCCAGGTCATATTGTCGTTTCCGGTAGAGCGCCTGAAACCGCGCTTCCGCCTCCAGAGCCCGTCGATTCGCAGCCCGGGTTTCAGCGCTGTAGTTATTACGGACGTTCAGAGGGATCGAGAATGTCAGGCCAACCACGTTCTCGCCGCCGTCACGCCCTCCGCTCAGCCCTACTGTCGGCGATGCTGTGGCTTTGCGTCTGGCAACCTCTGCCTCACTTTTCAGCACCTGCCACTCGGCTCGAGCGGCAGCAATTGACGGGTGTGCCAGCAGATCAGCATCACCAATCTCGGACTCCAGCGCTGACCATATATACTCGGGGATTCCCCCATCCTGAGGCCTCCAG
The DNA here is from genome assembly GCF_009617755.1 of Marinobacter salsuginis. Lineage (NCBI taxonomy): Bacteria > Pseudomonadati > Pseudomonadota > Gammaproteobacteria > Pseudomonadales > Marinobacteraceae > Marinobacter > Marinobacter salsuginis. Next base: position 11,542 of record NZ_BGZH01000003.1, read on the forward strand.
TCCGGCAGACGTTCTCTAACTTGAGTTTCTGCTCGATCAACTGCGGCCTTTGCCTGGGCGACTTCGCTCAACTGACGGGATAGATTTAAAAACAGAAGCTCTGCGTCGGCACGCCCCAGATCACCTGCCTGCTGGCGCTGTTCAACCTGGTCCAGCAAGGCATCCAGGCGCTGCTGTTGGGATTCAGCAATTTCCTCTAACAGCGTAGTGGTGCGCCACTCGACAAGCGCAAACAATGATTCAGACGTTTGTGTCAGGACTGCTTCGCTCAAGCCAGCTTGCGCAGAAAGCCTGATCAGCTTTGCCTTCTCCTTTAATGCGCCCTGTTGATCAGACCAATCGATCGTTTGTGACAGCCCTGCCTCAAAGTTATTCTCACTGCCCGTTCTGTCTGCTCCCACGGATAACTCCGGGTTATACAGCGGTTGTTCGCTTGCCTGAGCGTCCTCTTTCCGCGCTGCCGCCTGCTCTGTCGCTGCCAGTACCTCCGGGTGCTTACTTATCTGGCCTGTGAGCCAATTCGCCCAATTGACAGTCTCCGCTTGACCTAACAGAGGAATGGACAATAGTACTGAACACAGCAACGCCCGAGGCGAGTGCTTGCTTGCCTTCATCATCGTTCTCCCGAAGCAATTAGTAGCCAAAAATTATGGGCGGTAAGAAGCCCGTGACGAGGTAGGAAGTGATCGGAATCTTAAGTGTGAACTTTGAAATGAGTTTGAATTTGCAGCCTATTTTAGAAAAATCGCCTAGGGCCTGCGCGACATAAGCTTTTGACCTGCCATGTTTTGAACCGGTTCATCGCCCGACTGGCCAGCAGGTCAACCGGGGCGCCAGGATGGCTCACGGCATAACCCTCAGACCGAGTAATCAGGGAAAGGCTGTTAACCGTTTTCAGCCTGGTGACACCTTCCCGCACCATGAGCATTGACTATTGACTCGATAGTTACAGAGCCGTAAAGTTTATAGACAGAAATGCGAATTGTTTGCACCTGCATTACCACCAGCAAATGATAACGGAGAATAACCACATGTTTAAACCTTGCCGACTATCACTGGCCGTGGCAATCAGCCTTGCCCCGGGTCTGAACTGGGCCGCCGGAGATAACCAGCCCCAGATGCTTGAACCCATGGAAATCATTGGCGATGCTTCTGCCGTCCAGACCTTGCCAGGGTCAGGCTACGTTGTTGGTGAGCAGCAGATGAAAACCGAAGTTGAGACCGACATCAACCAGGTACTGAAAACCGTTCCGGGTGTCTATGTGCGGGAAGAGGAAGGCCTGGGTCTGCGACCTAACATCGGCATCCGCGGCGCCACGGCCGAGCGCAGCAGCAATGTCACCCTGATGGAAGATGGCATTCTTATCGCACCGGCGCCCTACTCCAATCCGGCCGCCTATTATTTCCCGACGCTGAAGCGGATGTCCTCGCTGGAAGTGCTCAAGGGTGCCCCGCTGCTGCGCTATGGCCCGCAAACCACCGGTGGTGTCGTCAACCTGATTTCCACACCCATTCCCGATCAGCGGCAGGGCTATATTGAGTCCGTCACCAACGACCGCGGCTCCACCGACGTTCATGTAACCTACGGTGACACGGCCGGCGACTGGGGCTACCTGCTTGAGACCGTCCAGCGCTCCGCGAAAGGCTTCAAGGAAATTGACCGCAGCAACCGCGATACCGGCTTTGATATCGAAGACTATGTCGGCAAACTACGCTGGCAGGGAGAGCGCCAGAGCGTGACCGCCAAGCTGCAATACTCCGAGGAAACCTCCAACTCCAGTTACCTCGGCCTGACCGATGCGGACTTCAGCCAGGATCCGAACCGGCGTTACGGGTTGTCCAGCATCGACCAGATGAACAATACCCACTCCGGTATCAGCCTGACCCATCAGTTCGATTGGAGTAACACCGTAAGCAGCACGGCCACCCTCTATCGCAACGACTTCAAGCGGAACTGGTTCAAGCTCAGCGGCGGCGGAAGCATCATCGACTCGGCAAACGGCGGCGACGCCAATGCCCAGGGTATTCTGGACGGCACAGTTGATGCCAGCGGTCTGGATTACAAAAACAACGCCAGGGACTACCTGTCCGAGGGCGTGCAGGTAAACTTTGATGTCGACATGGGCAGCCACCAGTTTGATTTCGGCGCCCGCTACCACGAAGATGAAATGGATCGTTTCCAGCCAGTCGATGTTTATGACCAGGTCAACGGCTCTCTGGTGTTCCAGAACACTGTCGCCCCCACGGGCAGCAATAATCGCTTTGAGACCGGCGAGGCCCTGAGCTTCTGGGCGCTCGACACCTGGCAGGCGACGGACAAGCTCAGCGTTAACCTCGCCCTGCGCTACGAGGATGTGAAAACCGGTCGCACCCAATACGCGGATCCCGGCCGCACAACCATCGACAGCACCCGCGCCAATGAGAGTGCTGAACTCCTGCCCGGCACTTCCTTTACCTATGACCTATCCCAAAGCTGGCAGGTTCTGGGTGGCGTACACCGGGGTTTCTCACCTCTCGGGGGTGGTGCCAAGGCAAACGAAGAGCCGGAAACCAGCAAGAACTGGGAGGCCGGCCTCCGGTACTTTGGCAATGCGTTCTTCGCGGAAATGATCGGCTTCTACAGCGACTTCTCCAACAAGGCCGAAAACTGTTCCGTGGGATCGCCGTGCAGCAATGGCGCCACCTCTGGCAGTTTTGTAACCGGCGAGGCTGAAATTTCCGGTGTTGAGTTCCAGCTCCAGACCGGCACGCGGGCGGGCGAGTTCTACCTTCCGGTTAGCCTTACCTACACCTTTACCCAAGCGGAAATCAGCAAGGACAATGCTGCCTCGGGCCTGACAAAAGGTGAGCAGCTCAAAGACGTACCTGAAAACCAGATGAGCTTCCGGACAGGCATGGAACACCCAAGTGGCTGGGACAACTACCTTGTGGCCACCTACGTCGATGAAATGTGCGTCAGCGCAGGTTGCAACAACACCGCCACGAAACTGGACGAGACCGAGTCCCTGTTCCTGGTTGATTTCATCAGCCGCTACGCACTGACCGCCAGTGCGGATGTCTTCCTGAAAGTGGACAATGTGTTCGATGAGCAGCAAATTGTCTCACGTTTGCCCGATGGCGCCATGGCAAACCTACCACGCACCGCTTCATTGGGGATAAGCGTCAACTTCTGACGAACAACCGGATGGCGCCTGATTTCCGGGTGGCTTCGCGTTTACGTCACGACAGCAAAGAGCCCGAGGCTGGGGCTCAGATTGCTGATAAACCCTCGTCATTACGGCGGGGGTTTGTTGTAGTTGGAGCCTCGACTTTTTAGAGACTGACCCATTCTCAAAGCGCCGCTTCCGCCGCAACACGAACATGAAGTGGTCGGCCGGCGCAACTCGCCGCTCAATCCACGGACGATGCTAAAGTTACTGATTTATGCCTACGCCACCATTGTCTTCTCTTCGCGCAAGATCAAACAAGCAATTTGAGCTTTTCGACTCGTTGCGGGCGGCCTAGGCGAGGTCTGAAATCTTTCAGCCGGGAATGGAGCTGTGATGGCGGCTCGCGCGACCAGCACAGCCGCGATGCCACCATCCAGCTTAAATAGAACTAGCTTGAAGTGGGTTGAAGTGCGCTTTCGTTGGCCGCACCATCCTCGATGCGAACAGCCCGAACCAGGCGGGATACCAGTACCTTGCCGTCCCCCGGGTGTCCATCCCGGGTCCTGCTCGTTCGCACAATGATGTCCACAACTTCATCGGCAACAGTTTCGGTCGCTACATCTACTTCCAGCTTGACCATCTTCACTTTCTCCAGAGGCGACTCATCACCGACCAGATGGCCAAATTCGTTGAGAGACACGACGGCAATGCTTGCCACTCCTTGGACTTTTGCTAGAGCATCAACCACATGCTCCGCCATCACCTCTCTGACATAAGCCTTTATTTCGTACATAAACCTTCTCCTGCCTATCAGACTTCAACGTCACGACGTTCGGATGCAAACCACTGGTACACACTGGGCAACACCACCAGCGTCAGCAGCGTTGAGGTGATCAGACCGCCAACCACAACCGTCGCCAGCGGCCGTTGGACATTGGAACCAATACCGTCGGCCAGCAACAAGGGAATCAGCCCCAGAATAGCCACCGAGGCTGTCATCAGAACCGGCCGCAAACGGCGTTGAGCACCCAGCTTGACTGCTTCAATGACTTCGTAGCCTTCGTCCCGCAACTGATTGATGTAGCTCACCATCACCACACCGTTCAGTACGGCTACGCCAAACACAGCGATGAACCCCACCGCTGCAGGCACGGAGAGGTAAAGCCCCGTCACAAAAAGCGCGACAATGCCACCAGTAACCGCAAAGGGCACATTCATGAAGATCAGCGCCGCATAGCGCAGACTGCTGAATGCGGAGAAAAGAAGCAGGAAAATAAGCGCCAGGGTAATCGGCACAACAATCGCCAGCCGCGCCATGGCCCTTTCCTGGTTCTCAAACTGACCACCGAACTCCACGAAATACCCCGGCGGCATGTCCACTTGCTTTTCAATCCGATTGCGCAAATCCTGAACAACACTGCCCATATCGCGACCACGTACGTTCATCTGCACGTACTGTCGCCGACTGGCATTGGAGCGTGAAATTTTCTTGGGTCCCGCGTACATCTCAACATCTGCCACCCGTGAAAGCGGTATCAGCTCGCCGCTGTTGCCCCTAAGGGGAAGCTTCCTGATTTCATCGATGGACCCGCGATAGGACTCTTGCAGCCGGGCGAAAATCTCAAATCGCCGGACACCGTCGAAAACCAGCCCGGCGCTTTTACCGCCAATACCGGTTTCAACCGTACTCATCAGGTTATCGATGCTGATGCCGAACTGCGCCAGCACTTCACGGTCGGGGCGAATAACGATCTGTTTTTTACCCGCACTCTGCTGCGCGCGCACATCCGTTGCACCCGGCACATCATTCGCCAGGGCCGCTACCTCCCTGCCGATCCGGCCCAACTCGTCTAGGTCATCGCCGAAAATGCTGGCAACCAGTTGCGCCTGAACGCCTGACAGGAGTTCGTCGGTTCTGAGCTGAATCGGTTGGGACAGATTGTTGGCAAGCCCCGGGACCCGTTCATCCAAAGCCTCTGCAATCCTGCTTTGGAGATCCTCATAGCTCACGTCCTCTCGCCACTGATCCAGGGGCTTCAGATTGACAAGCGTCGCGACAACGTTCACAGGTTCAGGATCACCACCCACTTCGGCACGACCGATCCTGGCATAGGTGCCGGTGACCTCTGGAAATTCATCTACAACGGACTGAATCCGTTTGCCATATTTGATGGCGGATTCAAGACTGGCTCCAGGTGGCAGTGTCGAGCGAATCTGGAACGTGCCTTCCCTGAGCGTGGGAACGAATTCGCTTCCGAGATAGGGAAAGAGCAGAAGACTGCCTGCAAAAGCAACGACGGCCACGCCCATCACAATCTTAGGGACTTTGACGACAGTATTCACCACCGGCTTGTATAACCGGTTCAGGAACAGAACCAGCTTCGGCTCCTTATGTTGCCCACCCATTTTGAATGAGAGCGAGGCCAGAACCGGCACCAATGTCAACGCGAGTAGCAGCGCACCAATCAACGCGAAGCTGATGGTGTAGGCCATGGGCGAAAACAGCTTGCCCTCAACGCCCTGCAGGGTAAACAGCGGCAAAAAAACAATGATAATGATGCCAATCGCAAACACGATCGGACGAGCCACTTCCCGAGCGGACTCACCTACAAGCCTCAAAACGCTGACCTTTTCATCGGATCGCTCCTCAAGGTGTCGGAAGATGTTCTCTATCATCACGACAGCGCCGTCCACCATCATGCCGATGCCGATAGCCAGCCCCCCCAGACTCATCAGGTTGGCCGACAGGCCCGACATGCGCATGGCAATGAACGCAAAGAGTACAGACAACGGCAATGTCGCCACCACGATCAGTGTGGAACGAACATTTCCGAGGAACAGATAGAGAAAAACCAGTACCAGAACCGAACCTTCAAGCAGTGCTTTCTCGACAGTGCCTATAGCCTTGCCCACCAAGTCTGCCTGAGAGTAATACGCTTCAATCTTCAACCCCTCTGGGAGGGACTTGTTCAGATCGTCGATTTTCGCATTGACGTCCTCAAGCACCTGACTGGTGTTGGTGCCAATCAATTTCATCACGTAACCGCCCACGGATTCCTCACCCGAGGACACCTCTGCCCCACGGCGAATCGCTGGCCCAAGCCCAACCTCCGCCACATCCTTGACGTAAATAGGGGACTCACCCTCACTCTTGGACACAATGATGTTCTGGATGTCTTCGATGCCTTCGTAACCTGAGTCGACCCAACCGTAACCGCGAACAATGTACTCTTCACCGCCTCGCGTAATGAAAGAGGCGCCGACGTTACGATTATTCTGGGTGAGAGCGCCGCGAATATCAGACACCGTCAAGTTCCTTGCCTGAAGCTCCTGCGCATCGATATTGACCTGGTATTGTTTTACCTCGCCGCCGATGGACAGGACACCGGTTACACCCGGCACGGTTCTGAGCTGTGGCTTGACAATCCAGTCTTGGATCGTGCGGATTTCCTGCAGGCTGTACTGCTCTTTATCCTCAGTTTCCAAGGAATACATCAGGATGCGCCCAAGACCGCTTGCGATGGGCCCGAGTTCGGGTTCCCCCATCCCTTCGGGAATCTGGCGCTTGGCCTCGGATAGCCGTTCGTTAACTAGCCGCCTGGCGAAGTAGATATCGGTGCCATCTTCGAAATAGATGGTCACCCGCGAAAGTCCGAAAATCGACGTGCTCTGCACTTTTTCTAACTTGGGAATTCCATACATGCTGATCTCAACGGGATAGGAAATCAGCGTTTCGATATCAACTGGCGACAAACCAGGACTGGTAGTGAACACCTGAACCATGGTCGGTGTCGCGTCCGGAAACGCATCCACCGGCAGTTTTTGAAATGAAAATATGCCGGCAACGATCACGGCGATAGCAAAAACAAGCGTCATCAAACGATTGTTCAGCGCATAATTCACAATTGCGTTGATCATGCTCCCCCCGAGTATTAGTGTCCGTGAGCGGCGCTGCGGCCACTGGCGGTAATGGCCGACATCAGATCAAAAGCGCCCACTGAAACCACTTCCGTGTTTGCGCTGATGCCGGACTTAATCTCTATCCAGTCGTTAGCCTCCTTGCCAAGAGTGACTGGAACCGCCTTGTAGGCTCCCCTTTCATTACCCGGAACAAATACAACGGACTCGTCATCGATGGTTTGCACGGCATCGTGTGGAACCAGGGGCAGTGATGCCGCCGATTCAGTCATGATTCTGGCCGTGGCGTAGGTATTTGGACGAAGGTCGCCGTTGGGGGATTCGAGTACAACGCGAACCGGAATGGTGCGGGTTTCCTCATCAAGCTCATTTGAGATCCAAGACACTTCTCCGGTGTGAAAGCGGTCTTCAACCGACTTTGAGAAGACCTGAACTTCATCTCCGACGGATACCCTGCCAATGTCAGTTTCGGCAACTTGCAACATCACCCACACCACAGAGGTATCAGCCACGGTAAAGGGCGTATCTGAAGAGCTTAAGGTTTGGCCCAACCTGGCATCCATGCGCTCAATACGCCCCTGAATAGGAGAACGGAGCGCGTACTGTGCGAGACTGCTATCAGCGCCTGACGAATCACTGCCAAAAACCGCCAGTTGCTCACGAATTGAATCGTACTCCGCTGTAATTTCAAGATAAGCAGCCTTGGCGTCCAGGAACTCTTCTTCGCTGGTGAAGCTTTCACTCCGCAATTGCTTTTCTCGCTGATACTCCGCAGTCGCGGCTTCTTTCCGAGCTTTCAACGAGTTTAGGCGAGAACGAATGCGAGCCAACTCAACGCTGTTCAGCGCGGCCAACAACTGGCCTTTTTCAACCTGGTCCCCAAGATCAACAGCCAGTCTCGTAAGCTTTCCCTGCAGGAGCGGCCCTACCTCAGCGACGCGATCCGGAACGTAATGAACTTCAGCTGGCGCAGTCACGATATTGTCAGCTCGGCCTCGGGGCACCGTTACAGTCTGCACGGAAAGCAACTCCCTCTGCTCTGGGGTGAGATGAACTTCGCGGGCCTCACTGCCTTCAGCCGAGTGCCCAGCCTCACCCTTTTGGTGCTGCCCTCCTTCGGCTTCCTCGGCGCCGTGCGCCAGTGGCTGATAGACCAGAAAACTGATCGCGACAAACATTATCTGCATATTTCGAATCATCTAAACACCTTCGATATAAGAGAACGTTCAACCATTAATTTTCTTGCCATCAGGAACCGGATGACATTGAAAGGGCACCACCGGTGCTCACTTCCAACGCCCGGACGGCATCGATATAGTCGTGTTGCACTTGGACATATTCCTTCCTCACCGACAAAAGATTGTCCTGGGCAGCTAGGACATCGGAGGCATCGACTTTTCCCGCTTGAAGAGCTTTCTGCATCAGTTGCAGCGTTTCCTCCGAACGTTCGAGAATCGACTCGTTCATCTGGCGCAGTCTGCGTACGGCGGATTCGTACTGAGCTACAGCAGACACGACCTGGCGTTCAGTCGCCAAACGCAGCGCTTCGGCCTCAAGCTCGGAGATTTTCAACTGAGCCGAGGCCTTCCTTTTTTCACCGGAATAGTCATGAAACACGGTCAGAGGCATCGACACACCCGCACCAAAAAGGTTGGATCTTTCCTCCCGCTCGTAGAACCCGAACACTTTCAGGTTCGGAATCGTTAGACTCTTGGCCAGTTTCAGGCCGGACTCATTCGCAGCAATTCTGGCTGCTGCCGCCTTCAGATCCCCTCTCTGGCGCTGAGCCATCGCGACCAGGCGATTAGTTGGTGGCAAGTTGGCACGAGCTACATTGAGCTCTCCCAAGACCTCTACCGCATCAGAGGGGGACACCCCAAGAACTTCCGTCAGGTCAATTTTTGATTGCCTAAGCTTTTGCTCCGCTTCGGCCTTCTGGTTCTTAGCTCTTGCCAAGCCAATGACAGCGGTATTGAGGTCAATTCGGGTCTGTTTGCCCCGCTCAACGGACACCTCAACCAGCTCTTTGGTTCGCCGCATTAGCTCAACGGTGCGGCTTGCCGTTTCCAGCTCTTTCTGTGCAAGCAGAATCTTGAAGTAGGCCGACCGCACTCGGGCCTTGGTCGCCACCTTCAGGTATTCAAGTTCCTGCTGTTGAGAAGTGAGAGTGCTCTGAGCACGCGACTGACCGAGATCGCCCCGATTGCCCATCCAGACTTCCTGAGTGACCCGAACCTCGTAATTCAGTGCCTGATCCGCCTGATCTGGATTGTCACGGCCACTCAGCTCAAGCTCAGGGTTGCTGGGCGCCCAGCGGCTGGCATGATCGAGGTCAGCTTCCTGCATGGACACCGCAGCCCGCCTCAAAGCCAACACCGGGCTATTCTCAAATGCCATTACCATTGCCTCATTCAAGGAGACAGCCTGGCTGGCCTTGGCTTGCTGGTACTCCTTGAGTGAAACGCTCTCCCCGGTGGTGGCTGCCGCCGAAGGCATGACGTTCAAGACTCCGGGTACTATCAGCACCCACAACAACAGTCGTTTGTTCATTCAATATCATCCTGGCTATTTGACTGAGATACATGAATCAGCGTTTTCGCCGTAAATTCCAAGACGACCTTACAGACAAACCTTTAAATCAGTCTGAATGCCGCTCCATAAGAGCTACATTGCGACTGAACGGACATTACTAGCGAACTTTTGGATTAAATGCCGAGGGCAGGTCGAATCGACGAGACAATGGCAGGGATAACGTCGTAAAAGGAGGAGAGGTGAAAGAGCCCCTGACGGCATCGCGTGTAAGTGAACAATAACGTACGACGGGCCTACTGAGGCCCGTCGTGGGGTCCAACTATGTGAAGCAATGTAATAATGAATTAAAAGCTAAACTGCGCAGCCAACTGAAGACGGGTGTTGTCAGCTGACTCACCGTTTGCAAGTTCTTTGTTGGCGTACGACAGCTCAACCCCTACAGTCACCGGATCAGCTACTTGGTAGAAGTTGCTGAAGTAAGCGCTCTCTAGGGTTTGGAAAGAGTTTGGAAAGAGAGTCTCGTCCTGATCACCCTCTAAAAACCCATAGGCCACACTCGTGGTGAATTTTGGCGTCCACTTATGGCTCGCCGCCACGTTGAAGCCGTAAGCCTCGATAGTTTCGAGATCACCATCGGAAGTTATATATGCCTCACCGATGCCAGTCCGACTCGCAGTGCTGTCGTTGTTACTGTACGAGCTGTAAAGATAACGACCTACACCATCACCCAAAACAACTCCGGCCATGAGCGAGGTTTCTGAAGTGACGTTGAGTCGACCAGCCGCCATGACGCCATATCCAAACGCAGCGTCGTCACCTGTAGCACTGACGTCGTCGGTCTTGAGAGAACGGGCCAGGCCAGCAACCTCAAATCCACCACCAGACCCTGCCCACTTGTAACGGGCGGTAAGGTCAGGAACGGTATCACGTGAACCTTCAAACCCACTGGTTTCAGGGTTTTCAGCTGACACCGAGAACTGTCCGTCACCTATTCCCATCGTGTAACGAATCTGTGCCTGACGAATAAAGCTCACACCTACCGGCCCATTAAAGTCCAGTGTGGTCGGGTAAGCCGTAAAGTGCATAAAGTTACTCCACGTCTGACCCGCAAGCCAGCCGTTGAGCTCGCCATAGGCGTGACGAATACGAAGCCCCCGTGAATTGGAGAACAGTTCGTTGCCACCACCGCCGTAGAAGTCTGCCTCAACAACCGTCTTGGCTTCTCCAATATCGGTCGGGGTACTGGTTCCGAGACGCACTCGTGATTGACGGGCATGCGCTCTCAAAGAGCTATCACCATCCTCTACGGATGTATCGAGAACACTCGGGTCGTGCAAGTCACCGATATCCTGGTCTGTGTCGTAAATCATATCCAATTTTACGTAACCACCAATCGTAACCGAAGTGTTAGTGCCGGGCAGCAACCACCCCTTGGAATCATTGGTCCCCGCCATCTGATCCACCTGACTGCGCAAGTCATTGATCTGCTTTTGAAGTTCCGCAGTTGATTGCGCCAAAGCAGATGGGACCACCAGGCCCATGGTTGATATCGCAAGTGTTGCTCTTATCGCTAACCTGAGTTTTTTAGTTTGCATTATAAATCAGTCTCCGTGAGCTTTCGTTATAAGATCCCCTACCGGCGATCGACACCTCATAAACCAAACGCGAAGGCGCTTCGGTTACAGACCACCACCGGTAAGTTGCTGGTTATGCCGGCACTTTCGGCCAGAACAACGCATCGCCATTGATAGCAGATGAACTTGAAACGAAATTGAAAAAAATACCCCCTTAATACCTTTGTATTAACGACCCCATCGCAACCGTTCTTACACCCGTGTCCTCTTTTCATGATTTAATTTTATTTTTTCAAGCTGAGTTAAAGTTCATCTGGTTCCATCAGGGTGCACATCATTCAACTTAAAGGTGACTCTATGAGGAACTATCTCTGGCTCACATCGTTAGCATTAGCCTTGGCGGCAGGAAACCTCCATGCCACTGAGGCCAAGGACGATAAGTTAGCACAAGGCATGCTCTCCAAAAGCAGCATTCAGGATATGAAGAGACAACATAAGGTAATGACACAGGCGGCGTTATCTGAAGTGGGCATGGAGGCACGCCGAAAATTGATGTTATCGACTAAGGACGATATCTATCACGAGATGATCAAATCGGGAGATATCAATCTATCTCAATTGGACCAATTTTCAAAAGATCAGTTTATTCATTAGAAATAATGTCGCATTAATAGAATTTTTGATTGAACAATAGAAACTTGTCGACAAAGATCGTTTTAAAACCAGTTGCATCGTGAATGGTCTCCACCATTCCGTCTTGCCGCACTACTTTTGTAGTGCGGCTTTTTTAGGCCTAGATTTAGTCGATAGCAACTTCCAATTACCTGCTTGGCAGACCACATGCCCAGAAAAAAACAACGCCCTTCAATAAAACGGAAACTGCTTACTTTCCTGACACTAACGGGTTTCGCGTGTACCGGGGTAATATTCTTCTCACACACCCTTTTAATCGACTATATCCATGACGAGCTTCACAGGCAGCAGCTAGAGGCTGCAGCTAACCGGCTCTCAAAGACACTAACAAATGATAAAGAAGAAATTACAAAATCTTCTCTCAGAGATTTTTCATTGTCCCAATATTCTGTTCACATCGAAGACAGTCAAGGTCGGAGTTTTACAAGCGAGAACATTGAACCGAAATTACAGGTGGTAGAATCGTTCAGAAATCCTGGAATTTTTCACATATCGTATAATGATCGATCAATCCTTGGATACTACAAAATATTTAATAACAGACAAGATAAGCTAAGCGTTACTATAATTGAAAAAAGCTCCTACTCCCCAAACACTCTTGACAAAATCCACGGTCTTATATGGATCATATCATTTACAATTCTCGTTACGATATCAATGATCATATTTATTGGGGTAACTATCGCACTAAAACCTTTAAAAATGATGAGCTCCCAATTAACGTCGCTTAAAAATGGTGAGCGTAATAGACTGGATGAGAACGTACCTGAAGAATTCACTGAACTTGTCAAACATCTTAATCGTCTATTAGAGTCGTACGACAAAAAACTTTCCCGTTCACGCCACCTAGCCGCAGATATTTCTCATAGCTTAAAAACCCCCCTTGCCGTCATAAACTCCATGATCAATGACGAAGCCATTCCCACCACAATCGCGAGTCAAATTAAGTCTCAACTGTCTGAAATGCACGAGCTGATCGACACTCAAATGAGAAAAACCGAAATGTCCGGTCAGTACATTGGAAAGGCGACACCGATCATTGAGAGAACTCTGGCACTGGTGGACGTAGTCAGTCGAATCTATCCTTACAAACAGATCCATCTTCAAGAAACATTACCCAGAGAGCTTGTCTGGCCAATTGATGAGCGTGATTTTAATGAGATCTTGGGTAATGTCCTTGATAACGCAAGCAAATGGTGCTCTCAGGAAGTTCATCTACACTTGAAACTTCACGATGACACTTTGACCATTCTTGTTGAAGATGACGGCCCCGGAGTAGCGTCACACCAGCTTGCCGATCTTACCAGGCGCCAGAAAAGACTGGACGAAAAAACTCCTGGCTATGGCCTTGGCCTATCAATCGTTGAGGAAATCACCAATGACTACGGTGGCGCCATGCATTTTTCTATATCACCCAAAGGTGGTCTGCGGGTTCTAATCGAGCTTCCCAGAAGCATTTGACGACTACAAGGGCAACTTATCCAGCTTTAGTCAGCGACCAGCAGGCATAGCAGCCCGATACACCAACGTCTCAACATCAAAACTGTTGCTTTGAACTGAGTTCTCATCAGGCGACATAAAGAACAACCCTGTATTACCTGATACGGGCGACACCGGAGCCGACGTTAGAAGACTTGTTGACTGCGTTTGGGGAGATTTCCCGGATCTCAGCGTCAACCAATCAACTCGCGTATCATAAACACCTATCATATCTTCGGCTGCACTGGATTTCTGTGGAATCCCGATATTAACTGGGTCCTCACCGGAGCGTACGAGCAGGTTCGGCAAAAATAGTGTTTGCCTCGGACTAAACACCAGCTCAGGCGACACGTCGTAAGTCATACTCGTGCCTGCCACCCGGTTTCCAATTTCATAGTCCAGCTGTGGGCCCTCAGTGCCAGCAGGGAAAAATGAAACCTTCCCTTGGGAGACGGTCACCATATTCAAAGGTCCCGGTTTGCTCTGAACAACAGCACCGATTACCCGAAACACTGACGTGTATCGACTTAACTTTTCATGATCGGCCTTATAGAGGTCAGGCCCGTTCGGTGAGATTAATATCTCATAAATCTCTGAACCAAACCCCTGCTCTGAGTAGAAAGACTGCCCGAGAATAGTTTCCCGGCGTCCGTCAGCATCCAAATCCTGCAACCCCAAAATTAAGGGAATGAAACCGATGGCTTCGGCCTCCCCCTCGGCCAACTGGATCAAAGAACTTGAAACGCGACGGCCATTCCACTGATTTAAAATGAGGTAGTATGAGTTCTCTGAAACGTACCAGTCCATTCGGATGACTTTCTCCCGACGGGGCACCTCAATGGACGCCAGGCTCTGAACAGCCCCACTGGAATTAACATGGAAAAAGCTGAGTTTGTTTCCATGCTCCGCCGCAAAATAGTAATCGCTGCCAGAACGAAACGCGGACAACGACTTTGCGTTGATGGGCAGTCTGGCAAATGGAGACGCTAAAGCCTCCTCCTCAACCGGACCTACCCGACCTTCTTCAGCATTGGTCTGTACGATGCCGACCAACCAGGTGTTATTGTAAGTCGCAACGGCTTGACCTCTCCCGGTAACCTGAAAACGCACCAATGGCACATCGTTTGACGCCTCTGGCTCGTCCCGCCACAAAAGATCAGGAAATCGGGCTTTCAACGCCGGCGTTACCGCCCTGGGGTCGCCGGCTCTATCAGTAAACACCGCCGGGATACCGTAAAAGCGTTTCGATACAGCGCCAACGGAGGGCATCGTTCCAAACAGCAATTTCCCTACCGCCTGATCCTTTCCGATACTCTCGATACCGATGACTGCAAGGTTTTGCTCCAGGATGCCTGCATGATCAGGCTCCCACAACACAACAAATAAATCACCTACCTCAACAGTGGCATCGTCGACTGTGAGGGAAAGCACTTTTTGATCACGATCTACCTGAGTGACCTTTGCCTTTGCTGGATGCTCACGCTCAACCGCCTGTACCGCACCAGCTAGTAGTAGCATCAGGAACACAAATACTGCAGAACGAGTCATCATAGGAAAAAGTCACTTAATGCGGATTCATTTTGTATAACAAAAGCGGGGTGGCGCTCCCACCACCCCGTTCTTGTTAGAACTTGTACCTTACCCGACCGGCAACATGAACAATGTCCTGATCGCTTTTGCCGTCCTGCAAGGCAGTTTCTTCCAGCGCATCCATAGCATCGCCTGATGCCAGGTATGCAGCTTCTGCCGACAGCTCAAGCGAAGGGTATGGGAAGTACGAGACCTTGGAGCCAAATTCCAGTCCGAGATCTTTTGAGGACGATCCATCGGCAAGTGCAATGTCCTCAGCCAAGCGGTTGTAGACAATCATTCCGCTGACCGTAATATTGGCCGCTACTTTATGATCGAGCTGTAGCTTGTTCATGAAATACCCTTTGTCGAGGATATAGGGTGTTTCGGCGAAGTAGTCATCGCTCGTCATGTTTTCCTGAAAAATCATACTGTCGCTGAAGTCGACATCCGTGGCGATGAAGGCGTCGAAGTCCCCGTCTTGCTCATTGCCATCGCCCGATGCGTAGAGCACGGTGTACGTCAGTTGGTTTGGTCCAAATTGCAGCCCGAGCTCGCCGCGTCCCAGAAAGGTCGAAAGGTCATAGTTCGTATTGGGATTCGTAGCACCATTCAATGGGACGAAATTTACACCTTCTATTGTTCCGCTTTGGCCAATCACCGTACCCTTCACGAACATGCGGCCTAGCGACGTCTCTTGACCGTAATCCATCTCCACCCCAAAGCTGGAAACGGAATATTTGGAGTTATCAGCGATACTCTTCAGTTCATACTCCCTGCTATTTACCGTACCTATTCCCTCAGCAATTTGATCATTCATCTGATAGAGATAGAAGAGGCCCGCGCTCAGGTTCGGTGAGTAACGCTTGTTCAGGTTGATCGCAAAGTTGTCCGCGCCATCCCAGCCTTCGTCCTGTTCTGAGTCGACGCCGCTCTCATTGGAAGAGTCACCTCGCCCCCATAACAACTGATAGTCAAATCCAGAGCCCAGTGAGCCTTTCCAAACAGCGGCTGTGGCGGTTTCAGTCCAGACATGTCGGTTCACTGACACCGGCTGCAAGCCCAGCGATACGCGCTGGTCTAGCGTGTTGGGCACCAAAAAATCCACATAAGCCCACCGTGTTTCGATGTTCACACCATCACCGGAATAGTCGCCACCCGAACCCTCACCGTAGCGGATGCCTCCAATCTCCGTCGCGAATACACCGGTAACGTTTTTGTCGTCGGAAGTTGCCTTCGCCCAGAAGCGATATTTGACCTCGCCGAAGCTCTCGGTCGGCTCGTCATCTTTCAGCGTACCGCCACCTGAGTTACCACCAGAAAACCAGTCTCTTTGATTGGTGTAAGCCTGAAAGCGGTTATCCATATCACCGTGGAATTCAATCTCCGCTGCCGTCGCGGCCCAACTTCCCGACAGTGTTGTCATCCCCGCAATCGCAGTGGCCAGAATGTTGCGTTTCAACGTAGTCTCCTCCAGTTTCTTTCTTGATTGTTTGTGATGTTCGATTCGTACGGATAGTGGCGTAAATCTTAAAACCAGCTAGAACACCGGACGAAAGACCAAAAAAAAGGCGGGAATGAAGCATTCCCGCCATTAAATAACCTTAGTTAACTCGCAAGTAGGCTCTCACACGAACCTTAAATGAACTTGAAATCCGGAAAATATTTTAGATACGTCGGTCTCGCCATATTCAGCGATCACGCTCGACCCTACATGGAAAACTTATGCTCGAAGCCCACACCAAATGTGGAGTCCTCAGAGTCAGCCAGGTCCGCCTCCACCTGAGACACGTAAGCATAAACCTTACTCTTGCTTGCCAGTTTATAATCGAACCCCAAGGCCAACAGGGTTAGCTCCTCGTTTGTTGTCTCGGCTTCTGTCAGTCCGTACTGAGCCTTGATCTTCCAACGCTCAAGGTTAACGGCACCGCCAACCAGATAAGACGTATCTTCTCCAGGGCCATCGCTTTCTTCTGCCAACTGGTAAACTGCGCCGATCTCGAAGTTGCTTAATCGGACCTTCCCTACGGTTCGCAGGATATTGAGACGACTATCGCCACTTGAATCGGCTTCCAGTGAATCGTCGATATCAGAATCGTAGGCAATACTTCCGTAGAAACGATCATTCTCAAACGTAAAAGAGCTGGAAACTGCATCCGCAGGTCCGTCGTTCTCTGCACCAGCTGACTGCTCTTCACCCGGGATGACGGCAACACTGACGCCCACAGCATCGAACAGACGTGGGGAACTGTATTGAACAATGTTGCTGGTCCGATTTTCACCAGCCATGATATTTTTTATATCCGCCTGTAGGTCGTTGAACTGGTCAACCTTGCCCTGCGCTGACTTTAAAGGTGTGTCAAATTTTCCCGCAATCAGTGCACCGAGGTTCGCCTGTTTGAAGCCGCCGTATATATTACGCTGCGAGAAGGTTTGGCCATCTTTATCTCCATCATCAATCGATATTTCAAATTCCGCCTTGTATATCGCCTCCAGGCCTGCGAGGTCGGTATCGAACGCCCCTTTTACACCAAGACGGGAAGCATTGCTCTGAAGCTTCCAAGTATCGCTATTACCGTCGTCCTGGTTTTCATACGAAACATTGGCTTTGCCGTACAGGATAGGACCGTCCGCCGCGAGTGCATTTATTGAAGTAACGACAAATCCACCAAACACGAACATCGATAGACACTTTTTCATGGACACCTCTTCAGATTAGATAGATTCAAAATGACACTTGAAGTCTTTCAAATGCTGAGAAGATGGTGCTTTGTATCTGTTGCAAAATTATTACATTGAAATATTTTTTCTTTTATTTTCAACAATATAAAATTAAAACCTTCTATTATATCCTTTGACACTGAATTGAACTTGAATATAAGCAGCCGTTTTCGTACATCGCGTTGTGAGCATGAAAGCGATTCCCATCTGACCCCAGATTCATCCCCGGAACCTTCCAAAAGCGACTCACAATGAATCGCGGCAGGGATTGCGGTTGCGCGATAAAGATCATGATGGCCAATTGATACTCGGCGCGATGCGCGGTCACCTCGGCTCTCGGCAGTCAATTCAAGGCCGAATGGCTTGTTAGTGAAGCGTTTAAGAGCTGAATAAAATGCGCGCTGGCGTGACTTGAAGGAAAAGCAGCCAAGCATTCCCGTTCTCTCAAATGTCATCAGCACATCGGTAACCGGGTTGAGACCGGCGTGATAGAAGCTGAAGCATTCCAGTGATAGCTCCTGCGGTAAGCCATGAAGTTCATCCAGAAAAACCGGAACACAGATGCTGCTTCCCAACCCGCCTTCGAACCTTCTATAACGGACGTCCCAAAAACGGGACTGTGTCCATCCGCCATTATACTTCCACCCCTGGCGATCAGCGGCACTCAGGATGTCGGCAACACCGCCCCAGCCTATGTCGGTGGATCGATAACGCCCATACATCTGAATATCCTTCACTGTCCCCGGAGAGGCCTGACAAAGCCATCGAGCCAGCCACCCGGGCAGCCCCGGATCAGCACCTGCATCCAGTACAAATCGGCTGTCGCTGGTCTCGATGAGTGTCCGCATGCCTTGGAATACCTCAAGCTTGCGCGGATTTGGAGTGATATCGATGTAGTCGGCTCGATTCGCGATACAACCGTGAACCAGATTCTCAAGAGCAGACACGGAAAGGTCACATGCCACAATAACGACATCTTGCTCATGCGAGCATTGCCTGGCCTGTGCAGCGTCAGCCACATCAATTGATCTGGCGTTGAAACGACCTGTGACACCGGCTTCGCGATCTAACTGTTCCGCTCGTTTACGCCCTTTTTCCAGTGAACGCCCTGCCAAGACAATATTGCCGTCGATCCGTTGCCCCAAGAAAGTCGCAGTAGCGGTCCCGGCAGCTCCGTAGCCACCAAGGACAAGTACGCTCTTGTCGCCCTGTCTCATCGTTTCTCAAGCTCCCTTTTGACGTACTCCAACTCAACCCGGGTGTGTTGCGCAGCGTCTGACTCGATGCCCATAAAGGCTGACATGAACCAACTCAAGGCTCTGCCTTTAAAGGAATCGGGGAAGACACCGTATACCCGGTGAGAGAGACGCCATCCTTTCTCAGAGTTGGTCTTTTCAATTCGTAAATCTCCCCCCTCGAACACGTCAACGATATCGATCCCCAAAAGGCTGTAGGTAGTTTCGGCTGACCATCTGTAGCGTGTTGGCGGAAAGACGTCGTACACACGCCCGTCCAGAACCCCTTTTATTCCACCAACCGTTTCAACCTGGAGAAATCTAAGCCCGTCAACAAATCCCGTACCGGGTCGGCTCGTTATCTCAGTCAAAATATGAGCGTCATTTGCTCGGTGAAAGATGCCTTCGAAATCCGTCACTGCCCCCCAAATCTCCGTGCGGGGCGCATCAACAACAACGCTCTCGGTAACATCCACTTTCCGAAGATCAAAGCCTGCAAAGATCAAGAGTCCGACGAGCATAAAAGTTGCGCAAGCCATTATCATGCGGTTCATACCAAGCCCTCTTTTTCTTCAGATCAGACATCCCTAAACCCTTTAGCAACTACAGGGTCAAATAGAGATCTAACGCAGAAAGTTCGATCAAGAGCTTAGATTGTTCGAAGCGATTGAACGCGTTCGCCATAGCTGATGAAGAGCATTCTGTGCTGAATGGGCGAGAGCGCACTTTAAATAATTGGACGCTTTGCCTGACCGGGGATAAAGAATCTAGCAACTGATGCAAGGTTCGAAACAGTAATTCATATAGAGATGTTCAGTCCCCCAATTCAGCCACACGCTTGGTGGTCGAGTTGGGGGCGAGTGCCACGTCAAATCACTGCACGTTCAAATTTTTCTGGTGTTGCAACATCTGCTCCATCATCAGCTGCATTTGATCCATGCGCTCTTGCATCATCTGAATTTGTTGCTCGTTAGACAGACTACCACCATTTTTTGATTTACCGCCGCCGTTCATCAGGTGCTGACCTCCCATCATGTCGTTTTGTCCACGCATCATGCCAGGTCCCATCATGCCGCGATGCATATAATCCATTTGTTCTTGCATCGCCTCCCTGTGTTCTCGCATCAATCGTTGCCGCTCTTGCGGTGATGCTTCATCAGGTATGCGTTGCATCAGCTGGTTCATGTGAGACCAGTTCTGGTGCATCTGCTGCATTTGCTCCTGATCCATCATCATGCCGGGACCATGCCCTTGCCAGGGGCCTTGGTCACCATGCGCTATTACCAATGCTGGAAAAACCAATAGCGCAGCGGTTGCAGCAAGCCCTTTAGATGAAATCATAAAGTTATCCCCCAAAAATGAGATGCCCACTCCATTTCACTTATCATTGTAGATCTTTATCCAGATAAACGCCGATCTTAACGACTAGAGTAAATTAGTCATTGACCCTGTAGTAACTACAGGGTTTTAAATTGCATCATTTGTACGAGAACCGGAGCCGAGAAAATGAGCAACACCTGTGACGGACAGTGTGGCAGTGAGGAAGCTGGCACAGATAATTACACTCGGAACCCCGTTATCACCACACATGGAGCCCAGATCAGCACCTACAAAGTGCCAAAAATGGACTGTCCTTCGGAAGAGCGAATGATTCGAATGGCGCTCAATGGCTTTGACAACATTCGGTCACTCTCATTCGACCTATCGAATCGAAATCTGGAAATTATTCATCAAGGCGAAGCCGGACCTATTACGAGCAAGCTGGAAACCCTGGGGCTGGGCGCTTCCTTGCAGAAGTCAGAAGAGGCCAGCGCTGAATCCGTCAGATCGGCTGAGTCGTCTAATGCCAACGAAACCGAGGAATCCGGCACTTTATGGATACTGCTGGCAATCAACGGTCTGATGTTTCTGGTCGAAATGACGATGGGCCTGATCGCCCAGTCCGCTGGCCTGATTGCTGACTCGCTAGACATGCTTGCCGACGCTGCCGTCTACGGTCTTGCGCTTTACGCCGTCGGGCATGGCATCAAAATGCAGGTCAGAGCGGCCCATGTTGCTGGCATTCTCCAGCTCATCCTTGCCGTCGGTGTACTAGTTGAGGTTGGCAGGCGTTTTCTGTTCGGCAGTGATCCGCAGTCGCTGATGATGATGGCCGTCGCATCTGTGGCCCTTATTGCCAACGTCAGTTGCCTGCTCCTGATCGCCAAACACCGTGAAGGCGGTGCTCACATGAAAGCCAGCTGGATATTTTCGGCCAACGACGTGGTCATCAATCTAGGGGTTATCCTCGCAGGGCTTCTTGTCGCCTGGACCGGCTCCAACTACCCGGATCTGGTTATTGGCGGCATTGTGGGAGGCATTGTACTCATCGGTGCCAAGCGCATACTTGCACTAAAAGGATAATTCGATGTCTGGAGACCGTTCTCGCTTTTTTACGCTGAACTTTCTCGGCTTTTCCACGCTGATAGCGTTGGCTGACCAGGCCATTAAATGGCTGGTCCAGCAATCCATGGCTTACGGGCAATCGGTTGAGATCACTTCTTTCTTTAATTGGGTGCACGTATGGAATAAAGGCGCTGCCTTTAGTCTCTTCGCCGATGGCGGGGGCTGGCAGCGATACTTTTTTATCGCAATAGCCGTTGTCGTCTCAGCTGTTCTGGTCAAATTGATTCGGGACAGCCATCAACGAACAGAAGCCCTAGCTTACGCCATGGTTCTTGGAGGCGCACTGGGAAATGTCATCGACCGAGTTTTTCGAGGCCACGTTGTCGATTACCTGGATTTCCATTGGCAATCCTGGCATTGGCCGGCGTTCAACCTTGCCGACGTGTTCATCGTCCTGGGCGTGATCATGATTTTGGTCACGGGCTTCACAGCCGAGAAAGGTGTTGGGAACAACACGAAAAATCGCCAGAATGACTAGTTTTCGCGCGGTCGCATCACTCGCTAAGCCCTCTGAGTCCGGCTTAGCGAGTGTTGCGACTACGTTTAATTGAACAGCAACGACCAAGGAGAAAACAATGGGCCACGAGCATGTTCACATGTCACCGGATACTAAGGATAAGAGAGTTGCAGTAGCTATCTGGGCGAACGGTATCCTAACCTTGGCTCAGATCGCTGGAGGGATCTTCGCTGGCAGCTTGGCGCTGATAGCCGACGCTATACACAACTTTTCGGATATGGCGTCACTATTTATTGCATTTGCGGCGCGGAAGATTGCACGCCGCCCGGCCGACTCGAAGATGACCTTTGGCTACGGGAGAATTGAGATTGTTGCGGCACTTATAAATTACACCACTTTGATTATGATCGGGGCATATTTAATCTACGAAGGTGGCATGCGATTCCTAGATCCCCCGGAAATCAAGGGCTGGTGGGTAGTTTGGCTTGGCATTATCGCATTGGTAGTGGATGGTTTGACCGCGTTGCTCACTTACTCCATGCAAAAGGACAGCGTCAACATCCGTGCGCTGTTTCTACACAACTTGTCTGATGCGTTTGCGTCAATTGCAGTCGTTGTAGGCGGCGCCCTGATTCTCCTGTACGACATGCGTTGGGTTGATCCCGCGATCACAATTGGTATCGCAAGCTATATTCTCTACCTGGGCTTAACGGAAATCGGCGGAACCATCCGGACACTCATGCTGGGTAGCCCAGTGGATATCGACACAGATTCTGTCATCGAGGCTTTATCAAACGTAGAAGGCGTTTTAGACCTTCACCACGTACATTTCTGGCAGATGGGTGAGCATGATGCCTCCCTCGACGCCCATGTGGTGGTCGAAATAAGTGCATGGAATGAACTTGAAAAAGTCAAGGGCCGGATAAAACGAACTTTGGATAACGAGTTCAGCATCACTCATTCAACATTGGAGTTTGAACACCCTGATCACAGTCACAAAGATGCCCATACTTATGGCCATGGCTAACAGGGCTGCTGAAATGGGTGCCGTGTGGCAGATCGACTGCGAATGGCCGACATGCCACACGGTTAAGAACACCTTATGCGAGACGTAATTGAACGCCATCAGGTCTGGGCCTACCTCATCGCTGTTTTTTCCGGCCTCATTGCCGGATGGACCTCTTCCCTCGGCGACAGGGTGCAGGAGTGCCAGAGCACCCGAGCCATTGCGGCAACGCCGGTTCTGTTGATTGCTCAACTGGCTCTTCTTGCACTTTACCTCTGGCTTTTCCTGGGCAATCAGTTCGACGTAAATCTTGAGCTTGGGCGACACCTCCTGCCGGCCTTTGTCGGGCTGCTTGTTGTCCCCCTTATCCTGGCATTTCTGACTGAAAAATGGGCGGAAAAGTCCGAAAAAGCCACCGGGTTGATTCGCTTCATGGGTCTGATGCCGGTCCCTCTGCTGACAGTCGTACTTTTCATCATCTCAATGACACAAGTCAGCCAGATCGACAGTACCGGCCCACTTATCTGGCCCTTGATGATTCTGTTTCCGGCCTATTTGCTAGCTGAGGCTCCGGTTGGAAAGACTCTGCGCCGGGTCTTTCGATTACCGGTAGCAACCGGTCGCACCGTCATTTTCAGCCTTGGCACCCGCAACTCCTTCGTGGTTTAACCTCTGGCATTGTCGCTACCAGAGGCCTGGGCCGCGGCTGTCGTGGTGATTGTCGTGCAGTCCCTGGTGGAACTTATTGATATGATGTTTTATCTGAGGTGGCTTCCCAATCGGCTGCTACCGAATACCGGAAAATCTGACACTCGTTAAACTTATCTAAAATAGGAAGATCTTACGTGCGTACCCGAACCCTGGTCACAAGCCTCGTTCTTTTTTGTCTGGTTGTCTTCGCGGCCGCTTTCGTTTATTACGATCGTTCTCAAGGCATTGATGAACCCGCCGTTGTTGAAAAAACGCCGCTGGTGAGAGATTACTCTCCCGTTATCGGCCCTGAGGACGCGCCGGTAACCATTGTCGAATTCTTCGACCCATCCTGCGAAGGCTGTCGCGCCATGCATCCCTATGTGAAACAGATTCAGGCTGCATACCCGGACAACGTGCGTCTGGTCCTGCGCTACGTATTGTTTCACAAAGGCTCGGAAGAGGCCGTCAGAATTCTGGAAACCGCCCGCGAACAGGGGATCTACGAGCCGGTGCTTGACGCTGTCATGGAAGCCCAACCCCAGTGGCATGACGATCCAAAGGTCGCCGCAGCATGGGATGCGGCGGAGTCAGCCGGGCTTGATTTAGAAGCCGCCCGGGCCGGTATGAACTCGCAGGAGATTGACCGCATTATTCAACAGGATGCGGCTGACGTGAAAGCGGTTGGAATTTCTGGAACCCCAACCTTTTACGTCAACGGGGACACCTTAAGTCGGCTGGGACCCCAAGAACTGTACGACCTTGTCACCTCCAAGGTAGAGTCGCCTCAATAACAACTTCAGAACCGGCAACGCTATGTCACTGCTTGACTACTTATTACCTTACGATTTCTCGCCGCTGACCATACTGAGCTACATGCTCGTGATGGGGTTCTATGGCGTTGGGCTATTTCGGATGCCGGAACAGGACCGGCCAGGCGCACTGCGGATCTTTGCGTTCACCCTGGGGGTGATGATCTGTTATGCGGTGATGCAGACCCGCTTCGATTACTACGCGCAATACATGTTCTTCGTCCATCGGGGCCAGCATCTGATCCTTCATCATATTGGGCCTATCCTGATCGCGCTTTCCAATCCCTTGCCGGTCATGCGGTTCTGGTTTGAAAAAATCAGCCCAGGCTGGAGGCGCACGCTCCGGCCTCTGGGTTGGTTTTATCAGGTCCTGCAACAACCCTTCATCGCCCTATTCCTGTTTGTCGGGCTCATTTATTTCTGGCTGTGGCCATCAATCCATTTCGACGCCATGCTCAGCCGGGATCTGTACTGGGTCATGAACTGGAGCATGTTACTGGATGGCCTGCTGTTCTGGTGGTTGATCTTCGACCCGCGACCGCCTGCGATCACCTCATCGCTGGGGTATGGCAGACGCATGTTGGTTCTGGCTGCCGCAGGTGTGCTTCAGATGTTTCTTGGGGCGTGGATCGTGTTCTCACGTGACATGGTCTACGACGTTTACGAAGTCTGTGGCAGGGCCTGGCCGCTGGACCCGGAAGTCGACCAGCTCCTGGGCGGCATGCTGACCTATATCCCTCCCGCTATGATGAGCATCCTTGGCATTCTTCTGATGCTTCGGCGAGCCATGCATCAGGACGGAAAATATGCCAATCAATCCAAACCACTTGAGGAAACAGCGTCATGAGAACTCGCTTCTGGCGACAGCGCACCAACATCATATCGGCGACCTTAACGCTGATTGCATCCCTATTGCTGACTGGTTGCTTTGCCAATGACGAGGAAGACTGGAACGGTAAAAACATCAGTGGCTTGATGCCTGAGCTGGAATTCGACCTGATCAATAGCCAGGGCGAGTCGGTATCTGGCGAGGATTACAGTGGACGGGTGAGAATGCTGTTTTTCGGGTTCACCTCGTGCCCCGATGTTTGCCCAACCGCCCTGCAAAAGCTCAATCAGGCAACCAGTGGCCTGGCCCCGACGCTTCAGGATGAAGTACTCACTTTGTTCGTGAGTGTCGATCCGAAACGTGACACGCCTGAGCGCCTCGCAAAATACGTGGATTTTTTCGGTGACAATATTGTAGGACTCACTGGAAATGAACCCCAGCTTCGTGAACTCGCAAAACGATATAGAACCACCTTCGGTTATGACGAACCTGACCCCGATGGAAATTATGCGGTGTCACACAGCAGCGCGATTTATGTATTTGATCGCGAGGGTAACCCCCGCCTTTTAATTCGGCCCGATTTGAGCGGGGAAGAAATTCGGCATGATCTCGTTGCTCTTATTCAGGAGGATTCCTGACTGAATAGACTGTCCCAACTCGAATTGGGACAGTCCTGATTGGCGGGCAGATACAAATTGGTTAAGCAGAGCCGGAGAGTGTCTCAATAATTCGGCAATCCATAATAACCCCGCCTTCACAACACGCACTCAGTCTTTCCAACTCGTGTTCCATCGCACGCAAATCTTTCAGTCGAGAGCGCACCTGTTCCAACTGTTGTTCAACTTTGGCGTCTACTCCAGCGCAGGACTCCTGATGTCGATCTGCTAGCGACAGCAGCTCTCGAATATCGTCAAGGCTGAAACCGAGCCCCCGGCTTCGTCGGATAAACAGCAGCCGCGAATAATCCGCTTTGGCGTACAGTCGATATCCGGAGTCCGAGCGGATCGCTTTCGGTAACAGTCCAATTCTTTCGTAGTAGCGGATGGTTACGGGCTTGATGCCCGTATCATCAGCCAACCGACCGACCGTGTAGGTTTTTTCGCTCATCATCATTGACCTTATAGTTACTATAACCCCTATTGTATCGTTGTATTGCAAATACTAGGAGGGTTCGTCGTGGATAGCTGCTGTGAAAACAAGGCCGGTGAACTGGCACAATTGCGAGCGAGCCAAAGCCGGGTGCTTTACATTGCGCTTGCCATAAACGCAGTGATGTTTGTGGTGGAATTCAGCGCCGGCTGGATTGCAAGCTCTACCGCGTTGCTGGGCGATTCGCTGGATATGTTCGGCGACGCGTCTGTCTATGCACTGACACTGTTCGTGCTGGACCGAAGCCGTCGCGCGCGTGCCGGAGCGGCTTTGTTCAAAGGCGGCTTTATGCTGTTGTTCGGGCTTGTTGTTGTCGCCGATGCCATCCGCAAGCTGGTGATACAGGAAGTGCCGGCCGCCGAGTGGATGGGCGCTGTCGGCGCTCTTGCTCTTTTTGCAAACGGCGTTTGTTTTGTGTTGCTCTACCGTCATCGTGCGGACGACCTCAACATGCGTTCCACCTGGATGTGTTCCAGGAACGATCTGTTCGCCAACAGCAGTGTCATCATTGCGGCTGGATTGGTCGCCCTCACCAATACCCTCTGGCCGGACATCATTGTGGGCCTCGCCATTGCTGCGCTTTTCCTGCATTCCGCCTGGCAAGTCATCAGTGAAGGTATGGGGGAATGGCGTGCCGGTGGCGCAGAATCCGCCAACCAATCGGACGAAGGTGAGGTCGCCACTACCGGAGACAACTGCTGTTCTTCATCGCAAAGCACGTGTGGCAGTGCATCGGAAGAGCCATCCCGGTGACCAACAATAACCAGGTGATTCCATGGGGGCTGCTGCTGTCGGCCTGGCTACTGGCGTTGGTGTCCTCGCTTTCAGCCATCTACATCGGGGAAGTTCTCGGGCAGGCTCCGTGCGTTCTGTGCTGGTTTCAGCGCGCCTTCATGTTTCCGTTGGCGGTGATTCTCGCAGTCGCCTGCTACTACTCGGATTTCAACGTTTGGCGCTACGCTATGCCGCTGGCTGTTATTGGCTCCCTGTTCGCTCTGGCCCACTCACTGCTTTATGTGGGGATAATTCCACAACCCATTCAGCCCTGCACGGCCACTGGCCCGTCCTGCTCGGGTGACGGAATGACGATATTTGGTGGGCTGCCGCTTCCGTTTCTATCGCTGGCCATTTTCGTTGCCATCATAATTCTGCTCTTGCTTGTCCGTCGGAGAATTCATTCATGAATCGTCGTGCCATCGTTGTTGTCGTGTGTCTCGTGCTGATCGCAGCCTTTTCGGCCGCTGTCTTGTTCAAGCCACAGCCCCAGCAGCCTCAAAAAACGGCCACCACCGGTGAAAAGTCTGTTGTCGCTTCCGAACCGATCGCGAACCAACAAGCATTGGTACGCTTCCATTCGCCCACATTCGGGCCTGCCGACGCACCGGTGACCATCGTTGAGTTTTTCGACCCCTCCTGCGAAGCCTGCCGGGCGTTCTACCCCATCGTGAAACAGATTCTTGCTGAGTATCCAGGTCAGGTGCGCCTTGTTTTGCGTTACACACTGTTCCATCAGGGTTCCGAGGAAGTCTCCAGAATTCTGGAAGCAGCTCGCCTGCAAGATGTCTATGAACCGGTGCTGGAAGCTGTGTTGGAGGTGCAGCCTGCCTGGCACGACGACCCGAAGGTTGCCAAGGCATGGGGAGCGGCCGAGGCAGCCGGTCTGGACCTGTCCCAAGCCCGTGAGGATATGCAATCCGAACGGATAAGCGCCATCCTTGATCAAGACATGCAGGACGTCAAAACCATCGGCGTTCGGGGCACCCCGACTTTTTTCGTGAATGGCCGCCAACTCACGGAGTTTGGTCCCAAACCGCTACTTCGCCTTGTTCAGGAGTCGCTCCCAGACGCACAGCAATAGCGACCGGTGTCGATTAAAACACGGATGGGCTTGATGCCCTCCACCGTCAACTGAACTCAGAAAGTTGAGGACTCACGGAAATGCCAGATCTTGCGACATGGGGAATGCTGGCTGCTTTTTTTGGCGGCCTGGTGTCTTTTTTCTCACCCTGCACTCTGCCGCTGGTTCCGGGGTATCTCTCGGTCGTTACGGGCGGCACCGTCACAGACCGTTCGAGTCGACTGCAATCTCTGTGGCTCAGTATCTGTTTTGTCCTTGGATTCAGTGTGGTGTTCATCGCTTTTGGTGCCAGCGCTAGTCTGCTCGGTCAGTGGCTGATGGCCTACCGGCAGGAAGCCAATCTGGTGGCGGGCATTCTGATCGTGCTGATGGGGCTATTTATGCTGGGCTGGTGGAGCATGCCCGCGCTACAGCGCGACTGGCGCTTTGGGCAAACCCTTGAGGGTGGACGGCCCACGGCAGCGTTTCTTCTCGGTTTGGCCTTTGCCGTCGGATGGACACCGTGTATTGGCCCGATATTGGGCGCTATCCTGGCTCTCAGTTCCACCCATGCGAATGCTGAAACCGGCATGCTGTACCTGGCCGTTTATTCGCTGGGGTTGGCAATTCCATTTTTGGCAACGGCTCTATTTATTGAGCACTTTCGGGCGCGAGTGCGCTGGATGAGCCGCTGGAGTCAGTCACTGAGAATTCTGGCAGGGCTGGTTCTGGTTGTTATGGGGGTAATGGTGCTGACGGGACAGATGACCCGGTTTGCATCATGGATGTTATCCGCATTTCCGGTACTCGGAAGACTCGGTTGATCCCGGGCAAATCTTTGCCCACCACTCAGCTGGCCGATAAGGCAGGAGAACCGAGCAGTGAACAGTGAACTCAAGGCGTTCTATCTGACAGAACTGGCAGCAGCCGCTGATGCAGACAATCAGGGCGATGTCGATACAGCGTTCAGACATCTTGAACGGGCTCATATTCTGAGCCAGAAGTTCGCGTTAGCGCACACGACAACACATTTGCGCATGCTACGGCTCGGCTGGCACACGCGCGATGCTCGCGAGGTTCTCGGTCAGCTGGCTCGGGCCTTCGCTGCGTTGCTGGTTTCACGAATCTGGGTTCCTGTCGGCAATACGGGACGTGCCAACGTCAGCGCATTTGAACCGATGGCGGTGCCGGAAGACTTGGCGATTGTTCTGGGACACCAGAAGCCTTCCAACACGTAACTGAAGGACACCACTTTATGATCACACCCTGCTTCCAACACCACACAAAGCGCTTTGCATCCATTGCATTAATGATGCTGGCAATCCTCCTTGTTGGCTGCATGGGCGATGATGCGCCGGATTGGCACGGAACAGACATCAGCGGCGTGATGCCCAAGCTTGAATTCGATTTGATCGACAGTCAGGGAGCACCGGTTTCAGGCGATGATTACAGTGGTCAGGTACGAATGCTGTTTTTCGGATTTACCTCTTGCCCTGATGTTTGCCCCACTGCTCTGCAAAAACTCAGTCAGGCCGTTAGCGGCCTGAGCCCGGAAAACCAGGAGGAGGTACTTACGCTGTTCGTCAGCGTTGACCCTCAGCGCGATACGCCCGAGCGCCTGGCAGAGTATGTCAATTTTTTTGGTGAAAGGATCGTCGGGCTGACCGGCAAAACCTCTGACCTACGCACACTTACCCAGCGATACCGGACCACGTTCGGGCATGAAGAACCGGACGCAGAAGGTGATTACGCCGTCACTCACAGCGGCGCAGTTTATGTGTTTGATCGTGAGGGTAATCCACGCCTGCTTATCCGACCGGAAGATTTAAGCGCTCAAGCCATTCGGCAGGACCTTGTTGCCCTTCTTGAAGAAAGTTCCTGAATGACTGAAGGATTCGATAGTGTTCTTTGCAAGGGCGTTTGTAAAGGCCCTGTTCGACAATCCTCAAGTCCGATAGTCTCCACGCATTCCTGTTCGCATGAGGCACAATAATCGCTGGCGCATTTTCCTTCCATCTCTGCCGTGCAATGATTTAGCGTTTCCAACTTGTTCCGGCAATGATACCGGATGAAATGGATGCGATTTGCCTGGAGGCACTGGAGGAAGCCCTGACTCGAATGTTCGCTTTTGTTTAAAAAGCGTCTTAATCGCTCAGCAGTGAAATAGTCAAAGGTTCAATTTTGCCCTCTTCAAGAGTGAAAAAAGGACAACTCAACCGTTGCTGTTCGTTGACCCAATGAGACGCTGATCGTTGAGTCCGAGACAATCATGGAGATTGCAGGACTGCCATCACGAGCCATAACGTCCTCTAGGTAATCCAGCTGTTTTCGATCGTGAGTGCTTGGATCGGATTTGCAGCCCTTCGGATGAGAATGCCATTCGCCCAGATACGAAACGATCCCGCCAGTTCTACGACGACACTCATCGATATCTCCTTCTACACCGGCAGTTCCGCGCAAGAACTCTCGGGGTGTTGCAGTGCTGTCCTCTGGTGCGGGCCTGGCTAGCACGACCGATATCGTTTTGATCTTCTGGTCAACAAAACCAAGCAAAATGCCACCGGTTTCATTGGGCAATTCGTCATTTCTGAGTCTGGACATGCCATCTTCGATCGAGACGTCCCACCACACAGTCCAACCCCCAACCTCCGCGTAAATGGGCTTGCAGGCCTGAATGTCATGAGCGCTAACGGCGCCGGAGAGCCCATCGCAATCCCAGATCTTGATCTGGGCCTCTTCTCTGTCTGAAAGCAACCTCAGCTGGCGAGCCAGTATCGATCCGTGCAGCCATATCAGTTCATTGGACATCGCCATGGTGATGTCCCGGCATCCGGCCCCAACCCATAAAGAGCCCGAGTTCCCTTCCAGATGATCGGTGCCCCAGCAATCATTGGTCAGAATGGCTCGATAATACTGAGCCTCGAGTGACAGACTACGTGTGTATCCGGACTGATCCTCCATGAGTAAAACCGAGGACCTGCCTGATGGAGTTATGAAGAGTGTTGCCAAACGAGCCGATCTTTCTATGCCGGACAGGTCCCGAGGGACCTCTAGCGTCGTGGATGCATCGACAATGATGTCCTTGTGCTCCAATAGGTCTTCGAGCCATTGGGGGTCCTCCGTGAGCCTCTTCACATGAGATTTTGGCGCGCTGCTGTCACTCACCTTGAGGGAGAACATAGATGCGGCGTGGGCGCTCATCATTTCGGATTTGGCCATGCCCACACATGGACCCAGGGAAACATGACGGGACAGGTTATGGGGCTCAACCGCATCATGATCGACATATTCCCATTCACCCCAGCCTTCCCTTGCCCAGATTGATGCAACGGCACTTCCCAAAGATCCGAGCCCGGAAATGACACCGTTGAAATCGCATGGTGAATCAGCTATGCCCGAGTATTCCCTCACCTCCTGCTTTGATGGCATTAGCCTGATACCAACAGGGGTCAGAGGGTAACTTTCCAATCGATCCACGTTCAGAGGCTCGACTTTTTCCATTATCCCAGTGTTACGAAACCACTTGTTTTCGCCGGGACTACGGATCAGGGCGCCAAGGTCTTCGCCGAGCCGGCCAAAATGTTGATCCATAGCGAAGCCGTAAACGTCCGTTCTCTCGGTCTTGCTGTCACGTTTGAGGGAGATGCCCAGCACTAGAAGTATCTTATTGGTCTTGCCGGCCGGCCAGTCAAAGCTTTGACCCTCGGGAACAAGATCCTGAATTGCCTCACGGAGCAATCCGGAAATCCTGGCACCTCGAGAATTGAGTCTTTCAAGCAGATCCCCAAGATGTTTCGGGTGTTCCTCTACGCGGCCGTGAGTAATGGGAGGCAAGATGATCGTAATTGGTATCCATTTTCCATCCTGGAAACCCGGATGCGAAATATCATCTACAACCCGGGCTTGATACAAGAATCTTCCTCGACAGGCGAATGGTCGCTGGTCGAAAACGATACGATAACCGGTTTCGGTGAGTCTCTCGAAATAATCCTCCGGCAATACAAAGCGATCCGCGGGTTCGAAAAAAAGCTGCTCAAGAGGTTGATCCTCTTGATGCAGGTTTTCGCAGGCGGTTTCCCGAAGCCACCAGAGAACTCGACCCAGAAATGAGTGAGGGTTCCAGACTCGCTCCACAGATGACCAAGGCTCAACGTAGAGGCACAGGGAACGTGGTGAATTGGGCCCTACATGGTTTTGATGCATGGTCACTGGGAAGTCGGAGCGAAGCGCCCTAACGTCCCATGGAAAACCAAAATCGGGGTTATAAACCAGAGCCAGGCGCTCAAAGCGGCGTATTCCGACCCGATTCTTGGTATCAAAAGTCCCATCGCCAACATCGACAATAAGCGCATGTGAATCCGGCGAAATCCGCCGGAATTCAACAACGTCAAAAGCAGAGTGCTCGCCGCACGCGTCGGCCACGTCACGCAATGGTGCAGGCAAATTCGACGTTACCGACTTTCCCAGCGACTCTCCGTAGTCAATGTATTCAGTCGTCACTGCCTGCCCTCGGTGGAGCGGCGGATGCGACTGACGCTGTTGCGACAGCGGCAACGGCCAGCCTGAAGCCAGACCTGGCGCCTTGAAATACGATGGGCTCCGGTTTCTTGCGAGTCGGCTCTTCCCCTGTGCACTTAAAGATACCTGTTGACCCCAAGATACTCCTGTACTCACGCTTGGCCCGAATACAGGGGGGGTCGTTATCGTCATCAACAACCGGCTTGCTGCTGGAAACAATAAACGCATCATCATTTGCTTGCGCTAACGCTGAACGCGCATCCTCGGAGATCTCAGCATCGTTGCCATTATCAGACCAGCTGTCGTGTGAAAGTGAACGCCATGAGCAGTGATGAGGGGCAAGGAGGAGGTCGTATTTCAGGTCGTCAGCCGTGTACTCGCGCCAGAGCCGCTCCCAGATGCATACCCCCGAGTCACCGCCAGACAGGAATCGGCTGAAACAATCGCCGGAGCTGGACTCACGAATGCTGAAATTGATCACAACACTGGAGTCGTTTTTAGACAGCTCTTCCTCCACCTCCTCGTCTTGCTCTCGGAAAGGGGCAAGTAGGCGCGATTTCAGGAGGTTCTGGCCAACTCCGTTAATTCCGTTAATGACATCCCCTTGCCTTACGAGGATTTGCTCCAGGCCATCTGTCTTCCCGTCTTTGTCTTGCCCCAGGATAAGAATTCGATCGCCATCAGAAACGTTGAAGCCGCTATCGCGGTTTGCCTTCACGCGACGCCGCGCCTCCGTGGCGAAAGCCTTGGCATCATCACACAGCGTCAGCTTCTTCGACGCACGCCGGAAAACCATCGGGGACGACCAAAGCTCCCGAATGATAATCCTCTTCTGGAACTGATCTCTGTCATCGTCGGGATAGTCCTGAACTGGGCCAAGCCAAAAGTGCGCCCTGAGGCCAAGGCAATGGTCCTCATCCGGGTGAGAAAGAAGCATCGCATCAACAAACGGGCGCCCCTGGGCATCCTTCTTAATGCGCTTTCGAAGTTCAGAGGCAACGTCAGGCGTCGTGTCGCTCGGATCATCGGCAGAACGCCTAATCCGGCAGTCAATCAGAAGGCAGGTCTGGCGATCATCCGCAAGCTGCAACAGGGTCATGTCACCATTATCGACGGGGAAAAATGTAACCTTCGAGTTCATGAAATGCAGTTCCTTTCGTTTATTGAGCGACGGCAACGGCGTTTACAACGAGCCTGTTACCTGCATTGCGAGCGGCAAGAAGAGTCAGGAGGGATGAAATGACGAGCACGACATAGACAGCAGGAACAATGTCACCAAGAAGTTGATGGTCTCCCAGGGAGTCCCACAAGATTGTAAAAATAAGGAGAGCGAACAAACCCGAAAAGGTGTCGCGGTAGAGGAGAAAGCTTCTATGCGATTGACGGACCTCATGGGTATCTCGAACAGGCTTGTATATGTCTCGGTACCAGAGGGAGTTCCGATCACCCGCGGCGACCGCCTCATCAAAGATATGCGGCCATTGTGATGCAACGTCTTGATACACCACTCTCGAATCCCGCTTGCAGAGACGATGAACCCGTCCTCCGGGCATCTCATTCACGAAACGGGTGAAGACGAGTTTGTGCTTTATATCGTGTGGGAGCAGATGGGTGATAAAGACCAGAACCGCTAGGGTAATCACCCCAGCAACCCCTGTAAGAAGCCCCTCTTTGAATGATGGCAAGGAGTTGAAGCCAAACTGAAACCCCAAACACACGAGGACGACAGCGCTTAACAGCGCGGCGATCGTGGCATTGTTCTGTTTCTTGAGATCTTTTTCCACTCTTGCACCCCATCCGTAACAATCATGTAAAGTCCATGAACTGATTAAAGACGCTGCTGTAAAAAGGATTTCCTTACCTTCTACCTACTCGGTGACTGGGCAGTTGACTGTGGACGGCGGGTTGATCCGGCATGGCACTACTTCGGTGGAATCCCAATACGGTTTATCAAGCTTGGCGGTGCATCCCAGGTCTTTCATCAGAGCCTTTCTACCGAGTTCATCACATACTAAAACCACTCCATGACGATCAACGTAATTTGCTTTGAGGATGAAATTGTCAAATGGCTCCAAGAGGGATGGGTCATGCTTAGTCGCAAACTCCAGTAGCTCTCGGTCTTGGAGGCCTTCGGGTGGGGTGTCAAAATAGACTGAGGCCTCCAAAGCACTGCTGACCTTGGTCAACGCAGAGGCTGTCACATACATTTCTTCGTCGTCTGCATGAGATGCGCAGCCGACCAGCAGGAACGTGGCGGTGAATAGAGACCAACTAAACTGTCGAAACATCAGGCTACCCCCCAAAACACGTACTCCTTAGTTTCGGTGTCTTTGCCGGTATCGAGATTCCAGTTTCCAAGTTGCGCAAAGATGGGGGCAGTCGGCTGTTTCAAACCTTCTGCCAACTGCGCCCAAAACCTCAAAACATTGTCGACGGCCCGATCAAATAAAGCGTCATAGTGCAGTCGCTCCCCCCCTGGGATCTCAAGATCCTCTATAAACGTAGAGTCGATGTCTTCCTCCGTCGTGTAGCTCATCCCTGTGTGGGCGCCAACGTGCCTGGCCCAGGCGAATAAACGTGTGCCCTCCTCCACCGTATCCAACAAACTGGAGAAACCGGCGTGCCAATCCGCTGGTTGCGGTTCATTGGATTGGTACCCTTCGGGGTAGACATCTGCCAATATTCGCTTCCACAGATCTTCGATGTCGCAATCCAGTGAGCCGCTGTCGTCAACGCACGCTTTGATACCGCTATCCAGATGTTCCGAGTCTCCGATGTCACCAAGATTAAGGCGATAAAAAACGTGGGCGTCTTGGTACATCTCACAGCGTCGATGATCTTTCTGATTAGCATGGTAGGGACCGACCTTGAGTTCCACGACCGGATGAATGGTCAGGTCGGCTGCCATATGAGCCGCATAACCAAATAGCCAAGCCACACCTTTTTCCCAGTCAGGGCCAGTGCGATCACGCAGCAATCTGAGTCCGGAAGCCAACACCTCGCCAGTGCGCTCGTAGTGCATTTTATCGGCCCACTGCTTAGCTCTCGCATCAAGGCCTGGCGGCCACTGCAACAGGTCCAGAGTGAGGTAGGGTAAATCGGGACTCACCGCACCCAATTCCACGTATTTGAGGTTTCGCATAAGGGCCCTGCCGACGTCAGGAGGTATATCTGCTGCAGTCAACCGATGCGGCTCTCTGGCGAGATTAACGAGCGTTAGATGAGCGTAGGCTCCAGGCATGAAATTTCTCCGACCTTTTGCACTGGACATCAATGACCTGATGTAACCGATGAATGACGTGAATCAACCTTTCGGTGGAAAAGGATCATTCCCGTAAGAATCTCTCTCACGTATTCGCCCATCCCGGCCATGGATCAACGCCTCGCTTTTTTGATTACGGGCGATCTCCCTTGCCGCCTCCGCCGCTTCGGCTTGAGTCGAGTGATGTGATGTATCCCGAGTGTTACCTTCGCCCCTGACGGCCCATCCACTCTCGCGTTGCACGACGTGCTGGTTTTTGCCTGACATTGCGCTTACCCCTCTATTCAGACGACATAAAAGTTTAAACACAAAACGCAACAAAATACAACATATAGTGGTTGCAATAGAAAATATGACCACATTTATGGTTTTAGCAAATTTTAGTGGAAGTCGACGCCTTCGAGAAAATGCGCCCCGTCAAAGGTCAGCACATTGGTGTAGACCTCGGTGGACTCAACGCTACGGTGACCCAGAAGCTGGCTCACAAACTTCAATGGCCGTCCGTGCAGCAGCAGGTGCACCGCAAAGCTGTGCCGAAAGGTGTGGCACCCGATCTTGAACGGCGGCTCTCCCCCCACCTGCTCTATTAAGCGATCAATGTTGGCACTGACCGCCTGGCGCGTAATCGGAAAGATCCGTTCGTCCTTCCGAAACTTCCCCATCCACAGGTAGCTCTGGATCCGGGTCTGAAAGTCTCTATCCGGAATTGGGATAAACCGCGTCGGCGAGCGTTGCAGGCTGCGTTTGCTCGGCCGCCCTGCCCCTTGCTTGAGCGCCTTGAGGACCACCCCGAAGTCGTAGCCGTCGTCGTGGAAACTCGCCGGGGTAATCGCCAGCACCTCGGAGACCCGAGCGCCGGTGCACCACATGAAGTCCAGGATCAGCCGGTGCATGCGATGCGACTCGCTCTTTAGCAGGCCGAGCACTTTCAGCTTGAGCAGGTACTTGGGCATGGTGTCCAGTCTTTCGAGGAGGATCGGGCGTTTGGCGATCAGCCGGTCCCAGTCGCTCTCAACGCGCTGAATCGGGAACGACACCAAGGGCCGCTCTTCGAAGCCGAACGGGCGCTTGCTAGATCGGGCTCTGGGGAATGACCGCGCGCTGGTGATGGATTTTGACGTTTCCTCTCCGTGGTTCTGTCAATTACAAGGAGGAATTAGGGGGCCGTACATGTGCCCTATTCCAACCTATTCAGTATGGCAACAGCCTGGAAAACCGCAAGAAATGGAGGCCGGTTGACGAACTACCCCAGACCGGAAAGCTTTAATGACTACTGCAACTAGAACGGGGATGCTTACAGTTGTAAAAAGGCTGCCGCAACGATCGCTCCTGTTATTTTGACTGCGTAGCGCGATCCGCACAGCGGCGAAACTTCGATGTGATGCTAGTATCCTAACAAGACAGCAGTGATGGTCTGAATAAATGGGAGGGATTTCTATGTATATCGAATGGCATCAGATAGGCGGTGTGATCATTGCTTTGGCTATTTTCTTCTGGATGTGGCGGTTAGATGTGAAAAATAAAACTGAACTAAAACGCAGCCTCAGAGATCGAAGCGAGTACAACGACTATCTCAATAACCCGAATACCACCAAAGGCTGTGACAGCGACAAAAAATGAGTGCCATTTGACCACGACAACCGTGGGACAGGACTCGCAATGCTTACATTTATAGTCGTAACAGCAATTCTTTTATTTGCTCTAAGCATCACCGCAGCTGGCAGCACACGGCAGATCCCATTGCGCAGACCTGCCGTTAGTTAAACCGCTTGCTGCACTGGGAGAGTCGAGGCTAGAAAGCATCGCCGTCGTTTGTGGAGCAAGTGGATCCAAAAAACCGCGACCTGGCCAAGGCGGATGTGGTCGACTAAATAAAGGTTTTTTTATCACCGAGTCCGACGTCATAAATCTATCGCCTCACCTGTTTAACCTAAGCGATCGGGTGGCCGCTCTGGTCATTTTGTGCTTCCATTAGTGCTAGCCGGTGATGTTAAGCAAATAAATATAGGAGAAGTAACTTAGTTGTATCGGCGTTTTCGAAGCTCAAAGGAGGAGTGCAAAATGTCGTATCCGTTCAGAAATCTGGTTTTTGAAGGTGGTGGTGTAAAGGGCATTGCCTACGTTGGTGCTATGCAGGTTCTTGAGAGTGAGTCGATTCTCGAGAACATCAGTCGTGTAGGCGGAACATCCGCAGGTTCAATCAACGCGGTTTTGTTCGCAGCTGGCTACAGCAACGCAGAAATGTTGAAGGTTTTGAAGCGGCTGGATTTTAACGACTTTAAAGATGATAGTTGGTTAGCTCTTAGGGACATGAGACGACTCAAAGATGAGTATGGCTGGTATAAGGGAGATTATTTTCGGGACTGGATCGGCGAATTGCTAAAACAGAAGACCGGCTCAGCCAATGTAACTTTCAAAGCTCTACACGAACACACCGGCAAAGAACTTTACGTCTACGCATCAAACCTCTCTACCAAGTTCGGTGAAGTCTACTCGCCAGAGCATACGCCACGAATGCGAGTGGTCGATGCTGTAAGACGTTCAATGTCGATCCCCCTATTCTTTCGCGCAGTGCGAGACGACCGTGAAGATGTTTTTGTTGATGGCGGCGCGATCAACAATTACCCGGTAAAGATCTTTGACCGACAAAAGTACCTCGAGAATGGGAGTTTAAAAAGGATTCCTGGCTATTATGAAAAGGAGAACAAAAAACTAAGCCAGGTTTCCCCAAGAAGCAGCCCATACGTCTATAACAAAGAGACGCTCGGCTTCCGGCTCGATTCCGAGACTGAAATTGGGATTTTTCGAGACGGCCAGACCCCAAAGAGTCAAGAAATAGACCACTTTCTCGACTACACGATGCAACTGATCAAGACCGTGCTCGCCGTCCAGGATAGTCAGCATCTTCACAGCGATGACTGGCAGAGAACTGTTTATATCGACACCTTGGGAGTTGGAACCACAGACTTCGATTTGAGTGAACAACTAAAGAAGTCGCTTGTGAAATCCGGTAAGCAGGCAGCAAAGCGCTATCTTGAATGGTGGTCAGATGTTGAGAACGATCTGGCAGTCAATCATCCAACATCAACGGCTTGATATCTCAAGAAGCAAAAATCGAGTTTCAGGAAGCCATAGGTGAAGCAAGCTTCGCAGGTTTCCAATCTGTCAGGCGTCTAGTAAATCGAGGGCTTACCAGTGACGAGTTATTTTCTAATCAATGTGCCCTAATTACTTTTTAGTTCCATCTCATTGCGAATAACACTTTTTCATTCAGAGTTGGAACGCGATTGGAGTCCTTTTTCGCCTGCTTTATGGTATTTGCGATCCACGGCTTACGGTTCTCAGCCTTAATTTCACCGGTCACACCATGATCAGTCCTATATCTCAGCACGAATTTTGACGGGTATCTGGAAGAAAACGTTATAAATGCACCGAAGCCGTGAGTCGATTCCGCAGGATGTTCCACAAAATGGCCAGAGAACGAACATCGATCTTGATTTACTGCTGTAGGAGATTTAATTCGAAGCTCGGATGGCTCATCTCCATCCCAAAGGATATTTACTAAAATATGAGAGTCACTCTGTTGAACGGTTAAATATCCTCCCTTCAGGTTATCGTATTTACATAACTTAGTGATACTAAACACATCAGGCTTCTCAAACTCCCAAGTACCTCTAAAGTTTGGAGAAGTCGCTGCATTTTTAAGAAGTACCATGCGCCATCCATAATGTTCATAAAGCAATATTAATAGATTTAGTAGTGACGCTATGATACCAGCCTGTAAAAGTGTGAAAAGATTGAATTCGCCACTTTTAAAGAATGAGATTACGGCTGTTAATACCCCCACAACAATAACGAAAAGGAGAGTTCTTGTTTTTTTTGCCATAACATTC
This sequence comes from Marinobacter salsuginis, assembly GCF_009617755.1. Taxonomy (NCBI): domain Bacteria; kingdom Pseudomonadati; phylum Pseudomonadota; class Gammaproteobacteria; order Pseudomonadales; family Marinobacteraceae; genus Marinobacter; species Marinobacter salsuginis. The sequence continues at coordinate 51,310 of NZ_BGZH01000003.1, forward strand.
TCCTATTCATGCTGATAAATGATACCGTCTAACAAATTCCAATGTTTTCACTGCGGCTAACCGCTAGCGCAAAAAGGTCGAACCTTTCATACTTTCAGTTGACCTGCTCCCCTCTAGCTAAACTACTTTCTGCTTTAGTAGGGTCAGCATGACTATCCGAAAACCGGAGGAGGTGCGGCCCAGCATAGCCATGCTATGACCCCTGGTCTGGTTCTGTCGCAAGCCCCGAACGGGCGACGCTCCGGGCGAGGCTGATCACGCTAGCACCAACCACGAACGCGACCACAAAAAGCACACCTGAAGAGCTAAGTAACGTTATCCAATTTAGGTCGTTATTGGGGAAAAGCGACTTTGTAGAAAATGGAGTTTTCCACCCGAGATGCAACATAAAATTTAGCCATGCGGCCAACATTAGAACTAGCCCCAGCATAACACCGTCAGAAATACGAACACTCAAAATACTTAATTTTTCTGATAGCGGATTGCGGTGACTCAGTGCGGCAATACCTATGGCCAATGCAGTCGGCAAAATAGACCAAGGAAACTGCTTTTTCCATTCATCAGTGGCAAAATAACCACCTATCTGCTGCGCCATGGGGACGCTATCACTGACGTCCAAGTAAAGAAGCATGGTCACGCCGAACCACGCGAGCCAACCAAGTATACCTGCGAGCAAATACCAGCCCCAAGGCGTTTCCTTCGAGGACATTAGCCGCCTGCTGGAACCAATCATCCCACCACTCATAGCTGATAAGGCATAAACAGTGGCGATCTTAGAAGTGAGTGCCAATCGGGGGTTCTCACCATTACTGTAGATTAAGAAAAAGCCATATAACACGACAAATGATATTCCAAACACAACGGTTAATAGAAAGACAATTTTGTGAAAGGTCATTTCCCGGAAACTACCCAGGCCATTGAAGCCGGCCTCAGATAATTGCTCAAGCCTCTTCCCGGAAGCTGGGCCTGAATAAATCACCAAATGAGCAGCGATTGTCGAAACCGCAGAAACCAGTTTTTTGTAATCGGCAATGATGTATCGCGAAACCAGCTTGGTTGTACGATTAAGTTCGTCGGAAGTGAGAATCAGCGCTTCTTGTTTTTCCTGTTCGATGGGGTGCTTGATTTCCTGGTAGGTTTCAGTCGATAGCTTCAAACGTAGCAGATGCAGTGCCACGCCAGTGCGACGCATGTGTTCTTCGAAAAGCTCAGCAATCTGAGCAGCGCGATTTACGTCGCCGTCTTCAGTTGCCCAAACTCTACAGAAGCGCAACAACGTTGACACTTTGCGCCAATAGGTCATTGGGTCCCCTGAATGCAGGTCCGTTGGCTCCTCAAGTGGGTTTGACACGAAGACGTCGAAATCTTCCATCATCTTTAAGTTGGCGGCAAACTCGACTGTCGACGGTAAAAAGTCGTTGGTCTCCAGCAGGACTTGCAGATGGCTAAAGTCCTCTGACAGATCGTGGGCGCTTAATAGACGGTCAACCATAAATGTATCGAGCTTGAAAAAAAAGGGAATATCGTGCGCCTTATACAGAAACGCCGCAGAAAGCAGTGGTGGAGCAAGTTCAGGAGAGCCTTCAAAGGCTTCTTTCAATTTTGTACCAAAATTATTGTCAATTAGAGTCAAAACCTCGGTCGAGGCCAGCAACAAAAATGTAACTGCCAACACGAACAGCAACAGATAGTAAAAAGAATAGGCAAATGCCAGTAGCCAAAAGAGTTTCAACTGCGCCCGATAGGGTCGGGAGAGGCCGTAAAAACGGATGAACGACCACAAGAAAATGAACAAAAACGAAGCAGTATAAACGGAAGTAACCGGGTCCATAACGAAACATCCTTGTGAATTGCGCTAGACAGCGGTCGACCACTCATTGAGTCGAAGGATTGGTTCTCTCGGAATGTAAAACGCCGACTTCGCCTTGAATTTAGGTTTTCATTGTATTACACATAGTAATTCATCATTTGCGTTCTTATACCTTTAGTCGTCCCACTTAAAGGTTGCAAGAAATTGTTGAGCAGCAGGAGATCTCTCTAAGAAAAGCTCTGCTTTTCTTTATTGGTCATCGCAAAATTCAACCAATTAAGCCCCTGGTCATTTCGAATGCGTTTACTCGTCGAAATTGGCTTTTGCGAGGGGCTAGACCGATTTCTTCTGAGGCGTTCTCCTAATAGATTCTACCGAAGACGTCGGAACCTGTAGCGCCCTATTACTAGTGCTGTACCGATCAGTCCATCCCGCTTGAAACTATAGTCTTAATGCTACCTCACCCTGTCCCCGTTTCATTAGTGCCCATTACCAGAAAATCCGGGTCTTGACCCTGATGAACTGGAGGACGAATTTAGCACTTTGTGTGGAAACGGAAATCACCTAACTATGCTAGAGTCAACTTTAAATTCGTTTAGCACTTTTTGTGGAAAGAGTGACGTAAGCTTTTGATTTACCGTTTCTGAGATTTAGCACTTTCTGTGGTCGTCTAAATCCTGGCTTTGCCGGCGGCGTCCACTATAGCTTCAACGAACTAATCCATCAGGCAGACATCGTTTTTGTGTTCTCGCTTGACCCGGTACATGGCCTGATCTGCTCCCCGGATAAGTTCACTGCCTGTTTGCTCCCCACCTCTGCCGGTACAGATCCCCACGCTGGCACCAATCGATACCAAATCTCCGGAAGGCAGAGTCACTGGCTTTGTGATGGCTTCGCGTAGCCGCTGGCCAATTTCAAGCACGCTGGATTTGGAGCTGACGTTTTCGGTGACCACCACAAATTCGTCGCCGCCCATGCGGGCCACGCAATCACTGTCCCGCGCCTCCTGTTGAAGGCGACGAGCGATTGTTTGAAGCAATACATCACCCGCTTGATGGCCGTACTGGTCGTTCACCGGTTTGAAGCCGTCCAGATCGATCAGGATTACGGCCAGCAGCTCATCTCGCCGCTGCGCCCGTTGTATGAGTTTCTCGAGATGAATCATCAGGCCATATCGGTTGTAGAGCGCTGTGAGTGGGTCTTTCACAACAAGGCGCTCCAGTTCGGCCTTGGCATCCTCCAGCTCTGAGGTGCGCTGAGCCACCCGGCGTTCAAGTTCACGCTCCTGTCGCTTTAGAGATAGCAACAACTGACGCTGAGCTTCTTCCTTCTGGCGCTTGAATTCGTTAAATCGAGCGGCCAGACCGAAGGACAGCAAAATCATCTCAATGGCGGAACCTATCTGCAGACCGTAGACGGTGAAAAAATTGGAGGGTATCCAGCCCAGGTTGCGGACCGATAGCAATGCGGCGCCAACCAGCAGAAGCAACCAAGCCAATAGATAAATCCGGGCCGCAGGAATGCGATAGCGTATGCCCACAATCCCACTGGTGATCAAAAACGCAGTTGTGAGAACCCCCATTGCCGACATAATCTTGAGGGCATTCTGCACTGACACCAGTAAGGTCAAGAAAGTCGCGCACCACCAACATATCGCGATAACCGATAGCGCCCGGTCCCAGCGCGGCGCAATGCTTCGCATATTCAGAAAACTGCGGGCAAACATAACTGCCAAAGTGGCAGCCAGGGTATATCCGGTCGGCAGAATGCGGTTGCCCCACTCCCCTACAAGTCCGGGCCACAATAGCAAAGGACCCAAGCCGTTCATGCTGGAGGCCGCTACACCAAAGCTAAACACGAACAACGAGTACAGCAGAAAGGAGCGTTGGCGGGTTCCAAGAAACAACAGGAAATTATATGTCCCTAAGGCCAACAGCATCCCGAAGTAGACGGCAAGCCAGACATATTCCAAGTCACTGTCTTCGTAAAACTCAAAGGTTGGCGCCAGCCGTGCGTTCAGGGTCATGCTGGCGTGGGTGGTTACCCGCAGGTACAGCGTCGCACGCTCGCCGGGCTCAAACGAAAGCGGAAAAATTGGCTTGCGGTGAGCGACAACGCGATCCGCCGGCGCCAATGTGCGCCCTGAACGCATTCGCTCTACCGTGCCATTACCATCCACCCGATAGAGGTTAATGTCATCCAGATAGGCGTAGGTGAACTCAAGCATTCGGTCCAACCGTTTGCTTGAGTGGGATTCCACTTCAATCCGCATCCAGTAAACATCGGCGGTGTAGCCCTGATGGAGACCACCTGGAGATGCTGGCTTGAAGGATTCGATCCCGCTACTCACTTGTTCGAACGTCAGCTCGCCCCTGGGGTCCCGTAATAGCGAAACAAAGCGGTCTAACGACTGCGCCTTTTGCTCGTCCAGCACAAGGACACGTTCTGAGTTCCAACCTGAGGCCGCCGCCAAGAACAGCCATATGAAGGCAAAACACTGACTTACCAAACGCCAATTACCCGGCAGCAAACGCGCATCTCCTTAAGAACTGAACTGCCAGATCAAGCGATCAAGGCGCGGGAATTATAGCGGCTGCAAGACGGCCGAGCACCCCTCCATGATTCTCTAGGGGTTTGATCGTCGTTGGAGGTGTTTGGATCCGGGAGGCCAGCGCGACATGCAGTGAAGACTGCAACTATCATGGCCCCACAGCCAGTGGCAGCCTCTCTCTAATGTACTCGGCCAAGGCTTTTGTATGCGGTGGCACCCCCACCCGCGATGGCATCAACAGACTGAGGCTCGCATGCTGGGATACCCAGTCTGGCAATACCCGAACGAGCTGGCCAGTTTCAACGGGTGCTTTGCAGACATAGTCAGGCAATGCGGTAACGCCCAAGCCATCGATTGCGGCTTGCCTGATTGTCGACATATCTTCTGAGCATAGTGCGATGTGAGTGTTCTGATGGGTTCGAAGACCCTCTTTGTGCTGTAACGGGATCGCCTCTTTCGCGCCGGCTCTCCCCACTTTTAAAAAACGACAACTGGCTAAATCATAGGGTGTTTCCAATTGTTCTAGTTGCTCCAGATAACCAGGCGAGCAATAAAACTGCCATTCCACATTCGCGATAAAGCGCTGTATCAAGTTCGAATCAGGCAATTCGCCACTGTGCCCGCGAATAGCGATGTCTACTCCCTCACTTATCAAGTCGACCATGGAGTTGGTGACGCGTTGTTCGATAAGCACTTTCGGGTGTTGCCTGGAGAAATCAGTCACGATATCGAACAGAACAAACTGCGCCACACCCAGCGAACAGCTGATCACAACCTTTCCTGAAAGGTTTCCACTTCTATTGTCCATTGCTGCTTCAGCCAGTTCGAAGTGGTCAACGAGCTTGCGAGCGTGCTGGTAGAAGCTCTTCCCTTCTTCGGTAACCGCAACGTTGCGGGAACTTCTCTGAAGCAGCCTCACGCCAAGGCGTTCCTCGAGCTGAGCAACATGACGGCTCAATCGCGACTTCGGCATGTCCAGGGCCTTTGCCGCCGCGGTGTATCCCTTTTTTTCAACGACATGCACGAAATAGAAGTAGTCATTCAGGTCAACGCTCATAGTTGCGTCCTAAATATGGAACGAATAGTTCAAATTTTAGCCATTTTTATCCAAATTCCAAGCTGCTAACTTTTATTAAGACCAGATATGGAACGGAGAAGGACCAATGACCCACCAAGTTGCTCTACAAACTGACTCGCAAACAGCTTTTGCGCAGGTAAAGGGAACTCCATTGAGTGTCGGCTCAGGATTCACGGGAGTAGGTTTTCGTCACGGGCAGTTCTACGGGGCTATGGATCCCCTCATCATGGTTGATCACTATACCATGACGGAACCGACCTTTGGCGCCCACCCTCACGCTGGGCTCTCGGCAGTCACGGTTTTGTTTGAAGATACGCACGGCAAATTCAACAACCGCGACTCCCTGGGGAATGACTTCGACATTAATCCTGGCGATCTCTACTGGCTGAATGCAGGCAGCGGTGCCATTCACGACGAAGCACCACGAAAGGGCGCCAGCATTCATGGCCTGCAGATATTCGTCAACTTGCCCGTCCGCATGAAACACCAGGCGCCAAGCTCCCTCCATGTGAAGCGAGAAGACATGCCGACCCTGAAAGGACAAGGTTACCGTGTACGGCTGGTTCTTGGTCAAAGCAATGGGCTCGAGACGGACGCAGTGTCGGTGTGGCCCGTCACAATCCTTGATGGTTTTGTAGACCAGACATCTGCATTCGAGCATCGCATTCAAACGGGCTTTAATGCCTGGATCTATTCGGTTGAAGGCGACATCGAAGTTCACGTGCGCGGCGAATGGCTCACTCTTCACCAGGGAGAGTCCAGCGCGATTGTTGGTGCGGAGGGCGAGGCGGTCGCAATACGCGGAAAGTCTTCATCAAGCAGCCATTTTGCGGTGCTGTCGGGCGAGACAATCAGTGAAAACTTCGTTCAACAAGGACCGTTTGCCATGAGCACCCAACTAGAGAACGACGAGGTGGTTGCTCGATACAACGCGGGGGAGTTGGGTCGCCTTGTATGACGGCGGCATCCCCTTCCCCAACCGCACAGCTGTTCCATCAATCATCAACCCTGCCGAGGGATTTAACATGAAAGTCTTAACGTTTGCCGCGACCAACAGTCGCAAATCCATTAATAAACAACTCGTGAAGTACGCCGCGACCAAGCTGGCGAATGCTGAGATCGATTATGTCGAGATTAATGATTTTGACTTGCCGATCTACAACATCGACCTGGAAGAACAGTACGGCATTCCCAAGTGCGCGCACGCCTTCCAGGCGAGAATCGAAGAAGCGGACGTGATCCTTGTTTCTTTTGCCGAGCACAATGGCAATTTCACGGTAGCGTTCAAAAACCTTTTCGATTGGATGAGCCGAATTGGCCGAAACGTCTATCGTGATAAGCCAATCGTGATGCTCGCTACGTCTCCGGGGCCAGGTGGCGGAAATACCGTGTTGAAGCTTGCCGAAACCGCCGCACCGTTTTTCAGTGGCAAGGTCGTTGGCAGCCTCAGCATTCCAAGCTTTTTCGATAACTTCGATGTCGATCGTGGCAAGCTGACGAATGGCGATCTGGTTGAAAAGCTTGAAACTGTATTGAATGCCTTTTCCTCTGAACCCCAGGCCGCCTGAAGAAAGCACCAGCGACCAAGCGGATGGTTGAATTTGTATTTCGTCTGTCTGGGCTAGTATCTGAGGCACAAAAAATCCGGCCCCTTGGGGCCGGACATCACGATCACTTTTTTAGCCCCAGTTTTCTCTCCAGAGCTGGGTTCGTTGCCTTTAAATCGCCTTCCTAACAACATCTTGGCGCCCTGCTCTCAAAAGCGTAAAAACGGAACTCACAAATACCCAGCCGAATCCAATCACGCCGACATTAATGCCTGATACCGTCTTTTCCGTACCATCCGGATGCACCATTGATCCGCCGAATAAACCCTGTAAGGCATAGGCTGCAAGGAAACCACCGGTGACCAGCAGCGCAATAACACTTGCTTTGCCCCTTCCATCGGCAGACACCTAGGTAAGCCAAAGAGCAATCGCACCGAGAGAACAATTGGTAATCAGTTGCCACACTTCGTGCAATCTCGCATGGGCTACCCAGTCCGGGTTGAACACGTGGGTATCGTTGATTTCCAAATAAGGAACAGCAATGGCGTAAAGTGCGATTGATATTGTTAACAGTATCTTATCCAGCATTTTTCATGTTCCCTGTGAGTTAAAGGTGGGAAGGGGTCAGGTTTGACGACTGCTGTAGGCGCTTGCCAAACCTGATTCATTTCGGGCCAAACCCGTTTAACGTTCTTCCCAGATACCTGTGCTTGCCACTTCCTCTGCGAAGGTCGCAAAGTCTTTCGGTGGTCTACCAAGAGCCTGTTGAACGCCGTCGGTCAAATGGGCGTTGCGACCATCAAGAACCGTTGCGAAGAGATAATCCAGCATCCAGACCACATCCTCGGGCGCTCCAGCGTTCTCCATCTCGGTGATAAAGGCCTTGTGCGGCACGTCTATGAATGAAATTTCGCGACCAGTCGCGCGGGAAAGGTCCTTGGCTACGTCGGCGAAGGTCATGAGGCGTGGCCCCGTCACTTCATAGATACGGCCGTTGTGGTTGTCTTCAGTCAGCGCAGCAACAGCGACGTCTGCAATGTCATCGACATCAACGAAAGGCTCGACCTGGTCGCCTGCTGGCAAAGTGATAGCACCATTCAACACCATGTCGATGAATGCGCCTTCGGAAAAGTTCTGGTTGAACCAGCTTGCGCGGACAATGGTCCACTCGAGGCCAGATTCCTGAACAATGGCTTCGCAGGCTTGAGCCTCGGCTTCGCCGCGCCCGGACAACAGAACGAGTCGCTTCACTCCGCGTCGCTTTGCCAGGCCAACGAAGGCCTGGATGGCGTCCGTGGCGCCCGGCATCGCGAGGTCTGGCGAGTAGGTAATGTAGGCTGACGTGACACCAGTAAGGCAGGCATCCCAGCCTTTCTCGTTGCCCCAATCAAAAGATGGGATAGCCGAGCGGGATCCCACTCGAACCTCATAACCGCTATCTTTCAGCTGATCAACGACGCGTTTCCCGGTTTTGCCGGTACCGCCCACGACAAGAATGGTTTGATGTGCCTGGTTGGATGATTTCATTGACTTGCTCCCTTTGATGTAAGTGCAAGTCTATTTTCGGGAAACAGCGTCGCTTGTTATTGCCTCAGCATGTCAGAGTTTGTGCAGAGAACGACAACTTGAGACTCAGCACCGACGGTAGGAAAGTCGATAGGATCGAGGAGTCTGCCCTGCCCAACGCTTGAAAGCTCGAGTGAATCCACTCTGCTCCGCAAAACCGGTCAAAAAGGCCACCTCGGCAAGGCTGTAATCAGTCTCCCGGAGCAGCCTTTGAGCGAGATCTCTCTGCGCCATATCAACAACGTTTTGAAAGGAGTAGCCCTGCTCCGACAACCTCCTCTGCAACGTCCGGGCGCCCATTTTCAGTTCGGATGCAATCCGTGACAGCCTGGGCACACCCTCACTGAGCACTTTCACGACAGCGTGCCTGACTTGTTGCTGCAGGTCTATGTCGCTTTTGAGCGAATTCAGTTGCTGTTCAAGATGTTGGTCAAAGAACCGGGCAATCGTCTCGTCGCCCAGTTTATTGGGACTTTCAATACTTTCTTTACTCGCCAGTACAGCATCTCGTCCAGTCTCGAAATGAACCGGGCAACCGAAATGGGCTTCGTAAACTCTGATATCGCCCCTCGGCGCATGCTTGAAACAGATCGCCAAAGGAACAAAGTTCGATGAACTGACTTCTCTGCTGATGGTGTTAACCGCAGCCATGCTGGCCTCATTGGAAAGCAGCATTCCAGGGCAACCATCGCCAGCCTTCTCAAGGTTGAAGAGGAACCCCTCTGCGGTTTCCTCAAGCGAATACGTCTCTGCACTGCCCAGAACATGCCCGTACCGCTCCGCTCGTTTGAAAGAGCCGCGCAGGGTCGGCGCGGATTTCCAGGCCAGACCGAAAGCGCCGTACTCATCGCTTCGCATCGAGGCACCGATCTTAAGCGGTAATAAAAGGCCGCCGGGGTCACGATCAACCAAAGCAGCAAAAAAATTATAATACTCCGATGAAGACACCATCCGGGTCGGATCGATGGGGCCCTCCTTCGAAAGGCCAAGTTTGCCCATCAAGTCCCCCGTTTCGACACCCGGGGTTGCCTGACTCAAGACTTTATAAACATACAGTGACGTTATTTGGGCCATGAGGACATAAGTAATCCAAATTCGAGTGATTGTGCAACTTCTCGAGGCGGGCGGGATTCGAATGCTTTGTCGGAGCTAGCCTTTCGCCCTTTTCAGTGAATATACGGGTATCTCCATACCTCCGGTAATGGTTTCTGCCTACAAACCAGCGCACATCTTCCTCGTATACTAATACTGAGCTTACACACTAGTTTCGGCAATACTTCTGAGTAAATGAGGTGTAGCCGACAACGGATCGTTTGGAGGTTTTACCCTATGAACATTCTTCCCGTAATTTCTCTGTTTGGCGGCCTGGCGGTATTCTTCTCCATCTCTTTGGCTCTGAGCGTCGCAGCTGCGAGTACCCAGGGTAAAAAGCAAGACAACCAGGGCAAACTGGCTGGGTCCTGATTGGCACCTGTCGGGTTGTAGTGCCTTAACGGGCGAACAGATGCCTATCCACCCGGTTGGCTGGCAAGTTCTTTGACTGCTTTCAGCGCCTCGTCGATGCGATCGCTCGGCACGAACATGTGGTCGTGGTAAAAGCCGGCGATGACATTGGTGGTGATGCCCCGCTCTGCCAGGACACTGGTCACGACAGACGTAAGCCCGAGAGCCTCAAGGCTGGAGTGTCCCTCCAGAGTGATTCGCCGGAACACCCTGTAATAATCCAGGCCCTCTGCTTTGGCCTCTTCCAGGGGGATTACCAGGGTCAGCCCCTCAAGTTCGGCAATACTGACAATAGGTTTCAGGTGCTCCAGGTCACCATACTTCGCTTTCTCTACAGTGCAGTAGACGTAGTGAGTTGGATCAACGGTTGGCGAAAGCTGTTTGATTAAATCCTGCAGAAACTGAGTTCGCATCATCTTTTCCTTTCCTCTAGCCGAATGTCGCGCACATATGACAATCTAGCACCGTTTTGGGCCGCTCATTGCAAACTGGTGCTTTCCTGGTGCAGCCATCGAACTGCAAAGCCTTTCATTCCCTCAGTGATGAGACTTCCCCGATAATCCATGAAACAAACGCCCGAACCTTATCCGTTCGAAATTTCGCCTCCGGTGCCACCAAGTAGTATTGGTACTCCGCAGGAACCGAGATATCCATCGGGCACCTGAGCAGCCCGGTTTTCAGGAGATCGGCCACAAGGCTGTACCGCATCAATGCAATTCCCCTGCCCGCAAGCACCGCTTCCACGAGCGTCGCTCCCTCGTTAACCCTCAGTATGATGGAGGAATCGGGTATTTGGGTGCCGAGTTTTTCCTGGAAGTCAGTCCACGAGCTCTCCAGATCGGCTGACTCATCGATAAGCCAGGGCAGGCGCGCCAGTGATTCCCGGGTTACAGGCTTATTGTCAACGAGCATGCCATGACAGACAGGCATCAGTTTTTCTTCCAGCAATAGCCTTGATTCGAGCCCGGGATAGTCGCCTTTCCCAAAACGAATCGCCAGATCGACCCCATCTCCCTGAAAACTCGTCAATTGCAGATTGGGTTGAAGGCTAAGCCTGATTTCCGGATGAGCCCGCTGGAATGACTCGATCCTTGGAACAAGCCAGCGGCTAGCGAAGGATGGAACGGTTGCGACGGTCAATCGTCCTGGATCTGAATCGGGCCGGAACAGGGCAACTCCTCTTTCCAACTCCTGAAAGCCCGTTTCCACATAGCCTGAGAGCACCCTGCCCTCGTGGGTCAATTCCACTTCGCGCGTCATGCGAACGAAGAGCTTCAGGCCCAGAAAATCTTCCAGGCCGCGAATATGAGTACTGACGGCTGCCTGGGAAATACTCAGCGCCTCGGCCGCAGACTTGAAGCTCAGCTCCCTGGCCGCGTATCGGAACGCCTGCAGCGCCCGCAGAGGAGGGAGTTTCTGCATTCGTCTGCTCACCCATAGTTAACTTTTAATTAAGCATAGACCAGTTTTATCCGTTTGTTCCAGGAACCGGCCATTGAAAGAATCAGGTGATACCAATCACCCGAGGAACATCACATGAAAATCGAAGTCCCCATAGTCAGCGCCTTTGTCGACGGCGAAGCCGGCGGAAATCCGGCAGGTGTCGTGTTGAATGCCGAACGATTCAGCTCTGAGCAAAAGCAGAAAATCGCTGCGGCAGTCGGATTGTCAGAAACCGCTTTCGTTTCACCTTCCAAATCTGCAGACATCAAGCTGGAATTCTTCACGCCTACCCAGCAGATCGCTCATTGCGGCCACGCAACAATTGCCACCTTCAGCTTTCTGAAACAAAACGGCTTGTTGGTTCGTGATCGGTCATCGAAAGAAACAATCGATGGCCTGAGATCAGTCAATATGGAGAGCGACTCGGCCTACATGGAGCAAAGAGCACCCCGGTTCGAAACGCTTGGCGAGGATGATCTGCAAGCAACCCTCCAGTCCCTTGGCCTGGCCGCCGACGATCTGATCGAAGGGGCTGTGCCGATGTTGGTCAACACCGGCAATAGCTTCATCGTCATCGGCATTCGAGATAGCAAAACGATTAAAGGCCTTAAGCCAGATTTTGACCTCATTGAGAAACTCAGCGAATCCCTGGATCTGATCGGATTCTACGTGTTTTCCCTTGATGGCGTTGGCGATGGGAGGGACGCAGGAACCCGCATGTTTGCACCCCGCTATGGCATTCTGGAAGAGTCTGCAACGGGAATGGCGGCGGGCCCGCTCGCCTGTTATCTGCGTGAACAATTGGGCATGCAAAAGCACGAGTTCACAATCGAACAGGGACGCTGGATGGCCACACCCTCACCGAGCGTTATCAATGTGAGACTGACCATTGGAAACGACAACGGGATCGAGAACCTGTTCGCGGGTGGTCGGGGATCAATCAAAGAAGTCGTTCACCTGGACCTATGATGATTTGAAGACGAGCGCTATCAGCACGAAAGCGCTCGTCTAAACCCATCACCTGACTTGATGTGTTGTATACCGCAAAGCAATTTTTTCTGAAGACGGGAAACCAAGAGAATAACCATCAAGCCAATACGGCGATGCTGTTTAACTTAACTCTCCTGAAAGGTGGAATATCACATGAACGCAATCAACAAGTTCTTTCTCGTTTTCTCTGTCGTCGCTTTCTCTGCTTTCGCACAGGCCGAAGGTGTAAGCCAGGAAGATATCGATCGTGGCAACAACCCGGCCATCGAAACGGTCGAGCTCGGTATCAGCAACTAAGCTGAGCACACCGAAAAGGGGCGGTCATCACGACCGCCCCTTTTTTTGCCTGCCTATTGATCCAGTTTCCTGCGCTGCGCTTAAGGGAAAAATGGAGCGGCAGAACGCCGCTCTTCAGGTGAAAGACACAAGCACCAACAGTCCGAAAAACACGCTGATAACAGTCGTGACACCAGAAAGGTCCGCGCTGCCGGTGTCGCCTGTTACCCACCGACGCGCAGCTTTCAGGAAACGTTTGGGCGTGTAGATGTTCTTGCGGTAATTGCTCTGATAGTAGTGCAGTAGAAACAACGGCATGGATTCCTTGTCGAAACGGTGCCACAGCTTCAGAACTCCGAGTATATCCTTGCGACAGGCCCAGCTCTGAACAGACGATGGCAGCCAGCTCAAAGGTATCGCCGAGCCGAAATCGATGATGGCCGGCGCTCCCTGGGCAGAAACCAGGATGTTTCCGGAATTGCCCAGATCCATGTGTACAACGCCATGCTGATGCAACGTTTTTACATCGCTGAACAGCTTTGAAAAGAAGTTTGCAGGCACGCCATTGCTTGCCGCGACATCTTTTATCGACTTCCCTTCAATCAACCGGTAATGGATTGTCGGAGAGGCGTCGGACCGGCGACTTACCTGGTCTGGAGTGAAGTCGAGATGCTCAACTTTTTTCAGCATCCTGAGTTCGTGGGCGACCAGAAACCGGAAATAGTTGCCCAACAGGCCGTGGGAAAATCTGAACGCCTTGTAGACGTGTTTGTTGCCGCTGGCGTCCGAATCAACGGAGATGATTGGCTTATACCATTTCTGATTTGCGGCATCGTTGACTTTGATGGGCTCCAGGCCGGACCCCATTGACGGGCAGTTCACTTGACCGTTCATACCCTCCTCCCAATTCGTGAAGAACTCAGATAATTGGGGCAAGAGGACCGAACTGGGCGTCTCCCAACCGGCACTCATGCCGATGCCGCTGCTAGCGTCATCTGGGGAGCATTATTGGGAGTTTCCGGGATCCTGAATAATTCCGTTGCTGTATCTTTGTCATCACGAAAAATGATGACTGCCTCTGGCCAACCGCTCAGGCGATGGCTTTTGCAGGCGAAAGACCGCAAGGCGAGTTGGTCATGATGTCATGCCATCGTTCTCGCAGCAGCCGCTCCACGTGGTCCCGCAACCAGACAATGCCGGGGTCACGATCATGGCGCGTGTGCCAGATAAGGTACAGGCTGGTCGGGTCGACTTCGAAAGGAAGCTGCCCCATCCACAGGCCATCCACGAACCCACAATCCTGGCTGATCAATTCGGGAACCGCGGCGATGAGATTCGAATCCCGTAGAACCTGGGGAACAATCGAAAAATGGTTGACCGTCGCGGCAATGCGCCGGTTCTGGCCCTTCTGGTCGAGGTAGCTATCCACGAAGCCATGGGCATCGCCGGACATTGTCACCAGCAGGTGCCGGGCCTCGAGAAATTCCTCCATGGTAATCTGTCGGCCAGCCAGGGGGTGGTCGGCGCGCATCGCCAGAACATAACCGCCCTCAAAAAGCCACGTACTGCGCAGACTGTGATCATGTTGGGTCAGCATACCGACCGCCAGATCCACGTGGGCCTCGCGCAAGTCGTCGTAGGTGCCTTCGGGCGTATAGGGCACCGCGTGGATATCAACACCAGGCGCCTGCTCCTCCAGCAACTCAATTAACTGCCGCCAGATCATTTCAACAATCACATCCGTCACGGCAATCCGGAATTTTCGCTTTGATGTGGCCGGATCAAATTGCGTGGCGCTGACTGCGTTGGTCAATGCGTACATATGGTCGCCTACCTGATCCCACAGGCTGAGCGCATAGGATGTTGGCTCTATATTGCGGCCCTTTCGCACAAACAATGGGTCGTTCCAGATCTGGCGCATCCGGGAAATCGCATTCGATACCGCAGGCTGGGTCATGGCAAGCCGATCTGCTGCGCGGGTTACGGAGCGCTCGGTCATGATCGCATCAAAGATGTACAGCAGCTGGAGTTCTTGCGTTTTCATTCAATGTTCCTGGGGAATGGGTCCGGTCAAGTCTGGCTTGGAAGTGCCTGGACCGCAATTGCGGTATGTATTTAGGCGTGGTTTTCTTGAGTAAGAAGCGAAGAAGCCTCCCGATCGGGAGGCTTTGGGTAAGGTTTACAGATTCCCTTTTACGAAAGTTCTCAGCTCACTCAGGCTCCCAGCTCCGGTCTTTTGGGCAACAACGCCGCCTTCTTGAAACAGCGCCAGAGTCGGAATACCTCGGATACGCATCTTTGCCGTTATATCGGGGCTGTCGTCCACGTTCACTTTGGCGATGGTCAACTGCTCGCCAAATTCATCAGCGATTGCCTCCAGCATGGGGGCGACGGTCTTGCAGGGGCCGCACCAGGGCGCCCAGAAGTCGACCAGTACGGGGCGATCACTCTGAACAACCGCTTGCTCAAAATTCACATCTGTTACTTCTATCATGTTGCTCATCGGCAAACCTCTTCTCTGTAAAAACCTGTTTCAAACACTGAAGCCTTCTGTTGGCGAAAGCCAATAGCGGGACTGTATAAGTTGTATTTCTTCTGATGATGATTCCCTCCCCGGCTCTTACAGTCGCTTGCTAAAAACCAGCCCACCCCACGCCAGCGTGCGGTTCCCTGTACCGGATTTGATTTCGGAACTCTGTACACGCAGCACATAACTCAATTCAGTGCCTGCCAGGAAGCTGTGGGTGTAGCCCG
The DNA here is from genome assembly GCF_009617755.1 of Marinobacter salsuginis. Taxonomy (NCBI): domain Bacteria; kingdom Pseudomonadati; phylum Pseudomonadota; class Gammaproteobacteria; order Pseudomonadales; family Marinobacteraceae; genus Marinobacter; species Marinobacter salsuginis. Next base: position 66,828 of record NZ_BGZH01000003.1, read on the forward strand.
CCCACACTTCTGCCAGCAGAATGTTCAGATCGTTGGCATCCAGTTCGTGGTCTGAGTCACGAAACTGCCCCTGAAGAAAAGCGTTATAGGCCCGAGCTTTTACCGACAAGCCGCCCCAGAAATAGTGTTCACGTCCCCCTGGAGCTGATACCCCGGGCGCTCGTTCGCCGTAAGCCATCAACTCCGGATTAAAGCGGTTATCCGGGGAGGAAATCAGACCATCCCGGAAGACGAGTGCCGCACCAAACTCAGTCAGGTATCCGGCTGATCCAAAATACGTCACTTTGAACTGTTGGTCTGATTCGCTGGCATCCAGATATTGGTGGTACGCCGCAGAGTACCGAAAAGTCGGTTCACCACCATTCGAGATCTGATGATCCCAACCGTTCGCACGATCGCTACCCACTATTTTGTGCACTGCGTTCTGGCCGGATTTGAGGATATCAAGCCCGAGTACGCCAACCGTCATAGATGTTGTCCACCCCGAATCAGCGCCTGGCGTCTGGTAGCTCTGGCTTGAGGAAAAGTAAACCAGGCTGCTGTATGGTCGATCGCTACGATCAATTGCCGATTCCTTGATTTCCTCGGGCGTAAAGCCGTAAACACCCAGTTCAAGTGCGGCACTCCCCGGTTCTCCAACCTCCCCGCCCAGCTGAGGCAGCAAAACACTGTCCAACCCCTGACTCACACTGGACACCGGGTTACGGATGAAATCCTCTGAATTGGAAGAATAGGTAATCGCAACACCGGCTGTGTAATCCCGATCTGTCTGTGTTGGCGCAAACAGGTCATTATCAGTAGAGAGCGCAAGCACAGAATCAGCAGACTCGGCCTGCACAGTTGAAGCCATAGCCACAGCCAGAAGAGAAACGGTCAAGAAACGAAAAACCATAGCCAACTCCGAAAATGTGTCGGTAAAAACGTTGGCTGCTATTTTTCGAATACCGGGCCCGCACGACTAATCAAGCGTCGATATTTAAAACATCACTTGCGCTTATAAATAAGTAGTAATACGAGTGCCTTTTAGGGTCTTACGGCCACGCTTCATCACTGAAAATGATGCTTTCCATACTGTTTCAGAATTATTCCTCCACCTTCTCCATCCACATAATTCGCTCATCTGATATCCGAGCCATTGGGGCCTCGGAGTCAGCTGAACCGACTAACACTATGGAGAATTGAAAATGCGTAAATTTGCACTGATTACCCTCGCTTCACTCGTTACCATCGCTGCCCTGCCCGCCCATGCAACCCTCGCAGACCGGAAATCCGATCAGCCGCGTTCCGAGCAGGTCCAACCTGCGCCCTACAGTGGCCAGATCGTGATTCGTGGCGAGATCCAGAACCGGGACGCTAACCACGAGAATGCAGAACCGGCTCCCTACAGCGGTCAAATTGTCATTCGTGGTGAAGTACGTTCTGGCACCCACGGTTAAGCGTTAGACATTTCATCTGCGTCTTGGCACCAGGGATGGTGCGTTTTTCCTGATCCGATACCATTTCGGACTAAGGCCTGAACGGTGAATTCGAAAATTCAACAATTTCCTTAATGACCTCAGGTTTTTGCAAAAGCCGGCTATGGCCATAACCCGTTGTATGGGTCAAACGGCTCCTCGGGAACGCCGCGTGCAGTGCTCTGGATTCCGCAACCGGAACCTCGGTATCCCGGTCATCGTGAATCAACAACACGGGTGTTTCGATCGAGGGGGCCAATGCAACAAGATCCAGTCGGTCGACACTCAATCCCACCGTTCTTTCCATATCGTTTACGAACAGACGTTTACTGCGTTCCCCAAGGTTTACGAAATTGGCGAACCGGCTCAGGACCCCCTCAATCGTTGCCGGTCCAGAAACCAGTACCAGGCGTTCAAAGCAGTTTCTGGTGGACTGGGCATAAACAAGCGCAGCGGCTCCCAATGAATGGCCAACCCCAACGTCGAAAGACGAGCCAGCGTATTGATGAGCTTCCAGTACAGCCTCGATAAACCGCCCCGGATGTGATTCGGTGGCCGGCGACTCACCATGCCCTGCCGGATGCACCGCGTAGATGGTGTATTCCTGGGGATCAATCTCACTGATCAAATCCTTGAATTGCCCGATCCAGCCGGACCACCCGTGCAAGAGCAGGATTTTCTTTGGGCCAACTCCGTAGATCGAGAGTAGACCGTCATTACTGAGCGGCACGACTCGTTCGAACAGCGTTCGGGATGAATTTCTGCGTTCTGTCTTGATTCGTGGGCTGGTCATAAGTTCGACAGCTTTTGAAGCCGCTTTTGCTGGCATCAATCGGCTGTAGAAACCGAAAGCAGCCTGGAACACAGTAAGCGAAAGGTTCATGTTCGTTTCCTCAGTCTGATGAACAATGAATCGTCGATTGAGCGGAACCGCTTTCCGTCTCGAATCGGTTTTCATAAAGTGTATATACATTCTAATCAGAGCTGCAAGCAGAATTGTATATTTCTTGCCCAACGTCCTTCTTCGCGAACAGGGTCCCCCTGAAACAGATGGACAACTATTCCAACCGTCCTGCCGCCTCCAGCGTGCCTGAACAACAGAGAATGGCAGGCACATTCACTACGAAGGAGACAGTCCATGTCCGTCAGTTCGCAAACCACATCGTTCTCTCTTTACCACCATCGCTCGTGCCCTTTTTGCGCATATACCCGCTCTGCGATGAAGCCCATCGACATTGAAGTGGAGGAACGTGACATCGTCAGAAACCCTGCATACCGGTCAGAGCTGATCAATGGCGGAGGTCGGGCACAGGTTCCCTGCCTGAGAATCGAGTCAAAGGGGAAGGTTCGGTGGCTGTACGAATCCCAGGATATCGTCCGCTACCTGCAGCGCCATGCCGCCCAGTCGGCTGATCACAATCAAACCGCATGAACGGTCCTCATAACCTACAGGAAAGTAAAAATGCTCAAACGAAAGGTTGATGTTGCCATCATTGGCACGGGCACGGCTGGTATGGGTGCCTACCGCGAAGCTCGCAAATTTACCGACAGCATCGCGCTGATTGAGGGCGGCCATTACGGCACCACTTGCGCGCGTGTCGGCTGCATGCCCAGTAAGCTTTTGATTGCCGCGGCAGAAGCCGCCCACGGCGCAAAGCATGCGGGGGGGTTCGGGCTCAATGTCCCGACCGTTGAGACTGACGGTGCGGCGGTCATGGATCGCGTGAAAAAAGAGCGCGACCGTTTCGTGGGGTTTGTTGTTGAAGACGTCGATGAGTTTGATGATAGCCACAAGGTCCGTGGTTACGCTCGCTTTCTCGACGCCCATCGTTTGCAGATTGATACCGGGCTCGAAATTACCGCCGACCGGATTGTTATCGCAACGGGTTCCAGACCGTTCATTCCTGAAGTACTCGAGGGTGCGGGCAAACGCCTGCTCATCAACGACGATGTATTCGAACTGGAGCAACTTCCGCAATCCGTGCTCGTGGTCGGCACAGGCGTTATTGGACTCGAGTTAGGGCAGGCTCTGAGCCGGCTAAACGTGGACGTTACAATGCTGTCGCGCAACGAATCGATTGGCGGAATTGCCGACGACGAAATTCGTCAGATTGCAGCGGATACTTTCCAGTCTGAATTTGACCTGATCCTTTACGCGGATGTCCTCGGAGCAAAGGAAACCCTAAACGGAGTGCAGGTGACCTACCGCACGTCCGGAGGTGTGGTTCATACAGTCGTGGTGGACTATGTTCTGGCAGCGACCGGTCGAATTCCGAATACTGACAAGCTTGGCCTCGAGAATACCGGCATTGAACTGGACGCCCGCGGCGTTCCTGGCTTCGATCATTACACCTTGCAGACCCGTGAGTCGCACATATTCATCGCAGGTGATGCTAACAATGAGCTGCCCTTGTTGCATGAAGCCTCAGATGAGGGGCGTATCGCAGGCCGTAACGCCGGCACGTTTCCCACGGTAGAAGCGGGTCATCGTCGTGCCGCGCTGGGCGTTGTCTTTTCCGACCCGCAAATTGCCAGTGTCGGCAAACGAGCGCACGAACTGCTGGCCGACAGCTTCATCTCCGGAAAGGTGAGCTTCCACAATCAGGGAAGAAGCCGCGTAATGGCCAAAAACCAGGGCATGCTGAAAGTCTACGCCGATAAGAGCACCGGCACGCTGATGGGCGCTGAAATGTTTGGGCCAGCAGCAGAGCATATTGGTCACCTGCTGGCCTGGGCTGTGCAGCAGTCTCTGACGGTGAACGAGATACTCGGAATGCCTTTCTATCACCCTGTTATTGAAGAAGGTGTTCGCACCGCCTTCCGGGATGCCGCAGAAAAGCTCAGACAGGCCGAACGTAAGGAGGCGCCTCATGCAGCTGCTTGAACTGTTTAAGCGTTATTACACACAGGCGACAAGAGTTGCCCTGGTGGTGGGTACGATTCTGTTACTGATAAATCAGCACGATGCGCTTTTTGGATATCAGCACATTCAATGGCTGCCGGCAGTCTTGACCTACTGCGTTCCATTTTGCGTTTTCATGCTTGGCAAATGGTCCAGCGACCGGGATTGTGAAAGGTCCTCTGGCCTCAATGTGCCAATTTCAAGGTACCGTTGAACCCCGAATTTCGCCGCACAGTTTTTTTCAGTGCGGCGAAATCATCCTTGAGGCAATTGCCTTTGCCTTCAACGCCGCATCCAGATCGCCTTCAACGTGCGCTTTAACGATGGCACCCTCTTTAAGCAAAAACAGCGCATTGGCCAGTTCATCTGCTTCGGTCTCTGAAGTACAGATTTCCAGAGCGTGCCGCTTCAGTAGCTCAAAAACTTTTGTTTTATGAGCCGCGCAGCGTTTGTGGACCGGGTGATCCGGGTCGCTGTACTCACCGCAGGTGTTGATGAAAAAACAACCGTAGAAACGCTGGAGTGACGGAACTCGGTCATTGAACCAGTCGTGAACCGCATCAAACATCTCCATCAGAGCCTCTCTTCCCGCCGGCTGGCTGTTCATTCGCGACTCAAGCCATTGGAAAAAAAGTTTGTCCCGGTGCTCAACGGCAGCCTCCACAAGACTGTCTTTGCTCTCAAAATGGTTATAGAGCGTTTGCTTTGCAACACCCGCTTCCTGCAGCACTTGGTTAATGCCGATGGCGTGAATTCCATGTTCGTAAAACAGACGCAATGCGGTGTCGATCAGATCCTGCCGTCGTCCCACGTGTTCACCTCCGATTTTTTTTCGTTGAATATATGTTGACCAATTTAGACAGATCTGTCTAGAATTAAAAATAGACCGACTTGTCTACTTCAGGAAATGCCAGTTTGGGAAGCGAAGCAGGGTATTTTTTGACTGGTGTTGTTGTCGGTTTCATTTGCGAACCACCAATGAAAACGGCATGGAGACAAGCAAGATGGACATTCAAATTAAAGTCACCCGGAAGGAAACGGCTTTTGAGCATGAGGCAGGCTTGATTGATGGCTTGCAAGCAGGCCATCCGAGGGCCTTTGATGAAGCTTACCGGAGATACCATCCGGTAATGCTTCGAGTGGCCGCCAAATACACCTCTGCGGCCGTTGCTGAAGATATCGCGCAGGAGGCCTGGATGGCTGCGATTGGAGCCATCGCGTCGTTCGAGGGCCGTTCGTCGCTGAAAACGTGGCTGTGCCGGATCGTCACCAACAAAGCCTTCAACACCTACCGTGAAAACCGAAGGGAATTTCCTGCTTCGCCAAGCCTCGCTCTGTTATCCGATAACTCACCAGACAACCAATTTGGTGGCACCGCCGGGCATCTTAGCGAACCGGAGTTGGCTACCCAGACTGCAAAGGTTCAGGAACGCATTCGCGTTGAAATGAAGAATATGAACCGGGATTACGCCAACGCGATTCTGCTAAAGGGCATGAGCGCGCTCACCGGTTCGCAGGTTTCGGATGTGCTGCAGATCTCCCATGGAAATCTGCGAGTCATCCTGCACCGTGCACGAAACGAGCTGGCCGCCCTGCTCTGATCCAGGCGGCCGCACCAATCTGTTTGCCAAGAAATGGAGAACCAACATGACTTCCCAACGTCCACCACTACCACCCTTCACCCGGGAAAGCGCCATTGAAAAAGTTCGCCTTGCCGAAGATGGCTGGAACAGCCGGGATCCGGCAAAGGTTGTCCTCGCCTACACCGAGGACACACGCTGGCGTAACCGGGCCGAGTTCGCCAACGGCCGCAAGGAGGTCGAAGAATTCCTCACCCGCAAATGGAATCGTGAACTGGATTACCGTCTGATCAAAGAACTCTGGGCCTACACCGACAACCGCATCGCCGTGAGATATGCCTATGAGTGGCATGATGACAGCGGAAACTGGTTCCGCTCCTATGGCAATGAAAACTGGGAATTCGATGCGGACGGTCTCATGCAGCGTCGATTCGCATGCATCAACGACAGCCCCATCAAAGAGTCAGATCGGCTTTTCCGTTGGCCACTGGGTCGCAGACCGGATGATCACCCGGGGTTGAGTGATCTGGGGCTGTGATACTTTATATAGCTGGCGGACTATTAACTCTCAGAGCGCGGTCGCTGCCCTTATGCCTGGAGCACGGCCGCTAGCTCGTTTCTCGCTCGATGCAGTATGACCCGGAGGTTTCCGTGAGAAATCTGCAACACCTCAGATACCTGCGAGCCCGTCAGTTGGGTCATGCCTTTCAACAGAATCGCGTGGGCGTGATCCCGGTTCATATTCTTCATTTCAATCCGAATGCGCTCCCGGGCCCTGGACGTCTGCACAGCCAGTTCCGGTTCGCTGAGATGACAGGAAGCACTGACACCCTGGTTCTCGGCTGATTGGTCTGACAGCATTGCAAGGCTGGGCGTCGCAGGGAATTCCGGCCGCTTTTCCCGATAGGTATTGAACGCTTTATTGATCACGATCCGGCACAGCCAGGTTTTCAGGGACGAACGGCCCTCGAACGACGCGATGGCTCCAATGGCAGCCAACCAGGCCTCCTGGGCAATATCTTCGGCAACGGCCGCAGAGGTGTACTTGGCGGCCACTCGCAGCATTACCGGGTGATACTTCCGATACGCTTCATCGAAGGCTATCGGATCCCCAGTTTGCAAGCCCTCTATTAAATCAGCCTCGCGCCCAAAGGCGGGTACTTTCTGAATGTTTTTTGGTTGGATATTCATGCTGCACTCCTCCAGCTCCGCCTTGGGGACACATCGCGATAGATCAGTTATGCATCCACATTAGGGGGATTCAGAGATGGCAGCATGCTTCTGGGTGAATCTTCTTTGAACTGTCCGTGCAGGCTTGTTCACCTAGTCGTAAAGAACTAAACCTTCATTCGAAGCATGCCGAAATTCGTAGGGGGTCAAGCCAAACTCGGACTTAAAACGTCGGCTGAAGTGCGTGGGATGCTGGAAACCCCAGCCAAGCGCGATCTCCGTGATCGTTCGGCCCGTCATCGCAGGATTCGAAAGATCCCGCCGACAGCGCAGCAGGCGCTGGCTTATCAGATACTGCAATGCAGTTTGCCCTTCCGATTGGAAAAGAGAATGCAGGTGCCTCAAGGAAATTTGGTGCGCAGAGGCAATGCCCTGAAGGGATAAGTCCGGATTACTCAAATGTTTATCAATGAAACGCTTGATCCGAATCAGTTGATGCCGTTCATAAAACTCGCCTCGACTGGTCGGCGGTCCGAGAGTACTGACCAGTGTGCCCATCAGCGCATCCGTTAAAGCGTCGCTGTTTTCCAGCCTGCCGGCTAAAAATTGCGGCGCCATTGATTGGATCAACGCGCACAACAATGATGCTGTGGTGGAGTCTCTGGCAAATTTGTTGTCAATGAGATGCCAGGAGCCTGGCAGCCAGTTCCTCAAACGCGCCAGAGGCATCAGCACCGAGATCTTGTGCAGCTTTTCCGTAACATCGAATGTCATTGGGCGCGTTGTATTCCATAAAATAATGTCCCCGGCCGTCAGTTCGAAGCCTTTCGAATCAATCGTGAATCTCTCTTGCCCCGAAAGAACCAGTTGCAGGATGACTGTCTCCAGGTCATCGCCGGATATTTCTTTAGCCTGGCGAGCACCACCACAGGGGTCGCAAACGCAGTTGACGACTCCGAAGTTACCAACGGAACGATGGACTACTCCCGCCGTAAAGTCATCATACGCGGCTTTCCTGGGCCTCCAAAGCCCATAAACAGTCCCCAGTTTTTCAGTCCACTCATCATAGGGAATGGCACTGCCCCCAGAGATGGGGCCTGTTACATCCTGCGTCTGTAACATCTCAGATACCTTTAGTTGTCATACTCAACTTTTTGAGTTTAGCTGGCAGCATTGATCGACGCCATCAATGCTCTGACGGAGCAAGGAACGTACTGGTTTCGGTAACCAACGCCTTCTCCCCATGCAGGGTGCTGATCTGAAAAACCATGTCGTTGGCGCCAGCATTGAGGGAGGATGCAGGCAGAGCCACGGAATAAGGAACCTCAACCTTCTCTCCGGCCTCAACTACCACGCCCAAGGGGCCTGTGGTTGACGCTCGCAAGGGATCTTCAACCTCTATGATGAGGTACTTCTGGCTGCTGTCTTTGTTCGTGAGTTTCAGCAGATAGCTGTTTTCGATCTCGCCCTCACTCGTATACCGGTACATACCCCGGTCTCTTTCAACATCGAGCGTAATCAAAGGCCTGGACACCACGCCCCATGCAAACAGCCCAATCATCACAACCAGGAAGGCGAAATACCCCACCAGTCGTGGTCTCAACAGATTTGTTTTCCCGCCCTTCAGGTCGCGTTCACTGGCGTAACGCACCAGGCCACGGGCGTATCCCATCTTGTCCATGATCGAGTCGCAGGCGTCGATGCAGGCGGCACATCCAATACACCCCATCTGCAACCCGTCCCGAATATCAATTCCTGTCGGACACACCTGCACGCACAGCTGACAATCAATGCAGTCACCCAGCTCCGCTGAAGCTGGCGTAACATCCTTTCTCCGAGAACCTCTCGGTTCACCCCGTTCAGCGTCATAGGAAATAACCAAGGAGTCTGCATCCACCATGGACGACTGGAATCTGCCGTAAGGGCACATGTGGAAACAGACTTTCTCGCGCAGCCAACCAGCATTCAGATAAGTGGCCGCCGTGAAGAACAGAACCCAGAACACGGCCCATCCTGATGCTTCCAAGACAAAAAGATCTAGGGCAAGATCGCGTATCGGTGTGAAATACCCTACAAACGTTATCGCCGTTAAGAGACTGATGAGGAGCCAGAGCCCATGTTTGGAACCGCGGCGAACGAGCTTCTTCACGCTGAGAGGCGCTGCATCAAGCTTGATCCTTTTTGATCGATCGCCCTCCGCCACTCGCTCCGCCCACAGGAAGACCCAGGTCCAGACACTCTGAGGGCACGCGTAGCCGCACCACACTCGACCCGCCAGTACCGTCAAGAAAAACAGGCCGAATGAACAGATCAAGAGAATCCCGGAGAGCAACACCAGATCTTCCGGCCAGAACGTGGCGGAAAAGATATGGAACTTCTTCTCTGAGAGATCCCAGAGGACTGCCTGTCTGCCACCCCAGTCGAGCCACGCCACACCAAAATACAGCGCAAAGAGAACAAGACCTCCGGTAATTCGCACACGACGATAGAAACCGGAGAAACTTCGGGGTTGGATTTTGTGGTCGGCCTCGAGGACTTTCGAAGTTGACTCGATTTGCTTTACAGAGATAAGGCGACTCATTTGTTGCGCACCTTGCCATCACCAGGGAATAAAAGGTGACGCGAGGTTAATGGATCGCACTTAACGGGGGCAGGACCACTTTTTTAATATTTGATAGGGACAGATGACGGAACTTCAGAACATGAGTGCGGGTAGTCTCTGCAACGCATCTGTTCGTGCTTCGTTCCACGGATGGGCAAAGCTGATTCTCAGGCAGTTCGAAAACTTTCCGGAAACCGAGAAGAGGCTACCGGGCGTTATGACAATACCCTCCTTGAGGGTTTTGGCGTAAAGGTTCAACGTGTCGATTTCTGGCGGCAGCTCCACCCACAAAGCCAATCCACCCTGAGGCGCGGTTGCTTTCAAAGGCACCGGCCAGTCCCCGAGCAAACCCACCAAATGGTCTCGCTGCTGGCGCAAGCATTGCCGATACCGTCGGAGGTGCGATGCGTAGCCGCCCTCGGCAATAAAGCTTGCCACGCCTTGCTGCAAAAACCGGCTACTGGCCAACTGAGAGGTCAATTTCAGCTGCAGTATACTTCGATGCCACCGGCCACCCGAAACCCATCCCAAACGCAGGTCTCGAGAGAGAATTTTCGAGAAAGAACTGCAATAGATGACGCGGTCATGGTCATCAATCGCCTTCAGGGAATCGGGAGTGTTAAACCATCCTGACTCGCCGTATATATCATCTTCAATGATGGCCAGATCATGTCGTTCGGCAAGCTCAAGCAACCGTCGACGGTCTTCGGAAGGCATGACAGCTCCGGTAGGAGTGGCAAAGGACGGTGAAACCACGCACGCCTTGATATCCCAGACTTGAAGGCTCTCTTCAAGCGCCCGCATGTCCATACCACTCGTTGGCGAGGCCGGTATCTCGATCACCTTGAGCTCCAGTTGTTCAAGCAACTGGAGAACCCCATAAAACCCCGGGGCTTCAACTGCAACCACGTCACCGCTCTGGCAAACCACCATCAGGGCCAGGAACAGGGACTGCTGACAACCAGCAGTAATACAGAACTGATCGGCCTCCGCCTTCCACCCTCTTTTAGCGGCTCGAAGCGCAAGCTGGGCCCTCAACGCCTGATCACCAGCCGGCTCGTCATAATATTGAAAGCTCGCAGACTGGCGACGCAGGGCCCGGCCGATCGACCGGTTCAGCTGAATTATGCCCGGTGGCGGCTCGTCGCTTTGGAGATCCGGGAGCAAATCAAAGGCAGCGCTCCGGGTCATGATGTCCTGAAAAACCTGGCTAACCGACACAGGCTTGGGTGAGGCAGGCATGGCGGCTTGCCTGGGGGGCTCGAACTCGCTTTGCCCCAACGACACAAAAAAGCCGCTTCGCTCCCGGGCCTGAATCAATCCCTGAGCCTCAAGCCGCTGAAGCGCGTGCTGTACGGTAATCTTGGAAAACCCGTAGCGGTTGCAGAGTTCTCTTATGGATGGCATTCGTTCGCCGGGCCGCCATCGACCACCCTCGATACTCTTTCGAAGAGTATTCTCAAGCGCCTGGTATTTGGGCAAATCGACTGTCATTGCCTGATCCATCTCCACACACTCAGGGATTTATTCGGAACATCGAGCGAAAGCGAACCTTACCCGATTTCCAAATAAAAAAGCCGGGCGCGGACCCGGCGAACTGAGTTTACTCTGAAAACCGCCAACAATTCACGCCAACTGGGATACCTTCTGTTTTAGCCCGTCGATCCACCTGTTGAGATCGTTCAGTGATCTGGACCCGGTCTCCTGCCCCATGAACTGATCACGTCTGAGCAGAACCAGAGTCGGTATCGCCCTGACGCCGAATTTGGCGGCGATCTCGTGCTTCTGATCCACATCCACCTTGATGACCGCGTTGTCTGGATTCAGTTCACTGAATTTTTCAAGCACGGGATTCATTACCTTGCACGGCGCGCACCAGGGTGCCCAGAAATCCAGTAGCAGCCATTCGTGTTTATTGGCGAGTTCGCCCAGTTCTTCAAAGGTATTCAGATTAATTAGCGGCATAGTCACCTCTCAAACGGGCTCTGATCAGCTTGTCGAGCGACAACAGACCAGGCCCACACATGGCCAAACCCATGAGAATCAGGCCCCAGACCACGTGATATAACTCTGCTGCTGGTGCGATCGCTTCAAGACTGATGACCGCAACAATGTTGATGACGAACAGACCCAGCGAAGACACCAGGGAAAACAGGCCAATGACCAGTAACACCGGAAAAACCAGTTCGCCAAAGGTCGCCAGGAACGCTGCGAACTCGGGGCTCAACAGCGGAACACTGTATTCTTCCTCAAACAGGAACAGGGTGGTTCCCCAGTCATCAATCTTCGTAAGGCCAGCCTTGAAAAAGACCCAGGCCACATAAAGCCGCCCCAGAAGCAACGCAATGGGTAGCAGACTGCCAACCAATCGCTGGACCGAATCGTTCAAACCGTAGAAACTGTATGCCAACGCTTTCATGTTGATCTCCTCTTAATGAATGGTTTTGGCGCCAACAATGACGCCTTTCGCGATCATGTCTTGCAGCCAATGGGTAAAGTTCGTGTCTTTCAGAACATCCTCGCCAAAGACTTCGGCAATACTCCGCTGATTTCTGATTGCCTCTAGCAACAACACATCTCTCTCTGGAATGACTTCCGCGATGCCTTTCCAACCCGCGCGATAGACCAGCGCATTCTGCCCTCGGCCCTTGGCGATCATTCTCTTCGCCTGAGCAAAACTGAGTGTGTCCTTCGGGGTCTCACTTTTGTGCGCCTCCCAGATACTGACCACTGGGTACATGGAGCGGAAAAACTGGATCCCTTTGTTAAGAATCAGAGAGCAAGACGCCAGGTCTTCTCCAATTGCGTTAAAGCTCGCGACGTTTACCTCTTCGTACTGGCTCCTCTCGACGCGTGCTACATGATTGTCGAGTCGCGCTACATCGGAGAGATAAGGAACGCGATCTGAAATCCGATGGGAGATAATCCAGCTCGGAAAGCCCCAACCGAATTCGCCCCAGTCTCCGCTCTGTTTCCGGATCATCCTGAAATAGTCGAGGGCCAGCCCTTCAAAGTCGGCAGGGCCTAGCAGTGCCCTCACGGTTGGATAACCTTGCTCGAGGGCTCGAACTGCCTTTGCCTCAACCCCAAATCGATACACCTCGGAATTGGGCTGCACCGGCGTGCTCGTGCCGCCGAACAGGAATTCGAGGAAATGAGCCTGGTAATCAGAGAGATTCATGGCTGCGCTCACTCCCCAGTACCCGGCGCTGTGCCTTTCTGGCCTTGGTAGCCTCCCCAAGAAGCTCGCGCCAGGATGGGAGATTGTTATCCCATTCAATCAACGTGGGCTTTGGGCCGATCACATTGAGCACGCGTTCGAAGGTTTGCCAGCCAGCCACGGATACCGGGCAGGCGTGGTCGTCGATCAGCAGCTCTTCTTCGCCCACGGGCGTCGAGCCCGCAAGATGAATCTCGGTAATCGCAGAGTGGTCGAGTGATCCGACATAGCGATCAACAAAATTCTCCAGATTTGAGACTTGCCCATTTCGGGCGTTCACCATCAGATTGTTGATATCGAGGATCAGTCCACACTGCGTGCGAGCTACGATTTCACCGATAAAACTCGCTTCGTCGAAATCACTCTGGTCAAACTCGATGTAGGCGCAGACATTCTCGATAGCGATCTGACGACCGAGGTACTGTTGTATGCGATCAATGTTGTTCACTGCATGCAGCAAGCTGTCTTCGGTATAGGGAATGGGTAGAAGATCACCACCGTGAAAAAGCCTTCCACCGATCCTTGCCCAGGTGAAACACAGGTGGTCCGACACGAGTACCGGATCCACCCGATCCACAAGGCGTTTCAGTTTTTTGAGATAATCGTCAGGAACAGCCTCAACCGACCCCAAACCTGCCGAGGTGCCGTGCAGGCTGATCGGCGTGCTGGCCGAGACCTCTTGTAGAAGATCGACAGAGATGCCGGCGTCTGCGAAGAAGTTCTCCGAGTGAACCTCAAGAAAATCGATTGAGGGTGCCTGCTCCAGAACGTCCTGGTAGTGCTCTGGTCGCAGCCCTACCCCAACGGCGGTGCTCTTGAGTTCCTGCTGGCTTTGGCCTGAGTCCTGACGATTACTCATGACCCTTAACCCTTGCTTTTCTCAGCAATGATTTCCAGAGCCGTTTCCTTGTCAAAACCACCCAGATCTTCACAGGTGCCCTTCTCAACAATCTTGTACTCACCCGGGTCGTTGGCGACCTTTGCCTGGCCTGCACAGGAGTGCGTTCCCGCAAGGTTCGCACAGTCGTTACCGCCAACTGGGGAAATGCCATAGCATTTTTCCTTGCCGCCTGCGTGAGCCAGTGGCGCGGACATGACGCCGGCCAGTGCAGCGGCCAGTGCCGCGCTAAAAAGAAGCTTCTGGTTCATATCGATCACCCTGAAAGTTTGATTCAGGGTCCTTGTTCTGGAAGATCAAGGACCCCGCAGTTTGCTCAGATCACTGGCAGCGCTTTACAGCTTGGCTGCTTCCACGGTTTTGATCTCCGGCCAGATGTCGTTGGCATTGGCGATGAAGCCAGGTACATCAGTGAGCCAACGCTTCTGCACATCTTTGTTCAGGTTCAGGTAGAGTTTGTTATCGACAATCCGCCAGGCCTCGGGATCAACGTCGAACTTCTTCTCCATGGTTACGCCGAATGCGCAGTAGCCGCCGTATTGGGGCGCATAGGCACTGGGGTCGGCACGGAACAGATCACGGTTCTCCGCGCTGGAGAAATGGTAAATCGCGTTCTTGTAGGTGGCGGTGTATTCGGCCGAACCTTTGGTGGCCTCTGAATCAGAGAAGTAGGCCACCGGGTCGTAACCGCTGATGGCGACATCATTGGCGTCGGCGTTCATGTCGATATCGGCAGCAAAAACACCAGAAGCCGCGCTCATGGCAGCAACAGCAACGAAGGCACGAAGTTTGTTGAAACGAGTCATTGGGTATCTCCTTTGAATGAATGATGACTACGTTTGAAACATTAAGGCCTCGGGCGGTACTGAATGCGTACGATCGTTCAAACTTCTATGCCAATTATCTGGAGTGGCTTATGGACAGGCTTTCTTACATTCTCGACCAGCTCAACGTAAACGCCGGCGTGTTCTTTCGGGGCCAGCTTTGTGGACTCGCGTCCTTTGAAGAGGAAGGAACCGGATACATCCATGTACTCCGTTCGGGGGTGCTCGATATCATGGAAGCGAACCGGGAAAAAATGACACTCACGGAGCCGACCATGATTTTCTCGGTGCGCTCCCAGCCCCATCAGCTGTTCGGCGCAAACAAGGAAGGTGCCGAGATGATTTGCGCCTCGATCAAGTTTCAGACTGGTTCCCGAAACCCGGTCCTCCAGGCGCTGCCTCCTTCCGTTGTACTTCCCCTGTCTTCCGTTCAGGGCCTTGGCTCATTCGTAGATGTGTTGTTCGCGGAAGCCGAAGCAGCCCAGGAAGGGCGGGACGCGGTTATGAACCGACTCGTTGAGGTCATTTTCGTAAATGTGCTCCGGCATATCGTTTCCGGGGGGGAAACACCCAAGGGCATGCTATCCGCGCTCGCGGACCGTCAGCTGAGCAAGGTGCTGAATTGCATCGACAGCAATCTGAATGGAGATCTTTCGGTTGATAAGCTGGCTGACGTGGCGACCATGTCCCGATCAACCTTCATACAACACTTCAAGAATGTGCTTAGCCTAGCACCTGGCGAATACGTCCAGAATGCCCGTATCTCTGCTGCCAAGAAGCTCATTCTGAAAGACAAGCCCATGTCGATTATTTGTTTCGAAGTTGGCTATGAAGACGCTTCCGGGTTCTCCAGGGCCTTCAAAAAGAATACGGGCATGACGCCCAGGGAATGGAAAAAGTTGAACGCGACAGCCGCCGAGGCTAATAACACCGAAGCTGAGGAAAACGCCAACGTGGCTTGATCGCTGTGAAACAAAAAACGGGCAAGGATTCTGAATCCTTGCCCGTTTTTCTTTTGGTGCAGCGTTTACTTCAGAACAACCTGCCCGCGGATGACCTTTTGGCCACTGTACGGGCTACTGACGGACTGGCTATAGTCGTCGATGTCTGACTTGCGGTCCGCCAGAGACGCGCTGGCGGAGGCGGAAATCAGGGCGATGGAAACAACAAGCAGTGCTTTGACAGTTACATTTTTCATGATGGGTTTCTCCAGTGGTTGATGTCTACGAGAGAAATACTAACCACCGGAGCACCCCGACAAATGGACAGGTGTTCTAGTTAATGGGCCGATTGTCCAGACCGGAATTAATCACTGTCAGTGGTCCGCAATCAAGCTCTCTGGCGGCCATGGCTTTTTCCCAACACGCCTTCGCCACTCGCTCGATCATGCTTCGAATCCAGATAATGCCGGGGTCCCGGTCGTGACGGGTATGCCATGCCAGATAGAGATTGGTCGGCTCCACCTCAATTGGCAGACTGGTAATCGAAATACCCGCGCAGAATTCACAGTCACCGGTGATGACTTCCGGAATGGTTGCAACCAGATCCGAGTTTCGGAGCAGGTTTGGAACGGCAGAAAAGTGGTTGACGGTTACCGCAACGCGTCGCTCCAGACCACGCCGGTTCAATGTATCGTCGACAACACCGTGGGCCTCACCAGACATGGTTGCCAGCAGGTGTTGGGCATTCAGAAACGAATCCAGGTCCACGGGCCGACCACTCAGGTCATGGCCGCTTCTCATGGCCAATACATAACCGGTTTCGAAGAGCCAGAGGCTTCTCAGGCTGTGATCATGCTGCTCGAAAAAGCCAATCACAAAGTCGACACTCGCTTCTCGCAGATGATTCGCTGCGGTGGCCGGCGAAAAAGGCACGGCGTGCAGATCAATTCCGGGCGCACACTGCTGCAATTCGGAGACCAGCGGTTGCCAGACCATTTCAAGTATCAGATCGGTGACCGCTATCCTGAACGTCCTGCGGGATTCGCCCGGCGTGAATCGGGTTGAGTTCACTGCATTGGACAGTTCATGGAGCGGGTTGCGGATCTGGTCCCACAGGCTTTGCGCATAGGACGTCGGCTCCACCTGCCTTCCCCGTTTAACAAATAGAGGATCCTTCCAGGCGATGCGCATTCGGGAAACTACATTCGAAACCGCAGGCTGGGTCATGCCCAGGCGGTCCGCCGCTCGTGTAATGGAGCCTTCAGTCATGATGGCGCTGAAGACATGCAACAAGTTGAGTTCCTGATTTTTCATGGTGCCTCGCTTGTGTTTAAAGAGGACATCGGAGAGAACGTGATACCTGTTTCTCAGACGCCCTGGAGGCCCGACTGTTACTGAAACCAAGCAAGATTCCCTGAACTCATTTGGTTCGATTGACTGGACATCACGGGCACTTCCACCTAGCATCATGCATATACACTTAAACACAGGGAAACCCATCGTGTCCGGGCACTCATTAGACCAGGAAACAACGCCTCTTTACGTTGCCAGAACCTGCGCCGCTCTCTACTCCCGCGTGTTTTCCAGGCTGGTAACCCGTCATTACAACCATCATCTTTCGGACACCGGCCTCAGGATTACGCAGTTCTCTATTCTGAATGCCATCAAACTGTCGCCGCCAAACTCTATTAACGAGTTGGCTGAGCTCCTCGGAATGGAGCGCACATCCCTTCAGCGCACGGTTGAAAAACTAATCGCCAAGGGATTTCTGCAATCCCAGCCTACAGGGCATAAGCGTTCACTGGGGCTTTCATTGACGACGGAGGGCGAAGACATTTACGTGCAGGCACTGGCCAGGTGGGAGGAAGCTCACGATGAGTTCACCAACATGGTGGGTGCAGATGACTGGTCAGAGACCGTGGGAAAGCTCCGGCGCTACAGCAGTAAACTCCAGTCGACCCTCTGACACCTCTACAGCCTCAATCACGCATGGCCTCGAGCAGGGCTTCGACCTCTGATTGAGTATAGCGAGGGGTAATATGCTGCGGACAATTCCAGTCAAAGGCTTCAACTCGAATGATCATGCCCTTCTCTACCTGGGCGTTATAATCGCCATCCTGCAATTGCTCAAGAATCTCAGGCTGGTCTGAGCCGACCAGTGCCATCCGCCCGAGCAGTTTCAGCCGCCTTCTGTTTGGGTAGTCCATCAGGAACAGAGCGACTCGGTCATTGGTAAGCACGTTGCCCGTGGTGATGTATTGGCGATTGCCGGAGTAATCGGCAAAGCCGATTGTCGATTGATCTATCACTTTCAAAAAACCGGCCGGTCCTCCCCGGTGCTGAATGTAGGGCCAACCGGTTTCGCTGACACTGGCAATGTAAAAGCTGTCACGGGCCTCGATGAATCCACGCTCGCGGTCTCTCAGCAGATTGTTGCGGTCAGGCCCGGACTCAATGGATGAATACCCTGAACGGCTGCCCATCTTTTCCTGGACCTGCTTTACCATTCTGGTGAACGCGATTTCGGCAAACTTGTGCGCCATGGCGGGCTCCCGAGGTTCTAAAAAATGATATCCCATTTGCTATCAGTAACCCGACTGGCCCAGGTGTTACATCGCGCCTCCTTTTTTAAAAAGGGGGCTTGGCTTTTTCTGAGGTTTCATCCGAGCGCCTTTTCCACCGACTCCAGAAAGCCAATCATATCCACCACCTGTTCAGAATCCGGATCAACGGTTTTACCCTTCAAATCGGCAGTAACAATTCCGCTGTCGACGGTATCCGTTAACGCGGCCTTCAATTGAACGGCGTACTGGCTCAAAGGTTCGTTACCCTCTCGCTCACCGACAGTTTCCAGGGCGTTGGCCAGCGCGAAGATCAACGCAGATGGATTGAAGTGGGCGATCTTTCCGTCACTCTCAAGATACTTCAGGTAAAGATCATGTGCCGTGCCATGGGGCGCCTCGAACAACATGGTGCCGTCCTTGCTCTCGATGATGGAACTGGCGGTCGCCAGGCTGCCGCCGAGCGCCGCTGAGATGTCCGAGAAGATGTCCCCATCCAGGTTCTGGGACGGATACAGCGCATTTCTGGGAGGATCGGTGATCATCTTCTTGAGCTGGCTCGAAGGCCGCATGATCATAAACGATGGTGGCGGCGTGTCCTCACTGGCCAACTCGCGGCGCACTTCGGTAATCACATCGCTGTAGACTTCGTCGTACTCCATGTACTCGCGCTTTAGACCAAAATACACCTCCTTGTCCTTGCGCGAGGCATCCCGGAACACTTGCAGAACCCAGTCCTTGATGGCCTCGCGGTCATTAGACATGAGAAGCATCGGATCGCCTTTTCTGACCCGGCGGGCATGCTTCTCGTCACCGTCGACGATCACCTTGAGAATGCCATCTTCCTTTGCCGCCATGTTGAAGCTGCCGTACTGGTCGCCGCCCCCGGCACTCATGCGAGAAATTGACACATGAGCACCCCGGCCCGGAATACCAAATTCCTTGAGTTGGTTCACCAGCTTGAGCAATTTACGCCCGGTGGTGTTGTCCGGAACGCCCCACAGCGCTCGCTTCGGTGGGTTGGAAACAATTCGTGCAGCCTGGGCATCAATCAGCTCGTAGAAGTACTTCAGACCCAGATCCTCGATCTGCTTCTTGTAGTCACTGTGGTAGATGTCCTCGATCGCTGCTCTCATGGCGCCGTCGTAGCCGGGGATCACGGTGTCTTTCAGGCCCAGGTAGACATCCCGTTTCTCGGCAATAGCTCGCTGGAAGAAGCGATGTGCCCAGGCTTTAACGTCCTCCAGGTCATTGGTTGCCAACAGCCAGGGATCGCCCTTGCGAATCTCTCGGCGATGCAGCTCTACAGGGTCTCCACTACTCCCGACAAACATCAGCTTGACCACACCGGTTGCCATGGATAGCTGGTTAAAACTGTCCTTGATGCCACCGAATTCCATGGTATCCACCTCAATGTCGCGCCCTACCCATTCCGGACGGCGAATGTTGAGGTTACGGAACTTGATGTCTTCCCGGGTTATATTGCCACTGATGCCCTTCCGGATAGCGCCGTTTGGCGATTTGGTCGCCAGCGGGTGCAGGTTGTTGCCGTCCACATCCGGATGCTTACGGAGCAAGTCCTCGAGCTGCTGCCGGTTAACGGTCATGCCGGCATTTTTGACTCCCACACCATGACGTTGGAGGGCATCAATGGCATCGATGACTACCTGGCCATTGGTCAACAGTCGGTTTTCCGCAGACAGGTCGATTTCTTCAAGCTGAATATCAAGCCGTGAATTCACGAACTTCTTCAGAATATGGTCAAACGCAACCTGGGCCATTTCGTCGCCGTGGAGGATCACAAGAGGCGAGGTGACACTGATTCTGCTGTCCATGGAAATCTCCCTGTTATTTGTTGGCCTGTTCAGTCCTGCTGTGATGCCGACGGCTTGATACCCAACCGCTCATTGACCAAATCCCGGATCTCCCGGTATCGGTCGGGATTCTTCGCTAGCGCCTCCAGGTTATCTTCGGGGAATATTTCTTTCTTCTTCTTTTCCGCTTGCTCACTGGTAAAAATAGACGGCAAAAGCTGTTCCAGGCAACGCAGCATGACCTCCGGCGACACCGAAGCACCCGGGGATGCGCCGAGTAAGGTACCGTAGGTCTTGTCACTGGATACCAGGATCTCGGTGCCCATCTGCAGGTCCCCATCCCGGATGATCTGTACCCGCTGGCCAGCCTCAACCGCTTTCCAGTTGAACTTCTTACTCATGCCCGGAGCGAAGCTGTCCAGCTCTTCGAACATGCTCTTTTCGCCCTTGAAGGTCTCTGAAACCAGATATTTGACCAGAGGGAAGTGCTCCAGGGCGACGTTCAGCAGGCTCGGAATATCGTGGAGGCGCATTGAGCGAAGGTAGTCGAGGAACCCCCGCCCTCTTTCCAGTACCGGTTTGAACGAGGCGAACGGGCCAAACAGAAGGTAATACTTTCCGTCTGATACCCGCAGATCGAGGTGCGGAACGGACATCGGCGGTGCACCCACCTTTGCCTTACCGTAGGTTTTGGCCCTGTATTGCTTGGCCTGTTCGGCGGTGATCTCGGCCTGCAGGAAACGCCCGCCAACGGGAAAACCGGTGAAACGACGGGCAAAAGGCAGATGGCTCTTTTTCAGGATCGGGAATGCACCACCGCCCGCACCGACGAACAGAACATCCGCCTTGTACTGTCGATCACCTCCCCTGTTCTGGGTTTCCACAAGCCAGCTACCGGCCGGGCTGCGATGTACGCGCTTCACGTGGGTGCCGTATTCAATCTTTACGCCGAGGTCGTCAACGGCGTGCCGGGCCATTTGCTCTGTCAGCGCACCAAAGTTGACGTCCGTGCCGGTTTCGATAACCGTCGCCGCCATCTTCTCATGGCGCGGCCGCTCCTCCATGGTGTAGGGAATCCAGCTCTTGATCTCGTCGAAGTCTTCTGAATAGCGCATCTGCTCAAAGAAATGATGCGCCGACATCTCCTTGAAGCGGAGTTTCAGTTCCTGAATCGACGGTTCCGAGACGATGGTGCAGTGCTTGGTCTGGTTGATGAAGGATTTGGGATCCTTGATAGCGCCCTTCTGGATCAGATAGGCCCAGAACTGCTTGGCCACGTTAAACTGGGCGTGAATCTTTACCGCCTTTTCGACCGAAATGACCTCTTCGTCCACCGGTGTGTAGTTCAGCTCACAGTTCGCCTCGTGCCCGGTACCTGCGTTATTGAACACCCAGGAATTCCCGGCCCCGGGGCCGTCCAGTCTTTCCAGAATGGTGATATCCAGTTCCGGCGCCAACTCTTTCGCCAGGGTGGCGAAAGTGGTGCCCATTATTCCTGCGCCGATAATGATTACGTTCATTAAAACCTGCCCGCGTGAGTCAAATGGCTGAATCCGTTGAAAGTGTATACCTTGACGGTAGCACGCTTCGCCAGGCGCGGAAAACGCGGAGACAGCGGTTACTCATCACTTAAAATCTCTCAACGGGGGTCTACCCCTGTCCAGCAGTTTACGTTAAGGTAAACATCACCTGGCACGAATCACACCAGATTCTGCCAGGCTGTCTACAATGACATTAACTACACTCCCACAAGGAGTGTTTGTTCCTCAGGCCACTACCCCAGGAAGAGGATTATGACAACAACAAAGTCCAAAGTTGTGTATTCCCCAGTGTTTACCGACGGTGCGGAATTCCGTATTCCCACGTTCAGGCTTCTGAAACAGGACGGCAAGCTCTACAAGAGCGCCAAGGCTCCTGATCTCGACAAAGACAAGGCCCTTCGTATCTATCGGGCCATGGTTACCACCCGAATTCTTGATGAACGCATGCTTGCCGCCCAACGGCAGGGCCGCCTGAGCTTTTACATGCAGTGCACCGGTGAAGAAGCGGCCGTAATTGGCAGCGCGGCGGCGCTGGATGATGGCGACATGATTATGGCGCAGTATCGGGAGCAAGGTGCCCTCGCCTACCGCGGTTTTACCATCGACGAATTCATGAACCAGCTGTTCGGCAATGAGATGGACTATGGCAAGGGTCGCCAGATGCCGGTCCATTATGGCTCGAAAAAGCTGAACTACATGACCATCTCTTCACCGCTGGCCACCCAGATTCCCCAGGCCACGGGCTATGCTTACGGTCAGAAACTTCGCGGCGAAGGTCATTGCACCATTACCTATTTTGGCGAAGGCGCCGCTTCCGAGGGCGATTTCCACGCGGCCCTGAACATGGCTGCGGTTCATCGGGTGCCCGTGATCTTCCTGTGCCGGAACAACGGTTACGCTATTTCCACACCGGCCGCCGAACAGTTTGCAGCCGACGGCGTTGCACCCCGGGCCTACGGTTACAAGATGGATGTGATCCGGGTGGACGGTAACGACATTCTGGCGATGTATCAGGCCACTCAAGAGGCCCGCAAGCTGGCCGTAGAACACAACCGTCCTGTATTGATCGAGGCCATGAGTTATCGCCTGGCGGCCCACTCTTCATCAGACGACCCGTCCGGCTACCGGAGTAAGGATGAAGAGGCAGTATGGCGGGAAAAAGATCCGATACTGCGCATGCGTCTGTGGCTGGAAAGCAAGAAGTGGTGGAGTGAGGACGACGAAAAGCAGCTGCAGGAGAACATGCGCCGGGAAGTGCTCGAAACCATGAAACGGGCGCAGAAACGGCCGCCACCACCGCTTGAATCATTGGTCAGTGATGTCTATGACGAAGTCCCGCCGGCGCTGGCTGAGCAGTTCGACAAACTGAAGGCGCATATTCGCCGGTATCCGGACGAGTACCCGAAGAGTGCCAAACACGCCAAGGGAGGAGCATAAGATGACGAAGATGAATATGCTCCAGGCCATCAACAACGCCCTGGACACCGCCATGGCGGAAGACGAGCGAGTACTGTGTTTCGGTGAGGACGTGGGTGTCTTTGGCGGCGTTTTCCGTGCCACCAGCAACCTGCAACAGAAGTACGGCAAGGCCCGTTGCTTCAACACGCCCCTGGTAGAGCAAGGCATCATCGGGTTTGCCAACGGTCTGGCGGCACAGGGCTCTGTTCCCGTAGCCGAGATCCAGTTCGCCGACTACATCTTCCCGGCGTTTGATCAGATCGTGAACGAATCCGCCAAGTTCCGCTACCGCTCGGGCAACCTGTTCAACGTGGGCGGGTTAACCATTCGCGCCCCCTACGGCGGCGGCATTGCCGGCGGCCTGTACCACTCCCAGTCACCGGAGGCCTACTTTGCCCACACGCCGGGCCTGAAAATCGTGGTACCACGCAACCCGCATCAGGCCAAAGGGCTATTGCTGGCCGCTATCCACGATCCCAACCCGACCCTGTTCTTCGAGCCCAAGCGGCTTTACCGGGCCTCGGTGGGTGAAGTACCCGAC
The DNA here is from genome assembly GCF_009617755.1 of Marinobacter salsuginis. Lineage (NCBI taxonomy): Bacteria > Pseudomonadati > Pseudomonadota > Gammaproteobacteria > Pseudomonadales > Marinobacteraceae > Marinobacter > Marinobacter salsuginis. The sequence continues at coordinate 90,334 of NZ_BGZH01000003.1, forward strand.
GAGGACTACCGCCTGCCCCTGGGTGAAGCCGAAGTCACCAAGGAAGGCACGGATGTGACGGTTCTGGGCTGGGGCGCCCAGATGGAAGTTATCGATCAGGCCGTAGAACGGGCCGAGAAGGATGGTATTTCCTGTGAGGTCATCGACCTGAGGACCATCTTGCCCTGGGATGTGGAAACCGTGGCCAACTCCGTGTTCAAGACCGGAAGGCTGGTGGTCACCCACGAAGCTCCCCTGACCGGCGGCTTCGCCGGTGAAATCGCTGCCACGATTCAGGAGCGCTGTTTCCTGTATCTGGAATCTCCGATCGCTCGGGTAACCGGGATGGACACCCCGTTCCCGCTGGTGCTGGAAAAAGAGCACCTGCCCAATCACCTGAAGGTCTACGAGGCCATCAGGGCGAGCGTTGAATTCTAAGCTGATATCAGGACAGGAGAGCGACTATGAGTGATTTTATTCTGCCCGATATCGGCGAAGGTATCGTGGAATGTGAACTGGTCAAATGGCTGGTCAGTGAAGGCGATTTGATCGAAGAAGATCAGCCGGTCGCCGAGGTAATGACTGACAAGGCCCTGGTGGAAATTCCGGCGCCCTACAAGGGCCGGGTAACACGCCTTTACTATAAGGAAGGCGATATCGCCAAGGTTCATGCCCCGCTGTTTGAACTGGTGGATGAGAGCGAAAGTGGTCGCCAAGCACCGGCTGCCAGCTCTCCAGAGCCTGCGGAGCCAAAGGCTGCTGCCCCCGCGGCTGAAAAGCAATCTACCTCCGACACCGAGTCCGGAGATAATGCCACCGAGGACTTTATCCTGCCGGATATCGGCGAAGGGATTGTCGAGTGCGAGGTGGTGGAATGGCGCGTCGCCGAAGGTGATGAGATTGAGGAAGACCAGCCTGTCGTGGACGTTATGACCGACAAGGCCATGGTCGAAATTACTGCTCCCAAAGCCGGGCGGGTAACCAAGCTTTATCACCAACAGCAGGCGATGGCCAAAGTTCATGCGCCCCTGTTCGCGTTCATTCCCCGTGACCGGGAAGAGCCGGATGAGTCCAGAGCCAAACCGGAGCCCGCTGCGCAACTCTCAACCGCAACGGCCTCACCGGTTGCTACGGCGAGCCGACAGCGTATTCCGGCCAGCCCGGCTGTCCGTCGCTTGGTTCGGGAGCACGAGCTCAACCTCTCGGATATCGAGGGATCGGGCAAGGATGGTCGTGTCCTGAAAGCCGATGTACTGGCCCATATCGAGGAAGGTCCCAGGCAGGAACAGGCTCCAAGCCCCGCCGAGGAAACTCAAACTCCCAAAACTGGGAGTTCCCGCAGGGCACCTGTCGGCGAACAGGAAGTACGAGTCGAACCTATCCGCGGCATCAAAGCTGCGATGGCGAAAAGCATGGTCAAATCGGCCACCACCATTCCTCACTTTATCTACAGCGAGGATATTGATGTCACCGATCTGCTCAAGCTACGGGAACAACTGAAACCGGAGGCAGAAGCACGGGGTTCGAGACTGACGCTCATGCCCTTCTTCATGAAGGCCATGGCCCTGGCGATCCAGGAATTCCCGGTGCTCAACAGCCAGCTCAACGATGACGTCACGGAGATTCACTACCTGCCCCAGTGCAATATCGGTATGGCGGTGGATGGCAAAGCGGGCCTGACGGTGCCGAACATCAAAGGCGTGGAAAGCCTCTCGTTGTTGGGGATTGCCGACGAGGTAGCGCGCCTGACCGATGCGGCCCGATCCGGCCGAGTCAGCCAGGAAGACCTCAAGGGCGGCACCATCACCATCTCCAACATTGGCGCACTGGGTGGCACCTACGCCGCACCCATTATCAATGCACCCGAAGTGGCTATTGTGGCCCTGGGACGCACCCAGAAACTGCCCCGGTTTGACGCCAACGGCCAGGTGGTGGAACGGGCCATCATGACGGTGAGCTGGGCCGGCGATCATCGCATTATCGACGGCGGCACCATCGCCCGCTTCTGCAATCGCTGGAAAGGCTACCTGGAATCGCCCCAAACCATGCTGCTGCACATGGGCTGACGGTTTATCATGGCGCAGAAGACTCAACTGCAGCAGTTCTACATCCCCGAAGAGCAGTCGATCTATCTGCTCAGCCATGATGATGCCAAGAAGCTCAAGGACTGGGTGGCGCTTTGCGCCGCCCAGCTCCGCCAACTCGGCTATCAGGACATCGAATTGATTGGTAAGGGCGCTTACGGCTTTGTCTTTGCCGGCCGCCTGCCGGGCACGGCCATCGGCGGCCCGGAACATGTGTTCAAATTCACCCGCATCAACCTGCCCAGACATCTGCAGGACCGGCTTGAAGACGAAGCGTACATTCTTGAGCAGGTCCGTCACCCCAGGGTGCCGCGGCTGATTTCCTACCAGCGAGCCAATAACCAACCGATTCTGGTAATGGAACGGGCTGCCGGGTTGAATCTGGAAGAGGTATCCCTGCGTGATGGCCGCCTGAAGCCACGACTCATTATCCGCATTGCCGACCAGCTTGCCGACATCCTGCGCAACCTGCGCCGGGAAAACGGCCCTGCCGGAAGACCGATCGTTCACGGTGATATCAAGCCCTCCAATCTGGTGTTCGACGCCAGTACCGAAAACATCGCGCTAATTGACTGGGGCTCCTCGGTGTTTGCCCAGCTGGACGCTAACCAGCAGTTCATTACCGCCAACGTGATGGAGCTGATGTCCGACAACCTGCAGCAAACCAACGCGCGGCTAGGCGATGTCTATTTTATTGGTGAGGAACAGCTCAACGGCGGCCTGTCTTCGCCGCGGTTTGACGAACAGGGTGCGGCCGGCACGCTCTATGCCCTCGCTTCGGCGCAATCCTGCCGTTTTGGTCACCGGGCGATCCCGGCTACCTCTCTGGGGCTGCCCATGGAATTTGCCAGGATGCTCGATGGCATGCTGTCGCCGGATCCTGACACGCGGCGCAAAGCCGGTGATTACTACCTCAGGGAAATGCCGCGGATGGCTCGCACGGTGATGATCGATCTGCCCGAAAAGCCGGTCGCGGCCCAGGTACCGGTTTGGGTTCGAGCCTCGGACCAGGAAATCGACACCGTGGTTTACAGTTCCCGCAAATCCTTCCTCCGGGAAGAGGGAGCGCCGGAAACCCTCAACGACGTTAACGACGTTCAGCTCGACCGCTACTACAAGAACTTCATGCAGGGCATGGGCGAAACCGAGAAAGCCTTTCTGGCGGCCGTCAGCCGCCTGGGGCGCTATCCGGTGGAAGGTGGTCTGGCCGTGCGTTGGGAAACCGATGGAATCTACATCGACACGTCGCTGAACTTGCACGATCCGGCACTGAAGTCAGCATTTGTTCAGGCGGTCAACAACATGGTTTACCTCGCCCAGGCCATTTACCGACAAGGTATTTTCAAAAGCTGCCTGTTTAACGCCCGGAACACTCTGCACATCGACCGTGACGAGCCGGATCAACCCTTTCTCCTGTCACCGGGAATGAAACTGCATTACGAGGTCAGCGCTGCGCCGGAGGTGGAGGATGAAAGCCGCGTGCATTCCTACTTCGAGGACGGCCCCGATCCGGAGGAGTTTCTGGTTCTGCCTGATATCATAATCCACGCTTTGGAGGCCCTGAACGACATCCACCACACCGGCATGATTATCTTCGAAGCCCTGCCCCGGCATCTAAAGATTCACAGCCACTACCGGCTGCTGGATCCCGACCGGGAAGCGGAGTTTACTCGGCTATTGGATGAAATTCTTTCCGCTGTCGAACAGATCACCGGGCTCGGAGTTTCCGGATATATGAAGATGCCCTACAAGGACACGCGCTTTTTCCCGCATATCGAGCGTTTGCCCGACCGGTATTACCCGCGCAACCCCAGGTCCGAGCACGCTTAGACGCCAGGCCGATCCCATCCGTTTTGTCCGCTGTTTCGGACGCTTTGTCCGGTAAAGCCGACAATTTCAATCAGGAAACTCCCGAGATGTCCCAGCCACAGGACACTTCATTTCCAAAATCAGTGAACGAAACCGCTCAAGGCTCCTGAAAACACGTAAAAACAATGACTTGGCAACTGGCATGGTTCCTGTATCAGAACCGGATATAACGATAAAAACTGCCTGAAGAACAAATCGTTAAGAAAGACTGTTTTTCACGTTTGCTCGGATAACAATAAGGAACAACTATGCGATTTCTCCTCCTGGCTCTGTTGCTGGTCAGCCCCCTGTGTTTTGCCAAAACCGTCGTTATCGTTCAAAGCTATCACATCGAATACAAATGGGATGCCGATTACATTGAGGCTGTCCGTTCGGTTCTTGGGAAGGACCACGACATAAAGGTCTTTGAACTGGACACCAAACGCCTGCCCAAGCCCGAATGGCCAGACAAGGTGGCTGAGATTCAGGGCAAGATCGCCGAGATCAAGCCGGATGTGGCCATCCTGGGTGATGACAATGCATTTTCACTGATGGCGGAGCATCTGGTGCAGCGCGAGATTCCGGTGGTATTTTTGGGAGTGAATGGTGGCCCGGTTCAGCACCCTACCCTTGAGCACCCTCTGGTTACCGGAATACTGGAACGCCCCTTCTTCGCCGACAGTATCCGGCATCTGCGAAAAGTCCTTCGGCAGAGGGATCGCTTCCTGGTGCTGATGGATGACTCACCCACCATGCGCAATGCAGTGAACGAATATTTCGGTGACAAACGCCAGGCCACTGTTTACGGCTCGGACCTGGATATCGTTCTGACCAACGACCGGGATACCTGGCTGAAATCGGTGGTAAACGCTCATGAGCGCTATGACGCCGTGGTTCTGGGAACCCACCACACCATCCGGGACAAGGACGGCAACTACGCTACTCCTTATGAACTGCTCAAAGAGGCCTACTACAGCGCTCAGCTTCCGCTTTTCTCCTTCTGGGATATCTTTGTTGGGCAGGAACAGAGCATTGGCGGTTTTACCATATCCGCTCATCAGGAAGGCCTCACCGCAGCAAGACTGGCATCGCTGATCCTCAATGGCATGAGACCAGACCAGATACCGCAACTTAAATCCATCAGTGGCCATTATGTCTACAGCGAAAGCGGCCTTGATCACTGGAATCTGCAGCTGTCGCCCATGATTGCCAGTCAGGCCAATTTTGTTGACTAGGGTCCGGTCAAGAATCTTGCACAACCAATGCGCCGATCTAACCAACCGAACGTAACACTTCAGGTTTGATCGGCCTTGCCGTTAACCATTAAAACAATCCGATAAAAGGGTAGTATTTTGGCTTCCTCTTTCCTCGAATCTGTAGAACGGAAATTAGGTGTCCCCGGCAAGCTACTGATTGCGCCGGTTTTTATCCTCGCGCTGTTCGCTTCAGTGACGTTTTTCAGCGTTTCCGAATTTCAGCAACTGGACCAACGCATGAATAAGGTCGCCCGAGACCTGGCGCCGGATACGGCGATTGGCACAGAGTCGGTTATCAGTGTTTATCGGATGCGGCTTCGGGTGTTCGATTATTTCTCCACCGGCGATGAAGAAACACTCAGCTATTTCGATGAGCTGGAGGGGGAATTCAATGAAGTGATGGCCAGGGCCCAGGAGAATATACAGGACCCAGATGCCGCCAAATTGGTGGACCGTATCAACAGCAGCACCGGTGAGTACATCAGCGCCTTCAGGAACGAGCTGGTTCCGGCAAAACGCCAGGTTCTGTCGATCATAAAGGACGAACTGGACGTTCACGGTCCAAACGCCACCAAGGCTTTAAGAATGGCCCTTAACGGCGTTGCCAACCGGGAACCCGAGAGCGATCTTCGGGCCGGCCTTGAGCAGCTCCTCAACGATGCCATGGTCATGCAATTGACCGCCCAGCGTTACCTGTCCAACGGCGACGAGGACTCCCAGAAAGCCCTCGGCTGGGCAATCGAAGACCTGGCCGATGCGCTGGAGCTGCTGGAACCCGAAGATGGTCCTGACTTTGTTCAGGTCTATATGGACACCGTCGTTGAAGAACTGGCCAACTACCAGGCGGCGGTCGAGAAGATGCTGGACCAGCAAAGCATTGTGGTCAGCGTCAAGAAAGACAAACTGGATGTGCTGGGTCCAGAAATTGCCCGAATGGCCAGAGAACTGGAGTCCACAATATTTGACTCGCTGGAAGTAGAGGCTGACGTCGCCAGTGCCGAGACCGACCTCGCCCTAAGGTTCACGCTGATTGCGTTCTTTGTGTCGTTGGTGCTTGGCCTGATCGTCGCTGTGCTGATGAGTCGGATGATGGGTGTCAGCGTCAAACGTGCCAAAACCGAAATCCTCGGTTATCTCGACGACATCGCCAACAATAACGGCGACTTGTCCACCAGGCTGACCCCGGGTCGCCCGGACGAAATCGGTGACTTCATTGGTGCCGTCAACACCTTCCTGGAAACCCTCGAGAAGACAATCTCACAAATCGTGAGGGCTTCGCGCCAACTCACAGGTGAGTCGGAATCCCTCTCCGGCATCACGGAGCGCACGACCGCCAACTCTGAACAGCAGCGCGATCAGATCACTCAGGTGTCTGCCGCCATGCAGGAAATGGTCTCGACCTCTGAAGAAATCGCTTCGAACACCAGCGAAACTGACGAATCCGCCCGCAAGGCAGCATCTCTTGCCGATTCCGGCCAGGAAACCGTTGGCTCTGCCATCAGAGCAGTCACTAACCTTGCCAATCAGGTAGAAAAAGGTTCGACGCGCATCCAGCAGCTGGAAAACGAGTCAGCCGAGATTGGCAATGTGCTTGCGGTGATTCAGAGCATTGCAGAACAGACCAACCTTCTGGCCTTGAACGCAGCTATCGAAGCGGCCCGTGCCGGCGAGGCAGGACGGGGTTTTGCCGTGGTTGCCGACGAGGTCCGCGGGCTGGCCAAACGGGTGCAGGAATCAACCGTCGATATCGAGCGCATTGTGTCACAACTTCAAAGTGGCGCAGCCGGTGCAGTTGTAGACATGAGCAAGGCCAAGCAGATGGCCGAAGAAGCCAGCGAGGAGGCGAGCAAGTCCGGCGAAGCACTGACCGATATTCTGGCCGCGGTAAACAGCATCGTCGAAATGACAACCCAGATAGCCAGCGCCACCGAACAGCAGAGAGCCACGGCATCCGAGATGACTCAAAATGTGGAGATAAGCAGTAGTGCCATTGAAGAACTCGCCGGGGATATCTCCCAGGTAAACCATTCAAGCCAATCGCTGGCCACCATGGCTGATGAGTTGAACACTCTGGTGAGACGCTTCCGCGCCAGCGAATCCTGAGCGGACAATGGTTGCAGATGTTAACCACTTCACGAGCGCGTCCATAATTACCTGATACCTTGGGGCTTCAAGTTACACAATGTAACCGGAAATGGACCGCCCGGAGGTATCCCGCCATGACGCGCTCTCAATCATCCCGGAAGGCAGGCGTACGCAGCCCTGCCCTCGCCATACTGACAGCGGCTGCCTGCCTTGGCACGGCCCAAGCCGCCGAACCCGAGAAAGTTATTTTCGCCGCAGAGAATGCGCTTTACGGGGCCGGCCATGATGTCGGACGCGCGGATGGTTGGATCGATGAACAACTCCGAACTGCCATACGCGCCTATCAAGATAAGAATGGGCTGCAAACCAACGGCAACCTGGATGCAGCAACACTGGAAGCACTCGGCGTGGCCAAAACTTCGAGCGCAACCATCGCGGCAAATTCGGTCGGCAGTCGAAAGGCATCAATGGCAAAGCTTGGTTTGTCCCTGCCCGAGCCGGCACCCGATTCTCCTGCCGTTGCCAGAGCTGAACCGAAGCCAGAGCCAGAGCCGGAGCCGGAGCCTGCGCCTCAACCTGTGGCGACACCCACTCGAACTCCTTCCGAGCAGGTTGCCCAGACACCCTCACCTGACATTAAAACGCAGGAAAAACAGGTATCTACTGCGGATACTTCAAAACAACCTGAAGTTACGATTGAGGAAAAGGCGTCCTCAGAACCCCAAGCCCCAACGCCAGACCCCACGCCGGAACCTGTGGTCGCCGAAGTAACAACACCGGAAGTCAACGAAGAACCAGACCCGGTGCTGGCCCAGCTCCCTACGGAACCAACCAGCGCGGGATACGCCGAGCAGGAAGCAACCGATACCAGGAAAGCCCAGCCAATCGAGGAAGAGACCACCGCATCAACACCCACGGCTGCCGAGAAACCTCAGAGCACCGGGGGCGGCTTTTTCAGCAAGTTGTTCGACTTCTTTTTCGGTTGGCTGGTGTGAGCCTCAGCTCTGCAACCGGTCTTTGAAGACTTTCCAGTCGATCACGTTGCCTTCAGAGTCGAAATGGACATAACCACGAAAGCTGGGGTCATCTTCCCAGGCTTTCACAAAGCCGACGGTTTCACCGTCATCTGAAACGATTTCAAAGGCTTCACTGTGGGCCCTGGCCATTTCTTTGTCGGGATCTGTGTCAGAACGTCTGAGGCTTACGGAAGAGTCTAGAGGTAAGGTGCTTTGAAGGAATTCCTGGATCATCGTCAAGCTCTCCTTTCGGGGTGAACCGGTCTGGTTCTGGAGGTAGCGTAACTATAAGCTGATCCGATAATAGAGAATACAGATTCAGATCAATTTTCTTAGACTTTTTCGAGATAAAAATACTTTAAGAACAAGGGCATATTTCATTATTGTGACAACATGTAACCTTCCGAGCCGGTTATTTTTCAACCAACTCAGAAGGTTACCTTATCCACACTCGATCGCGTCTACCGATCAGAATTTCCAGAACGGGGTGCTCAATTTCTGTTCAACGAGCTCCGGGGAAAATCCCACATCGTTCAGCAAACGGCGATCCATTGTCATTACCAAATGGACAAAGTTGCGCTTCATCCGCCAGCCTTTGTAAAGAGAAGCAGCTCTTTTCATTTTATTACTCCTTAGTCAACCCAGAATTCGGTCGGTAAAACCGGGACCTTGTTTAATTAGGATCCTATTCTAGGCTTGCCAAGGAGTTTTCTGAATACTTGGAAACCCCTATAAACAGGGGCTCCCGGCATTTTAGCGTTTCAGAATGGTGTCATTTTAATTGCAGTTTCACGACGCCTTGGCGTTTGAAATCAGCACCTGGTAAAGGTCGTCCTTGAGCTGTGCCCGCTTCTGCTTCATGCGGTGCAATTTGTCGTCGCCAATGGGAGAGTCCCTCTTTTCCAGCCCTTCAATTTCGTGATCAAGATGCGTGTACTCCTGAAGCTTTTCACTGAACTTCAGGTCATTGCTCTTGAGTTCCTGGATAAGGTCTTTGTACTGGGGGAATTCTACGTGAAGCTCGTGGCTGGAAATGCCCATCGTTATACGCTCCTTTTGTTTGCAGAGTGTTGATCAAAGCTGATCACCTTCAGCATAGACGAGCGTGCCAGTTTCTGGGCGTCTTTGACAAATCGCTAATTACGCACGACGTTGCATGGGTATAGCATGTCAGAACGTTATCCAGTTACGCCTCGGGACACTTGCGAATGACCTTTGCACGAATTACCGGCACCGGTTCTTACCTGCCTGACAACATTGTTACCAATAAAGACCTCGAGAAAATGGTCGACACCACCGACCAGTGGATTCGCGAGCGCACGGGCATTGAAAGGCGGCACATCGCGATCGAAGGCCAGACCACGGTAGACCTTGCCGAGCAGGCTGCAAAGAATGCCATTGACGCGGCAGGCATCAAGGCTGAAGACATTGACCTGATCGTGTTTGCCACCTCCACGCCAGACAAGATCTTTCCGAGCTCCGCCTGCATCCTGCAGGCCCGCCTGGGAATCCATGGCTGCCCTGCCTTCGACATTCAGGCCGTATGTAGCGGGTTTGTCTACGCCCTCGCAACCGCCGACAAATTCATCAAGACCGGAAGCAGCAAAAAAGCGCTGGTTATCGGCGCTGAGGTGTTTTCCCGCATCATTGACTGGGACGACCGGGGAACCTGTGTTTTATTCGGTGATGGCGCCGGCGCCGTGATCCTGGAGGCCGATGAGGAAACCGGCATCCTGTCTACCCACATCCACGCGGATGGTCAGTATGAAGATCTGCTGCACGTACCCTGTGGTATTTCGGACAACTACGATCAGGTAAAAGCCGGACGCGCATTCGTTGAGATGAAAGGCAACGAAGTGTTCAAGGTGGCGGTCAACACCCTCGGGAAGATCGTTGACGAAACCCTGGCCGCCAACCAGATGCAGAAATCAGAAATCGACTGGCTGGTCCCCCACCAGGCCAACCTCCGCATTATCTCGGCGACGGCAAGGAAACTGAACATGTCCATGGACCAGGTGGTCGTCACCGTCAATGAGCACGGTAACACCTCAGCTGCATCCATTCCCCTGGCCCTTGATGTAGCGGTAAGAGACGGTCGCATCAAGCGCAATGAAGTACTGCTGCTGGAAGCGTTCGGCGGCGGCTTCACCTGGGGCTCAGCGTTGCTGAGATACTGAGTCAGCCTACGCACACCCGGTTGCGCCCCGATTCCTTGGCTTCATAAAGGGCTGAATCGGCTCTATCGACCAGCCCCTCGGGCGTGACCTCCGTTGCCACGCCCGTTGTGGTTAGGCCAAGGCTGATGGTTACGTACTCTGCAACTGAAGACAGCTCGTGGGGCATTGCCCGTTCAAGAACCCCTTTTCGACAGGACTCCGCAATCACCCCGGGATCGGCAGTGTCCGGCAAGATGATTGCGAATTCCTCACCGCCATACCGTGCGACCAGGTCCCCGGGCCTCTTTGCCATATCTCTCAGAATGCTCGCGACCTCTTTCAGACAAGCATCGCCTGCCGGGTGACCATATTCATCGTTGTATTCTTTGAAAAAATCGATATCGATCATGATCAAAGACAACCGGGTACCGTCTCGCCCCGCCCGCCTGACCTCTCGCTCAAGCACGGTATCGAAATGTCGCCGATTAGCGAGCCCTGTCAGGGCATCCGTAAGTGAAATCTGCTCCAACTGAGCCTTTGCATCCGTCAACGCCAGGTTTCGTCTGGCACCTGCCAGGAAATACCCGACAACAACGCACACAAGAACAATGCCGGAAGAGGCTACAAACACCGGCAGCATACCGCGTTTTTCGCGAATCAAGCGAGCAGACGGAACCGCTTCAACGGTCCACTGACGACCCGCAATCTCAAACTCTCCCGCCCGGTATCGATTATCGTGCTGCCATGATTCGGAAGTTGGATCCCCGGATCTGAAAAGCAGCTTCTCATCTCCCCCCGTTCGATCAATCACTTCCAACAGAAGATCGCTTCCAAGCTCACTTCCGACAGCCTGCTCAACCAGCTCTCCAACCCGAAAGACACCATTGATAAAGCCGAAATGATGAACTTCAAAGTCATCTTCCGCCGCCGTGGCCCCCGACTTGACTCTATATAGCGGCGCGAATACCAGAAACCCTTGCTGATTCTCCGGTTCCTGAACCAGACGGATACCGGCCGTCGCCACCATTTCGCCGGTCGCCTTTGCCCGGTCAAGCGCCTCGAAGCGGGAGCCTTCACTGGCAAGATCAAATCCAAGCGCCGCGCGGTTATCAGAGAGCGGCTCAATGAATTGAACTGGAACGTACAGAGCTCTCTGCCTCACTGGAACCAGCCCGTCCGATCCTGCCTCGCGAACAGTGAAGTTCCGGAAAGCCTCGCCCTGCTTGCGAGAGAACTCGCTAAGTTGTTCCTGCTCGAGCACAGGCGCCCAGGCAAACGCCTGGATGGCCGGGGATCGATCGAGGACGTTCCTCGTAAGTGTCTCGAAACGGGCCCGGGTCATTTCAGGCATGATTCCCACGGCTGACTTCAGCGCATAGAGAATCTCGAGGTTCAACAAAACCTCGCGTTCAATGCTATCGGAAAGTTGATCTATGTCCGCCTTGAACTCGAGCTCAACGGCTTTCGATTCCTCGATATAGAACAGTCTTCCAAGGGCAAGACTGATGACCACGCCTACGGTAAAAGCGACTGCGGCTGGCACAAATATTCGTCTTTTCGGGTAACCTGCTGCGGACAATCTGAACATCCTCTCGAGTCGCTGGAATTGGTACCAAAAGCCTGCAAAAACACTTGCTCAGATAGCTTTTACGTATCCCGGCATTCCCGGGATGTGAGGGAATGTAAATAAGCAGTGAAGCGTTCCTGAATGAGATTGGCACCCGAAAGGCCATTCGGTTAAACTGTATTTTTATACAGTAATAAGCAATCCCACTGCGAGGAAAAACCATGGCAGTACAAGCAGTCTACTTTTCTGATAGGGACGGCCTGGATATGGCACTGAAAAATCCTGAGACGATGCTGTTCACTTCAAAAGCCGAAGCCGACGCACGAGACAAAGTGCTCGAGTTGGCCGAAGAAATTCAGGTATTCCTGGGCCGCAAGGTCGAGGGGCTGGGTGACGACCTGGCCGAACGCTGCGCCATGGCCATCGCCGAGGATAAAGAACTGTTCCAGAAGGCCCTCAAAAAGCCAGAGCTTCTGAACGCGGATCAGTAAAAAACTTCAAGGGCGGCAGTAATTTGCCGCCCTATTTTCACCCAACTTCTATCCATCTGCCATTGTCATAGCGCACGATTCCCTGGTCAGCCATTCGGTGCAGACTGACCCACTGGTTATCCACCAGCGCGGCTACATCCCGCTGGCGATGCAATACCGATTCGATTCGATCCGCTGGTGCATCAATAAGAACCGTCAGACGGACCGGTTCATGACGCCAATAGGTGCCGTCGTGCACAGACTGTAACGGCAGACCGATTCTCAAATGCGCGCCGTTGCCTTCGACCACACCCACGTTACCCCCAACCACCGAATGCAGTAGCTTATTACCGGCACCGTAAACCTCGGGAACGGTAACGGACGCGAAATACTGGAGGTTGATCCAGTTGGCGACCACCATGGGTGCCGCCAGTAGAGATTCAAGGAGAGCACCATCAGCGTCTTGAGCCGGGTCATAGTCATGCAGGAATACCCGCCCCGACAGGTCGCACCCCCGGGTTTTGTTTCGTTTGGCAAATATGATGGCCGCGTTATTGGCCAGGCCCCACTCCGGGCGCACCTCAGACCAATCCCGGGTTCGGGTTTCCATGGCCTCCTCGAGGTTCGCATCGTCCAGACCATTCAGTTTCAATGGTGTGGCCCGCTCCTTCCGCACGCGAACGCCAGCCCCTGCAAACCCCGCTTCGAGATCCGCCAGCCTCTGTACATGGGAATCCGGAATCAGGTGGCGATCGGCAATCGTTACTTTATCCGTCGCCGTGCAATGCTCGGCAGCCACCACCCACGTAAAGTCCGGGATCCTGATGCCCTCGTCTGCCAAGCCTGCCCGAACCTGTGGGTCGTTCAACAGGCGCGCCGCCAGCCGCGCGTTGACGCCACCACTCTGCCCACCGCAGGCACCACACTCCAGCCCGGCCTGGTTCGGGTTGTTGTCGGTATGACTTCCATGGCCAACCAGCGCCAGCAAAGGTGCAAAACCGTTGGTCAGAGACATGCCACGGAGCATATTTGCGACCAGCGCAACCTTTTGGGGATCCGACAGGGGGTCCCCGCCAAGACTGTGCACCAACCGGCCCTCGACGGCTTTTTCATCTTTCGCTCTATGGCCTTTTTTCAACGAGTCCTTCAGCAGCTTCCAGGCCCAGGCCAGACCGGTCGTTTCGACCAGCGTGAAGGTCGACAGGCTGGTGTATTTCGCCTTCCTCACCGATTCCCGGGCAATTTCTCTCTGATCCAGGGAGCGGTTTTCTGCCAAATCCTCGCGCAAGCTGCCCCTGGTATCGATCAACCGGTACGAGGCGGGCAACAGACCCGGCAAACGGCGAGCCGGCGCGAACGGTCCGTGCTGCTGGTGGTCAATTGGCATTCCGAAGAACCCGGCAAAGCCGAGGGTCTGAACCCCGGGATAAACCTCCTCCAGGTGGCGGCGCATGACTTCAGAGCGGACGTCAATACAGAATACGGCCTGGGCGTCCGGTCTTTCGCTTTCGTGATCGGATGCTGGTTGCTTCTCGTGACCAGCCGCGAGCGCGCTCCAGAGAGTGCGTTGATAGCCGATTTCAAAGGCACGTTGCCAGACCCAGAGCCTCGTGCGAATGTCGTGGTCTCCGTTGCGACGCGCCCGTGCTCTCTGCCTCTGCCACTCGTCTTTCTGGGCCGTTGTTGCGAAGGCAACACCGGCGGATTCCCATACCAGCATGATGGCCAGTATCTCCGCGCACCGATCCGATGAGCGGCCCTCAAGGCCGGCCCGCCAATCCTCACCCCGGCACCAGGACGCCCAGCCGTTCACCTTCAGCAACAGGCTGTGGCACAGGGCCTCAAGCTCTTCCCCGAAGACACCGATCCGATTCAGGGCGTCAGAAATGGCTTGGTCCATCTTGTCTGGCACGCTTTTGAAGAAGGCCCTTGCGCCTTTGAGGCCGGTACTGAAATCGAGGGAAAGGTCGCTGCGGGCGGACTCCAGCCAGAACTGGAAAAGACCCGTCTCGGGGCTATCGTCAACAGCTGACCAGCGCCCCTGCCGCTGATCGAAGAAGGCGCCACACACACGCGACACCTGATTACAGGCCGTGTCGGCCAAACCACCCTGATCGTCGCCGCTTGCCAACCTGTAGGTATCGAGTATGGAGCTTTTCAGGGGTGCTCTTGTGGAAGGTGCCCGACCAAGCCAATCCAGATACCATGCTGTGCTCTGCACATCGCCCCGTTCGGCGATGCTTGCCTGCAAATCCTCCCGCCGGATCCGACCACCTTGCCAGGCCTCCCGATAGAACTCTGTTGGCATAAGCATGCTGAATCCGCCGCGCTCGCCGAGCACCTGGTCAGCCCGCGAAGCCGGCAGGTGCCGCAGCCCCCAGAACGGATTCACCGCAATCCACTGGTCCAGGGGCCAGACTGGAGCGATAAGCTCGCATGCCTGCCGGAAGGGCTTTTGCCAGTCATCCGTCATTGCACCCAGATCCGGGACCGACTCGCTGACGCCACTCATGATCTCTCCTCCAGTCTGAACGGATGGTGGGGAACACGGTGAAACATGGCAGGCACCTTGAGGGCTTCCGCCGCCAGGTAATGCGTCAGCCGGTCAAACGGCAACTCGAGATAAAGCCCCTGACGGAAATGGACACACAGCGTTCGGGTTGCCGGAAAACGGGCCCCGAATACGATCATCAAAGAAAAGACGGCCAACACCGCGACCATTGCAGACGCAACCGACCAGGCTGCAATGGGGATAACAAAGCCCTCGTGCACAGGCACTGCCGGGCCAACCAGGAAGTGCAGCAGCGAGTACAGGGGAACCAGCAGCACAGCCAGGCCTGCAAGCCTCAGCTTTACCGCAGAGGTCGCTCCGGCCGGAATACCCATGGCAGCCGCGGAGACCGCCAACACCAACAAAGCTCCGAATACCGGGTTGTTCTCCACGATCCACGGAGCCACAACCAGGATAGCGGCGGCCAACAGGCCGGTAGAACCGGCCCAAAACAGCCGACTGGCCGGCGACGATTCCGGAAATGGATTTGCCGCAGATACTGCCACGGTGCGACCGGAAGCCAGGAAAGAGTGTGCCTTGTACAGCGAGTGAGCCAGCAGATGCAGCAGAGCCAGGGTGTAAGCGCCCATACCGATCTCAAACAGCATGAACCCCATCTGCGCGCAGGTGGACCACGCCAGGGCATGCTTGACGGAGTACTGCGTCATCATGGTCAGGACCGCAACGATCGCTGTCATACCACCGAAGACCAGCAACACCATGTGGCCCGCCGTGAAGCCGTCAAACACGGGGAACAGGCGCAGCCAGAGGAACCCCCCAAGGTTGATTACACCGGCGTGAAGCAACGCCGATACCGGCGTCGGCGCTTCCATCACGCGGATAAGCCAACCGTGAAAAGGAATCTGGGCGCACTTGAGTACTGCCGCCAGGGCCAGAACAACCGATGCCACAGTCAGGGCAGTGGATCCGCCATCACGGGCGGCCTCAGCCTGAACCATTTCCGGGAGGTAAAAGGTGCCGTAGTGAAGATACAGGGCCACGACTCCGGAGATGACCAATGCATCGCCTACCCGACTGACAATAAACTTCTGCACTGCCGCCATACGGGCCTGGGGGCGGTCCTGGTAGAGGGTCAGCAAATGATGCAAGGCCAGACTGACACCAATCCAGGCGCCCGCAAGAATCAACAGGTGGTTGGTGAATACCAGGATCAGGACAGAAGCAACGGTGACAAGAAACCAGGGGAAAAACCGGTCGCGGCCGGGATCCTGGCTGAGGTAGTTGTTCGCGAACCGCAGTATCACCCAACCGATAAAGGCCACCATGAGCGCCATCCAGACTGCAATACCGTCCGGGTAGAGACCGTATCGACTACCGAGGTTTGCCAGGGTGTTACTGTTTCCGCCAACGCTGGCCTGCAACAACAGCAGTCCGCCCACCATCAGGGACGCAGCCATAGAGGCCACCAGTAGCCATCCGGCCACTCTCCAGCAGTGGTTCAGCTTCAGCGGACTTTTCAGCCAGCCACTCAACCCTGCCAGTACGAAAAGACTCACCGGAAGCAGCAACCAGATTGCGAGGATCAATAGCGATGACGATTCAGCGATTGGGTGCATATCAGCAAACCTCCTGTTTGCCAGTACTTTGCCTTGACCATTCACATATAAAAAATGGTTTATACTGATCACTTCATTCTTTTTTTGAGAACGAAAAGCCATGAAGCTCAACTACCACCATCTCTACTATTTCTGGAAGGTCGCTCGAACCGGCCATCTGACCCGGGCCGCCGACTCGCTGCATATTTCCCAGTCCGCGCTGTCCGGACAGATCCGGAAGCTGGAGGAGAGTCTGGGGCATGACCTTTTTATCCGTGAGGGGCGGCGCCTGAAGCTGTCTGAAGCGGGCCGCATGGCGTTTTCATACGCAGAAGAGATATTCCGGCAGGGTGAGGAACTGACAGCGTTGTTTGCCTCTGGCGCCCAGCCCAATCGGGAAATCCTGAGGATCGGGGCGGTCGCTACCCTTTCCCGGAACTTCCAGGAGGGTTTTCTCCAACCCCTCCTTAATCGCGAGGACCTGGAGCTCAGCTTGCAAAGCAGTCACATCGATGAATTGCTGCGGCGGCTTTCAGCCCATCGGCTGGATTTGATCCTTGCCAACCAGTCGGTACACGGCGACGAGCAGAATCCGTGGCGGTCGCGTTTGATTGCGAAACAACCGGTCAGCATCATCGGCCCCCGGGGGGTGGATGTTCAGGGCGATTTTGTCGACGTGCTGCGCGGCAGGAGCCTGATCGTTCCAGGGCCCGACAACAACATACGCCAGGCCTTTGATCAGCTGTGCGAATACCACCGGCTGCGGCCGAGCATCGCCGCGGAAGTGGACGATATGGCCTTGATGCGACTGCTGACCCGGGACACCGGCCACTTTGCCATCATGCCGCCGGTGGTCGTGCGGGATGAAATGAGAAGCGGTGCTCTGGCGGATTACGGCGCTCTGCCCGGCGTTTTCGAGGAATTCTACGCCATCAGTATCCGACGCCAGTTCGAGACGCCGGCGCTTCGGGAACTGCTGTCTCAAACCGAGGACAGTTTCCTGAGCCGCACGCCGATTGGTCATTCTGACTAGCCCGTGTGGCGAGAAATGTCATCCCTACCGGGTGGTTACATGCGTATACTGACTTCGAAAGACCACAATAATAATGCCGGACACCTGAATATGACCCAAGCCAGTCGCCGTGAACACCCGTCCATTCTGATTATCGGCACCGGTTTCGGTGGCCTGGGAATGGCCATCAAACTGAAACTGGCAGGCTTCACCAACCTGACCCTGCTGGAAAAAGCCGACCGTGTTGGCGGTACCTGGCGCGATAACACCTACCCCGGCGCTGCCTGCGATGTACAGTCGCACTTCTACTCCTACTCCTTCGAACCGAAGCACGACTGGTCTCGGAAATTCGGGTTGCAGGGGGAAATACTCGGCTACATGAAGCACTGCGTCGAGAAATACCGGCTTGGCGATCATATCCGTTTCCAAGCGGAAGTACAGGAAGCCACCTTCGACGATCACTCAAACCAGTGGACGGTCACACTGGCTAACGGCGAGCAACTCACCGCGGACGTACTCATAACCGCCACCGGCCAGTTGAACCAACCTGCCTGGCCAAAGCTCGACGGCCTGGATCGCTTCCAGGGCAGGATGTTCCACTCGGCCCGGTGGGATCATGACTACGACCTGACCGGTAAACGGGTGGCCGTTATTGGTACCGGCGCCAGCGCCATACAGTTTGTCCCGGAGATTGCACATAAGGTTGAACAGCTTGACCTGTTTCAGCGCTCCGCAGCCTGGGTACTGCCTAAACCGGATCGACCGTTCAAGCGCTGGGAGCAGACGCTTTTTCAGAAACTGCCTCTCTGGGACCGCTTTTATCGTTACCTGATTTACTGGAAAAACGAGAGCCGGGCCCTGGCGTTCACAAAATTCAGCGGCCTGCTGGAGTATTACGCCAACCAGGCCAAACGTGAGGCGAGAAAGCGGGTATCGGACCCCGCCAAACTGCAAAAGATCATTCCCGACTACAAGATCGGCTGTAAGCGCATTCTGATTTCCAATGACTGGTATCCGGCCATCAACCGGCCCAACGTGAACCTGATTACCGACCCCATCGAGCGCGTTAACGAAACCGGCGTGATAACCCGGGAAGGTCAGCACCATCCTGCAGATGCAATTATCTGCGGTACCGGTTTCCGGGCCTCGGAGTTTCTTTCGCCCATTCGGATAACCGGCCGTGACGGAAAAACCCTGAACGACGCCTGGCAGAATGGCGCCGCCGCCTTCAAAGGCATTACCGTAAGCGGCTTCCCCAACATGTTCATGCTCTATGGCCCCAACACCAATCTGGCCCACAACTCGATCCTTTACATGCTGGAATCCCAGTTCCGATACGTACTGGAGTGTCTCGAAGCACTGGAAAAATACCCCCACTCCGCCATGGATGTGCGCCAGGACCGTCAGGACCGCTTCACCCAGGTGGTTCAGCAAGGTCTGGAAGATACGGTCTGGAGCTCCGGCTGCACGTCCTGGTATCTCGACGCCAACGGCCGAAATACGGTCAACTGGCCGGGATTCACCTTCACCTACCGGTTCGCTACCCGCCACGTAGACACCGCTGATTATCAGTTTCTCTACCCGGGGCAGCCCCCGGGCTAGGTGTCCGATTTCAACATTTCCTTGAAGGCTGGCGTAATTCATAGGATGATTGGGTTATCGGGTTGAGGGATGATAAACACCATGCTGGAACGTATCCGCAAAGGCTCGCTGGTGGAAACCGCAATAGAGAGCCTCAGAAACGCAATCGAGAAAGGCGATTGGTCGGTGGGAGATCGCCTGCCCGTGGAATCGGAGCTGTCTGATTCCCTCGGAGTCAGCCGAAATACCGTGCGGGAGGCAGTTCGGGTACTTGTGCATGTAGGCATGCTGGAAACCCGCCAGGGCGATGGTACCTACGTGCGCGCCACTCGCGACGCTGGGGAAACCCTACGGAGGATTGCCCGCACCCAGCTGGCGGACCAGCTCGAAGTACGTATCATGCTGGAAACGGAAGCCGCCAAACTGGCCGCGGCGAGGCGAACCGACCGGGATCTGCAGCAGATGACCAAGGCCCTGGATGCGCGCGCCAAGGCGGGACAAAATCTTCAGGCCCGCATCCGCCACGATGAAGCCTTCCACCATGCCCTGGTCGCCGCGTCCCATAATTCCGCGCTGGTAGAACTGTACGATTACTTCTCCCACGCCGTCAGCCAGACCATAGAGCAGACCGAGACGGATACGGATCTTCCGGAGCCCTCCCAGGAAGACCACGAACTGCTGCTCGCCGCCGTCAGAAGGCAGGATGAGAGCAAAGCCGAGACACTCGCCCGAGAGCTTCTTAAACCAAGCCTGCAGGCACTCAAGCACAGGGAGTCCTGATTCATGAAATTCCGGATCGACACCTTTACCCTGCTGCTGCTCGGTGCCATCGTCCTGGCGACGTTCCTGCCGGCCACCGGCCAGGCCGGGGACGCCCTGGCAACGGCCGGAACCGTTGCCGTCGCTCTGCTCTTCTTCTTTCATGGCGCGGCACTCTCTCGGGAACAGATCATCGCCGGTGCCACTCACTGGCGACTGCACATCCTGATCACCTCGCTCACGTTCATCTTTTTTCCGCTGGCGGTGCTGCCGATCAACGGACTCAGCGACATTGCGCCTTCCTGGATGCCGAGGGATCTCGGGCTCGGATTCCTTTACCTGGGCGTGCTGCCGTCGGCGGTTTCTTCCTCCATCGCCTACACAGCAATGGCCAGGGGCAATGTACCCGCAGCCATCTGCAGCGCAGCCGCCTCCAATGTCTTCGGCATGATGCTGACGCCGTTCCTGCTGTTGCTGCTGGTAAGTACATCCGGTGGCGGGGATTTCTCCATTGCGGAGGCCCTCAAAGACATTATCCTGCAACTACTGCTGCCCTTTGCCGTGGGCCACGCCCTAAGGCCCTGGCTCGGAGGGTTCCTGGGCAGAAACGAAACGCTGATGTCGCGCTACGACCAGTGCGTGATCTGGCTGATTGTTTACTCTGCCTTCTCGCATTCAGTGGAAAGTGGGCTCTGGGAGAACCTGCCGCTCCAGGCCATTCTGTTCGCCATCGCGCTGTGCCTGGGCTTGCTGCTGTTGTTTATGGTGTTTGCGAAATTCCTGGTGCGGCGATTTGGCTTCAGCCTGGAAGATGAAGCCGCGGTGGTGTTCTGCGGCTCGAAGAAGAGTCTGGCATCTGGCTTGCCGATGGCCAAAGTTCTGTTCTCGGGCCATCCCGGTTTTGGCATGATCGTGTTACCGATCATGTGCTACAACCAGATACAGGTGATTGTGGGAGCCATCCTGGCCCAGAAGTACCGGGAAAAAATTGAACGGGCAAACGCGAACGAGACCAGCTAACCGGGACGGCGGAATTAACCGCCTCCCATTCCGCCAAACAGCGTGGCCAGGATCACCAGGCCGACTATCCAGCCAATAACCGCCGGCCAGAAATTCACCATCTGCGGAGGCTGGTCACCCTGCTCTTCTGCCATGCCGGGTTCCGGGTAGTTGCGCTCGTCGACTACCTCAGGAGCCTCCTCCATGCTGAACCAGCCAAACCACTCCCCCAGAAACTGTGCAACCGGGGCCGGAAAGGTTCCGTTTTCAGCCATTGGTCGCACCTGGGGCTCCAGTTGCCGGCCGATTTCACGTCGCAATTGCGGCTGATCGGCCGGCGGCTCGCAAAGAATGGCTTGCCAGATACCCGCATCCTTGCTTCTGGATGAGTCATTGAGCAGTGCCTTGATCTGAATAACAACCTCACGAACTACCTGCCCATCATTGGCATCGAGGGGACGTTCACTTGCCTCTTCTGCCTCATGAGTCGGCTGGCCGGGCTGCGCAGTGTTGGCTGGCCGGGTTGCCGGCGCTGGCGCATCACCCACCGCTTCCCGAAACGCCTGCTCCAGGCTTTTTGCCTCGCTTTCCGAAGCAAATTTGAGCTGTTGCTCATACGCATCCTGGATTCTCCGACGATCGTCGGTGGGTTCAATTCCAAGGATTTCCCAACAATTCATACAGCTGCCACTCCCGGGCCGAGATTCATTACATTTAAGAGAGACAAAACGTCTGTAGTCCCTTACGATAGGACCCAATGATAATAAAACCGCTTTATCCGTTTTTCTCGGCAGATTATAGAACGTCAACCATGTATCAATCGACCAAAACGGCAGGGATGGGTAAGCGCCACCCTCGCGTAGCCTGCTTCGGCCTCAGCCTTGCCCTGTCCGCTCTGCTACCAACCACAGCAGTCGGCCAGACCGATACCCCTGATTTCATACCCGGCTTACTTGCCCTGGAAGGCGAACAAAGCGAAATCCCCGAAGTCCTGACGACAACACGATTGCGCCAGTCAAAACTCCGGGTGCCTGGCACCACCACGATCATCACCGGAGACATGATTCGCGACCTCGGCATCATGAATCTCGTAGAGGCACTCCGGCTGGTTCCCGGCATGGTGGTTGGCCACTGGGGAAGCACCAATCCGGTTGCAACCTACCACGGTACCTCCCAGTACGAGCAGCGCCGGCTGCAGGTTCAGATTGACGGGCGAACGGCCTATCGAATCAGCCTGGCCGACGTCGACTGGCTGGGCATGCCGGTGGCACTGGAGAACATTGAACGCATTGAGGTGAGTCGGGGACCGAATTCCGCCGCCTATGGCATCAATGCCTTTCTTGGCAGCATCAATATCATTACCCGCTCGCCGCAGGATACAGCCGGCGTGGAAGCCTACACCTCGGTCGGGTCCCGCGGACATCTGCGCACGTTTACGTCGGTGGGTGATGCCGACGCCGATAAAAGCTGGCGCCTGTCCTATGAAAAGCGGAAATCCAACGGTTTTGACAACCAGATTGATGGCGGAGAGGAAATCCCCTTCCACGATGGCCACGATATCAACAACTTCAATTTTGACAGCGTATTTCGCATTGACCGCCAGCACTCCATTGACGTCCGGGCAGGCGTTCTGGACGGTGTGAATGAAGAAGATCTCGAGAAGTCGGGCAAGCTGGGAGCTACCACAAACCCGGACATCATCATGGACGACTACTACCTCCATGTCCGGTTCGATGGAGCGACGTCGCCTGATCATTTCTATCATATCCAGGCCAGTTATCAGAATCAGCGGCAGCGTCAGCGTTGGACAGTCTCAACACCTGCGCCTGTAATCAATGCCCTTCTTCCGGCGGGCTTCCCGCCATTTCCAGAAGACCAGGGACCGTTCATCGCTGACCTGAATGAAGACCTGGAAGAAACCCGGCAGGAAATCGAGCTCCAGGACACCATCATTTTCAGCGATCAGTTCAAGCTGGTCTCTGGTTTGGGCTATCGCAAGGACTCGTTCAATTCTGAGACCTTCTTTAACGGGAAAGGGAATAACTACCAATCCAGGGTATTCGCCAACGCCGAGTACTCGCCTTTCCGCTGGCTGACCTTCAACGCAGGCGGCAACTGGGAGCAGACTACAACCACCGATGAAGATTATTTCTCGCCCAGAGCCGCCGCGAACTTTATCCTGAACAACAACCACGCCGTGCGGTTTGTGTTTTCCAAAGCGGTCCGCACACCGGACGCCTTCGAACAGAATCCTGACTGGGGCTATACGCCTACCAACGTTCAGCCACCTTTTGAGGCATTGGACGGCCAGCGAATCGATGTCGAAAGCCTGTTGGATCCGACCACATCCACGTATGGAGATAGGCTTGAGGAGGAATGGATCACTTCCAGGGAGATCAGCTACTTCGGCCAGTTCAACTTGGAAAGAGCCCTGCTCTCTGTGGAAGTTCGCTACTTCAATGATGACTTCCGTGACATGATCAGCGGCGTTATCAACGAAGAAGAATGGTACATCGCCAACAATGTTGATCTTGAACAGGAAGGCGTCGAACTGGAAACGTCACTGGAATTCTCCGGCACCAAACTGCGAGCCACCTACGCCTATCTTGAGCAGGAGGGCAGATACACGGGTGACCCCAACGCACTCCCGCTGAACAAACAGGAACGGGCTGTCGATCTTCTGGCCCGTCTCTCCGCCCGCGATTCCGGCAGCTTCGCCTGGATCCAGGATCTCCCAAAGGGCTTCACGACGTCAGCGGCCATGTACTGGACCAATGAAGTCAGGGAAACCCGGTTCGAGCGTGCGGATTTCCGCTTGGCCCGACGGGTGGACAAAACAGATTACAGCTATATGCTGGCACTGACGATCCAGCATTATCTCAATCCGAAGCATTGGATCAGCCCGGATAACCGGATTGAAGATCACAACCAGTTTTTTGTTGAGGCTGGTATTCGTTTCTGATTGAAACAAGGAAAGCGTGAGCCCTGGACGGTATGGAACGAAAGTCAGGCACGAATCACCCTAATCGGCCCGGAAGCCGAATCCGGGGTCTTGTTCACAAGGCCCTGTGGTTTTTGCTTTTCGCCGCTTTTTGCACGTTTGTCAGCGCTCAGGAGTCCACCGCGAGAACGGCCTTCTTCGCCGGCTCAGGCAACGCGCCGCTTGATCAGCACCTCGTGCAACTCCTCAAAGCACAGATGGGGCCAACCATTTCTCTTGTAGAGGTCACTGAAGACCAACTGGCGACGCTTGATTCCGGACCAATCATTACTGCTGGACCTTCCGCCTTCTCCCGCGCCCGGCAGGCAAATCGCTCCGCGCCCATTCTCGCGCTGCTGGTTGATAAGTCCTTTATTTCGGGTTTTGCGGACCGCTCCCCCGGCCAGATCACCGGCGTTCTGTATGACGTTCCTCTCATCCGTCAGGCTCTGACGGGAAAGGCCATACTGCCACAGGCTACCAAGATTGCCCTGCTGGCAACCGCAGATTCGGTGGAACTCTACGAACCACTGATTGATAAGCTGCCGGCCTATGGCATGTCGGCTCGGCTATTTCTTGTCGATGACGACGACAAGCTGATTCCGACGCTCGTCCGCGCTCTGGGTTACGGTGATTTTCTGTTAGCCGCCCCGGACAGCGCCATCTACAACCCCAGAACCATCAAACACATTCTGCTGACCGCTTATCGCCGTAATCAGATCGTCATTGGACCAACGCAAGCTTATGTGAAGGCGGGATCACTTGCATCCAGCTATGCGCCGTTTCCAGAAATGATCGAGATGGCAGATGATTTTCTGACCAAGTATTTCGAGACAGGAGAGTTTCCGGCACCCTCCTACCCGGAAGACTTCCGGGTTGAAGTGAACGCTCAGGTTGCTCGTTCCCTGAATATCCCCCTTCCCAGCCGTGAAGACATTGCCCAACGGGTGGACAGACAACTGACTGCCAATGGGGAGGTGGCCGATGAGTAACGTCAAGAGACAGCAGCGGCCCCTCTCCCGCACTCTCTTGCTCCTGGGTGCGCTCCCGGCCGTTGTCATGTTTATCGTGCTCATGGTGTTCTTCACGTCCGCGCGCCTCGAGGACGCCCGCCGGGATTTGTCAGACAGCGGCCAGATGCTTGCGGACAGCCTGGCGCCCGCACTCGAGTACGCCGTGGTTTCGGGCAACACCCTGGCACTGGATCAGATCCTGTCCCAATCACTGCGACGCAGCAACGCCGACTGGATCCGCGTTTCTGACGTGATGGGAGAGCAGATTGGGTTCGTCTCCCACCAACCGGTCAATGCCAGCGACTTGCGCAGTCGCTACCAGATTTTCGAGGCCGACATTCTCCAGCAACCTCTGGAGCTTGGTTCGGAAAGAACAGCGGAATGGTTTGAACCCGATTATGGCTTTGGCTCCGGCTCCCTGCGAGTCGGCACAGTACAGGTCGGCATGGATCACGATGTTCTTGCCGACAGGCGGCAGGATATTCTCTGGACGTCCATCGCCGTTGGCGTGGCCCTGCTTTTGTTCACTATTCTGATCATCAACCACTTTCTGGGGACCATCCTCGCGCCCATCCGGGATCTTGCCGGACGAATCGGAAAGCTGACCGCCGGCGACTATCAAGAACGCGCCCTGAACACCCACCAGAGCTCCCGCGAGATCGTGGCAATTGAGGAGCAACTCAACGAACTTGCCCAACATCTCGCAGGCCTGAAAACAGCGCGGGACCAGACACTCACAGCCTCTGAAAGCGCCCGGGAAAAAGCCGAAATGGCGAACCAGGCAAAATCCGAGTTTCTGGCCACCATGAGTCATGAACTCCGCACCCCTCTGAATGGGGTTCTGGGTATGGTGGATCTGATCCAGGAAGAGCCGCTCACCCATCGCCAGCGGGAGTACCTGAACACCGCCCGGCAATCCACCGAGGATCTGCTCACGGTGATCGCGGACATCCTGGACTATTCAAAGATGGACAGCGGCACCCTGAAACTTGAAAGCCAGGAATTCGATCTCAGGGAATTAATTTCCAACTGTACCGCCACCTACCGGCACTTGGCGGAACAACAGGGCCTGGCCCTCAACCTGAAGTTCTTCGGTGACTGGCCTGACAACCCGGTAGTGGTCGGCGACCCGGCACGCCTGCGTCAGATACTTGCCGGACTGGCCGACAACGCTATCAAGTTTACCGGAGATGGTTTCATCAATATCCAGGCGGGATTCTTTGCCCTGGAAGACAACTGCATTATCCTGAATTGCTCAATCAGCGATTCCGGTTCCGGGATTCCGGTGGAACGCCTTCAGGACATTTTTAACTCCTTCGAACAGTTAGACCATGGCAACAGCCGGGGATTCGGTGGCACCGGCCTGGGATTGTCCCTTGTTCAACGGCTGGTGGAACTCATGGGTGGCCACATTCAGGTCGAAACCGATCTGGGCAAAGGCTCTTCATTCCGCTTTGAACTGCCCTTCGAGTTGGCCAATCCGACCAACCAATCAGAGCCCTCCGGCCCGCCGCCCAGAGAAGCCATCAACAGCACCAGCCATGCCCTGGTAGTGGAAGACAACCCCGTGAACCAGCGCGTTGCCACGGCCATGCTCAAGCGGCTGGGCTTCCAGACGGATTCCGCCAATAACGGTAAGGAAGCACTTGAGAAGGTCACTACCAATCACACGGGTTACGACATTATTCTGATGGATTGCCAGATGCCGGTGATGGATGGTTATGAGGCAACCCGGTTTATCCGGGAATGGGAACAGAGTAACGGCCAGATCGGCACGCCGATCATCGCCTTGACGGCCGACGTACTCCCCGGCACCGAGAAGAGCTGTCTCGACTGTGGAATGAATGACTATCTGGCCAAACCGGTCCGCAAGGAAATGTTGCGGGAAGTGCTGAGCCGCTGGATTCAGCTCTAGAAGAATGCCGGCGCCGTCATCGCGGGCGCCGGCGCAGGATCAGGCGACGGGTTCCCGCATGGTGACAAACTCTTCCGCAGAGGTGGGGTGGATGCCCAGGGTAGAATCGAACTGGGCCTTGGTGGCTCCGGCCTTGATGGCAACTGCCAGGCCCTGCGTGATTTCGCCGGCGTCCGGGCCGACCATATGGGCACCGAGTACCCTGTCGGTCTCATCATCCACCACCAGTTTCATCAGGCTTCGCTCATCCCGTCCGCTGAGGGTGTATTTCATCGGGCGGAACTCGGAGCGATAAATCCTGAGACGATGCCCCGCTTCCCGGGCCTCTTCCTCGGTCAGTCCCACGGTGCCGATGTTGGGCTGACAGAACACGGCGGTTGGAATTGCGGAATAGTCCATGTCGCCTTTGCCATCCCCGAACAAACGCCGGGATAGCACCATGCCCTGGGCCAAAGCCACCGGCGTAAGCTGTGGGGTTCCGATCACATCACCCAGGGCGGTAATAGAAGGCACCGCGGTCTGGAAATGATCATCCACCACAACATGGCCTGACGCGCTTAGCTGGACCCCAAGATCGGTCAGGCCAAGCCCGTCGACGAGTGCCCGGCGTCCGGTCGCCGCCATCACCAGCCCGGTTTCCAGGGTTTCACCATTGTTCAGTTGTACCCGGTAATGGGCATTCTCGGCTTCAACCGATTCAATGGTCACGCCAAAACGCAGGTTTACGCCCTTCTTTCGCATTTCCTGTTCCGTGAACCGGCGGATGTCATTATCAAACCCACGCAGGAACAGATCGCCGCGATACAACAGCGTGGTCTCAACACCCAGTCCTGCCAGGATGCCGGCAAACTCCACGGCAATATAGCCGCCACCCCACACCACGGCCTGCTTCGGCAGCTGTGGCAGGTAGAACATCTCGTTGGAGGTAAGAATACATTCCTTGCCAGGCACGTCCGGAATTACAGGCCAGCTACCCGTGGCAATAGTGATGTGTCTGGCCCGGTAAGACGTTTCGCCGACCACCACTGTGTTGGCGTCTGACAGTGACGCGGTCCCTTCGATGATGGTTACGCCCGCATTCTCCAATAACCGGCCATAAATGCCGTTCAGACGCTCGATCTCGGCGTTCTTGTTCGCCACCAGCTTTGGCCAGTCGAAACTGACATCATCGAGAGGGACCTGCCAGCCATAGCCTGCGGCGTCTTCCAGCTCATCATGAACATGAGCGCCGTATACAAACAGCTTCTTGGGCACGCAGCCCACGTTCACACAGGTTCCGCCAAGGTACCGGGATTCAACCACGGCCACTTTTGCGCCCCTCTGGGCAGACATACGGGCCAGACGAACACCGCCAGAGCCGGCTCCGATAACGATCAGATCAAAATCCTGCTGGTCAGACACAGCTTCTCCCGTTAAACGTTAAAAAAGTCAGGTTTGGCCAGGCGCGGCCGTTTTACTTTCCGGATGCACTTCCCTGAACAGCACGTGATCCTCGAAATCGCCGAGCTGTATCTTGCCAAGGCTCCGGAAACCCTCGGACTCATAGAAAGGCAGATAGCGATTGTTGCCGGTATCAAGCACCAGGCCGCTGCCCCTTGGGTTCTCTGCACACAGCCTTTCAACAGTTTTGAGCAACAGCCGGCCATAGCCGCGATTCTGATATTTGGGATTTACGCCCATCATCGGCAACTGGTGCGCCAACGGCTGTGGCAACATGTCCCGGATTTTCTGGTGGTAATCCAGGTATCGGCGCGTGGATGCAAATCCCGTGGTCAGCACCATACGGATCCGCCAGCTGAGCTGATCGGCCAGGTTCATCCTGAGCTCCGGGTCCCCGATAAACGCCACGGCAACGAGCGTGTCGTCTACCATCACACCAATGGCCTCCTGATCGAGCTCGAAATACAGGTCGATCAGTTCCCGTATGGTTGCCCGAACCCGTTGATCATAACCGGGGCGCCGATGATCAAAAAGGTACTGGAATGTCGGCTCGTTTCGATAGGCGTGAAACAGAATGGATCTGGCTTCATTGACCGCTGTTTCGTCCAGGCGAACAATGGCTGGCTCGGATTTGTTCTTGTTGTCGCTGCCGTTACTCATCGCTTCCCTCTCCTGCATCAGTTCCGGACGGAAGGCCCGGAATCTGGTTTTCAGAATCAGATGGCCAGGGTTAAACGAACGGACACCCGGCCCGGTTCACTTGCCCGGTCCATGGCTGCCTGGTCGATCACAACACCATGGCTGCCATTCAGCCGCTCCAGCCACGCCGCCACCTCTGCAAAAGGCGCGTTCTCGAGCCAGACGCGGATTGCATCTTCCCCACTGGGTTCAAACCGCTGGAGCGACAAACCCGCCTCACCGGCGGAACGGGTCACCAGGGCCATCAGGGCACGGCCATCGGCAGGCTTGTCTGCCGACGCCGACGTGCTGGCACCTCCGGAATTCCCCAAACGCTGGATCGTCTGTTCATTTGCCTGCATCCAGGCCAACAGCTCGCCGGCATTGTTCCGGGCAGATTCCGCTTGATCATTGAATACGGCCGCCGGGCGCCAGACGGCGAAATACAGAATGCCAAGAAAAACAGCGATGGCGAGCACGACCAGAGCCTGCTGGTCGCGGCGGGGCAATTGATCATACTGTGCAATGAGTTTTCCGACTGCCGGCTGATCCTTGATTCGTGAAAGCATAGCCTTAACCTCCTGAAACCGTCAGGCGGCCGCGGGCGCCGCTCGCTTCGTTCACAACCGAGCCAATCTGCGCTTCCAGGCCCTGGTTCGCGAGGCCGTTTCGCAGGGCGCTCAGGCGATCGTAGCTGTCTGCTCTCACATCCACGATAAGCTCACCCCTTGAGCGGCTGTAGTTCACCGAATTGAAGTTCACCCCCTGACTACCCGGGAGGCGGGCATATTGCTGGCCGGTATATTTCATCAGGGTGATAAAGTCCACTTCCGGTCCACTGGAGCCGGCCACCCGCAACTGACCTTCGATCACACGCCGGACATTACCTGCGTGAGTACGCCGGTCATTGGGGAAAGCATCACGATAGATTGCCATGGCCTCATTTTGTAGCTCTTCCGACTGATTCTGATAGTACAACCCCATGCCCAGGTTCAACGCCACCTGAACGCCGAACCAGACTGCCGCCACCGCAATCAACGGTTTCCAGGGTTTCAGCGGGCTGGCCTTGCCTGATTTGGACGAAAACACGCCCTGACACAGATTCACCGGCTCGCAGAGATGATGGTGATGGGCGTAGGCGAGCAGTTCCAGCGGCATAAGCTCCAGGGTTTCCCGACGAACCGCAAGACGCCCCGAGCCAGCCAACTCGGTAAGTGCAGATTGCTGGACTTCAAACTCTTCGTCGGTGCCGTACACGGTGACCGGGATCTCCGCCACCACTTCTTCGGCGGATGGCGCCGCGAGGGTGTGGGCAAACATACCAAGATTGGCAGACTGCATGCTCAACCACTCGCCCCGCTCGCTGACCATCATGGCCGTTTCGCCGTCCAGACAGACAGACCAGCCGCCTTCGGTGCGAGGCAGCAACGAGGCGTCCGGGAAAATGGCATCCAGGCGAAGATGCTCCCAACCGCTGAATAACTGCACCCATTGCCCCATACGCTCGCGGTCTATGGCAGCGACCCGGTAACCATGCTCGGTATGGGAGCCCAACGCCAGGTGCACGGAATCTATGTCCTGGGCAATCTGCTCCTCAACGGCGTAGGGTAAGGCCTGATTGATGAACCGACTTTGCTTGGCGGGAATGTCGGCCAGGCAATAAATCGCCTCCTCACCGGGAATCAGACCGATCAACAGAACGTTATCCAGGGCATTCTGCCCCAGGGTATGCTCGATGGCATCACGGCTGTCGCCAGCACCCCGGGCCTGGGCATCGCCGCTGGCGTCGTGCAGCACCCAGTTGAACATCTGGGCGTCGGGATCCTGGTCAGCGTCCGCGAACGGCGGTATCGGGCGGACGTAGAGGCGATAAGACATGATTATCCTTCTGAAATGGTAAAGGGCTCTTTGGTAATTCGGTTCTTCTGCCCGGTATCCCTGTGAACCGTCTGGACTTCCCCTTCCGGAGTACGGAACACGGTACTGACCATATTCACGACACGGTTATCGTAGGTAATCCGCGAGGCAACTTCAAAAAACCGTGTCTGCAACCCCAGGCCGACCGATTTGAGCCCGAGACCCGCGAACTCCGGTAATGCCATAAAGTCCTGAAGGTTCTCGAACCGTTCCTCTTCCCGCTTCTCAAGAATAGACGCAGCCTGGGCGTCCGTCAGCTCCTCATGCAGTGAGCGGATCACCATGGCAGTGGCGGTGTTCACATTTATGCCCGCCCCGTTTACCGGCAGTGCCGTCACGTGAGGCCGCAGGGCGCGATAAATCTCTTCGGTCATGCCCTCGATCAGGCGTAACTCAGTCACCGTTGTGAAAGGCTGATTCGCCGCGCGGTATCCCTGCTCAGCCATCAGGTACTGGCCATCCTCGGCGCCATAGGCAGTCACTGTCTGGTCATTGGGATCTATCCAGTCCACCAGCGAGTCCACGGAAACAGCGGTAATCCCCAATGCAGCGAACAACTGAACAAAGCGATCCCTGACGATAGGGTCCACCTGACCATTGGCACCGACCAGATCATTCAGGTTCAGTCGACCACCCAGGTCGTCAATCTGAACTTCGGCCACGCCGTTATCATCCAGTGGCAACACGGCTGCATTGGCAGCCCAGAACTCGTCCAGGCTGTCGACCATCAGGTTTTCTTCCTTGTCCTCGTCGTAATCCCTGCGCAAGATCTGGCGAGCAAAGGCTTCTGCACCCAGCGCAATACTCTGGCCCTGCTGCTGTGCCAGGTAGTGACCTGCCTTGAACACCCGGAGGCTTTGTTGCTGGGTCATGCCTGACGCCAACATGACCACAAGGGCCATGGCCAGCAGCACCATAATCAGGGCAACGCCGCGCTGACGGTTTGGTAAAGCCGGGATCTGCACCATATTGGCCTAGCCTCCCTGCCCCGTTGCGCCGGTGGTTTCACCGGGTTGTTGCGTGGTGCCCTCTTCTTCGGTGCTTTCTTCCTCCGCTTCACTGGCAGCCTGGTTGGCCTGGTTCAGCGCACCCTGGGCGACCGCCGGATCAAAATCCGGCAGGGAAAAGGTCCGTACCAGCGTGCCAAAACGCTCGTGCTCCAGGGTCACTTCCATACCCAGTGGCAACGGAACATCCGGGCGGCTGCCCGGGGTCAATCCGGCCATGACTTCATCGGTGGGCCACTGCGGCTGCCAGCTTCGGTTGGAATCCAGAAACCGCACTTCCAGGCGTTTTACGCCCTCCAGAAGCAGCACATCGCGGCTGTCATCTTCCTGCCCCTGGTCCACCATGGGCCAGTACCGGCGCCGTAATTCGCTGCCGGTGTATTCCCAGCCAACACGCTGCAAACCACTGCGGCGGATTCCAAGAGGGTTACGCCAGCCCTGACGGGTCAACACCAGGGAAAAATCATCATCACGACTCGACAGTGCCGGCTGGAAATCGCCGTAAATATCCCTGGCCGGCCGGTTTACCACCTGCATGATATCCCGCTCAAGCAACAGCATGGCCCGCTGCAGGCCGTCGAACTGTTCAGCCAGCTCATTCACCCGATCTCGGGAGTTGACCACCCCATTGATAACCTGCCACACGCCCAGCCCAATGACGGCGGTTATGGTGACCGCGATCAACACCTCCAGCAGGGTGAAGCCGTGTTGCAGCGGTTGGGAGGTCTTTGCTGGGGCGATCATCACTGCGCCCCCACGAAAGCAGACAGGGTATGGACCGGAACCGGAGCCGCGCCTTCCTCACGGTACAGGGCAACCGTGACTTCCACACGCCGCATCTTGGCCTCGGCAGTGGCGAGAATTGCCGTGGTCACACGCCAACGATAGGGCCCGAAATCCGTGTCCTTGGAATTTTCGGAGATGCCGGGGATCGTTTCCTGCAGGCGGATTTCATTGATCCGGTTATCCGCCAACCAGCTGGCAAGGGTTTTATCCCGTACCCGCTCGTAACTGGAAATGTACTGGCTCCCCACTTCGGCTGCTGCAGTTGCAATCAGACCAAAGACAAGCAGCGCGATGAGCACTTCAATCAGCGTGAACCCGCTTTGAGTTTTCACCCGCTGCTCCCCTCATCGCCCGGCTTGCGCCACTCCATGGGCGATACACCATCAGAGGCAAGGACGTGTATGTTGTCAGACCCGCTGCCGATGGTGAATTCAAGCTCGAACGGTGTTGTCTCGCCACTGGAAAAGAACACCACGTCCGGGAGCAAGGTGTCTTCGGAGGACGCCAGCCTCGGTGCATCGCTCTCGATAAACTCGGTAACCGTCAGCCATTCGGGAAGGCTACGGGCCCGGAACATGCGCTCGCCAGAGGCTTTCCAGTCCCCCGTCTGATCCTGGAAGGCTACGAACTGGTAGCCGTCATCCTCAAGCCTCAAGCCCAGTTCCAGGTTGTTGAGTACGGCCTGCTCAGACGCCGTCTGCATGAGCAGATACAGCTCCCTGACTTCGTTTTCCAGTTCCCGCTGCTGAGAGCTCCCCCCCATAGTAAACACGGCGAGGGATGCCAGAAGACCCACAACCACCAGGACCACCAGTATCTCAATCAGGGTGAAACCGGTCTGTCGGGAGCTGGCCTGCACAGTAATTTAGCCTTCGGTATCCCAGACACTGATATCGGCGGCATCGCCGTCGCCGCCTTCCTGGCCGTCAGAGCCGTAGGAATACAGATCATAGGGGCCTTCGGTACCCGGGCTCACGTACTGGTATTCAGATCCCCAGGGATCTTCCGGCACGCTCTTGAGGTAACCATCCGCGTTCCAGTTCTTCGGTTCCGGGCTGCCGCTGGGCTTGGAAACCAGCGCTTCGAGACCCTGCTGGGTAGACGGGTAATGACTGTTATCCAGGCGATACAGGTCCAGCGCATTGGCAATGTTGCTCAACTGGGTTTCCGCCACGGTTACTTTTGCCTGATCACTACGGCCCATAATGTTTGGCGCCACGATGGCCACCAGCAGGCCGAGGATCACCATCACCACCATGATTTCGATAAGGGTGAAGCCGCGGCTGTGGTTGTGTGTGTTGAGTTTCTTGATGGTCATTGTCTCACTCGTCGTTGGCATTGATTGCTTTCAGTTCGGATTCGTCTACTGACAATCCGGCATGGGTGTCATCCCACGAGATTACTCATATTCAGTATCGGTAACATGATGGCCAGCACGATGATCAGCACCACTACGCCCATTACCAGTAGCATCATGGGCTCAAACAGCCCTACGATCGCGGCTATCTTGGACTGCAGGGTGTTTTCCTGCATTCGGGCGGTCCGCTCCAGCATACTGTCCAGTTCACCACTGGCCTCCCCGCTGGCGATCATGTGAAGCATCATCGGCGGGAAATACCCGGTCTGATCCAGGGAACGGTGCAACGAGCCGCCTTCACTCACTTTCCTGGCCGCGTCCCTCAATTCCTGCCTGAGAAAATCGTTGGAGAGCACCTCACCGGCAATGCGCATCGCTTCTACCAGCGGCACACCACTGGTAGTCAGAATACTCAAGGTGCTGGCATACCGGGCGGTGTTTACCCCACGAACCATCCCGGAGAACAGGGGCAGATGTAGCAGACGCTTGTGAAACCGCAGCCGGAATCCGGGTTTGGTCAGGAAAAAACGGAACACCATCAGCGCCGCAACCAGCAGTATAAACAGGTAGACACCGTAATCCGCCAGAAATTCCGACACTGCCAGCATCGCCATGGTCAGCGTTGGTAACTCCTGCCCCTGCTTGAGAAACACATCAATGATATCCGGCACCACGTAGGTGAGCAGGAACACCACGATGGCTATGGCGACGATACTCAGAATGATGGGATAGATTGCCGCCAGCTGAATCTTCTGGCGTGCCTCCTGACGGCTTTCCGTGTAATCCGCCAGCCGGTTGAGCACCAGGTCCAGATGGCCGGCGTGCTCGCCCGCGGCAACGGTGGACCGATAAAGCCTCGGAAACGCGCGCGGGAACTCGCCCAGGCTGTCCGCCAGGGTGTAGCCTTCCATGACCTTGGCCCTGATAGCGATCAGCATGCTCCGAATTCTTGGCTTCGGGGACTGCTGCGCGGCGGCAGAAAGTGCCTGCTCGATGGGAATACCCGATTGAATCAGCGTTGCCAACTGGCGGGTGACCAGGGCCAGGTCGGCAGCCGCCAGGGAGCCCCGGCTGCTCAGGGGATTGCTTCGGGCCTGCTTTTCTGCTGCCGGCTCAACCGCCAGTGGCGTCAGGCCGCGCTCCCGCAACTGCTGGCGAACGGCTCTCGGGGCATCCGCCTCGACCAC
The DNA here is from genome assembly GCF_009617755.1 of Marinobacter salsuginis. Classification (NCBI taxonomy): domain Bacteria; kingdom Pseudomonadati; phylum Pseudomonadota; class Gammaproteobacteria; order Pseudomonadales; family Marinobacteraceae; genus Marinobacter; species Marinobacter salsuginis. The sequence continues at coordinate 125,533 of NZ_BGZH01000003.1, forward strand.
ACCATGTTTCTGCTTGCCGCGGGCATCTAGCGCCTTGTATTCGTATGCAGGCATGGCTTACTGACCCCGGTGTGTAACGCGGAGCACTTCTTCCACCGTTGTCACACCATCCAGTATCTTCTGCACGCCATCTGCGTGAATACTCGGGCCATGCTGGCGCGCCACCTTTTCAAGGTCCAGTTCACCAGCCCGCTTGTGAATCAGAGCGCTGATTTCCTCGGAGATCTCCACCACCTCATAGATACCGATACGCCCGCGGTAACCCAGCTGGTTGCAGTGGCTGCAACCCATTGCCCGATAAATGGTGGGCGGATTGGCGGGGTCCTGTTGCAGGAACTCGCAGTGCTCTTCGGTTGGCGTGTAGGGCTCCCGGCATTCCTTGCACAGAACCCGGACCAGCCGCTGGGCGACAATGCCCACCAGGCTTGAGGAAATCAGGAACGGCTCGATGCCCATGTCCATAAGCCGGGTAATGGCACCAACGGCCGTATTGGTGTGCAATGTGGAAAGAACCAAATGGCCGGTCAGACTCGCCTGAACCGCGATCTCTGCCGTCTCCAGGTCCCGGATCTCACCAATCATCACCACGTCGGGGTCCTGACGCAGAATGGCCCGAAGGCCGCGGGCAAAGGTCATGTCTACTTTGGTGTTGACCTGGGTCTGGCCAATGCCTGGCAGGTTATATTCAATGGGGTCTTCAACGGTCAGGATGTTGCGGCTGCGATCGTTGATTTCCTGCAGCGAGGCATAGAGCGTGGTGGACTTACCAGAACCGGTCGGGCCGGTTACCAGCAGGATGCCATAGGGCCGGTAAATCAGCTTGCGCAGAACTTTCAGGTCCCGCCCCGCCATACCCAGGGATTCCAGCCTTATGGCACCGGCCTGTTTGTCCAGCAAACGTAGAACCACCCGCTCACCACTTGAAGACGGCATGGTCGACACACGAATATCCACTTCCCTTCCGGCTACCCTGAGAGCGATACGGCCATCCTGGGGCACCCGCTTCTCGGCAATATCCAGCTTCGCCATAACCTTGATCCGGGACACCAGCAAAGGCGCCAGGGCCCGTTTGGGTTCCACGACTTCCCGCAGCACGCCATCCACCCGGAAGCGAACCACCAGCCGCTTTTCATAGGTTTCTATGTGAACGTCCGAGGCGCTGGTTTTCACCGCTTCGGTGAGAATGGCATTGATCAGACGGATGATCGGAGCATCGTCTTCCTGCTCCAGCAGATCCTCGGTTTCCGGTACCGAGTCCGCAAGGGAGGCCAGATCCATATCGTCGCCGATGCCCTCCACCATCTGCATGGCTTCGGCGGAATCGTTCTGGTAGGCGGAGTTCAGGGCCTGATCGAATCGATCCGGGTCAATGGTGGCGAAACGGGCCCGGCCGCCACTGATTCGGTTCGCTTCCGCAAGGGCTGAATGGGACGCACCGGGGCGAACCAGAATAACCGGTTCACCGGCATCCGAACGGGTCAGGATTACTCCGTTGCGCTTGGCGAAAGTAAACGGAAGACGGCCCAGCGGAGCATCCTGCGGCTGAAGTTCAGTATCTGTGTCCAAGGTCGTCCTCGTTCGTGAAACCCTTTTCGATTCAACTAATTCAGAAAGGCTACCACAGGATATGGACCCGCTGAATAACTCTATACACTATACTGCCAATAAAACGTTGCAGTCTGATAACCTGTGAGCTTTTTCCCGGCCCACAAACTTGCATTCAGGATGATCAATGCTCCTAAACAATGAACGGCTTCCCCTGATTCTTGCGCTTGTGGCAGGGGCTGCCATGGTGGCTCTGACAGCCTGGCAGGGTTACCGCTTCTGGCAAATGGAAAGCCAACGAGGAAACTACGACACTGCGCAGCCATTGCTCACAGATCCGGCTGCCAGCCGTGAGCCACCGAGCGTAAACCTGTCGTCCCTGGACCTGTTCGGGGCCGCATCGGGTGAAGCCGCGCCGGCGGAAATGGATACCGAGAACCTGCCGGAAACCAACCTTCGATTGTTTCTCCGCGGTGTTCTGGCAGCTGATGGAGAATTCCCCGGCAGCGCTCTGATCGAAGATGACAAAAGTAACACCGAAGCCTACCTGGTGGGTGATGAATTGCCTGGCAATGCCAAGCTGCGCTCGGTCCACCCGAACCGTGTGATCATTGAACGCTCCGGCAAACTCGAGAACCTGTATTTCCCGGAATCCGAAGACCGCAGCGGCATCTCCTTCACAGCGGACGAACAGGAATCGTCCACGCCTGCAACGCAACAGGCTGCCACCCCCTCGCCCTCAAGAGCGCCCGCCTCCGCCATCAGCGATGAGCAGCGCCGGGAGGAAATCCGCCGGCGCCTTGAGCAGCTCAGGGAACGCCTACGGAACAATAACTGAGGCGCGCTATGGAAACGGCCGCTATCCAGATACGCCGCCGTTCCAGCCTTCTGCCGGCGCTATTATTGGCAGTTTCCGTTGTGGGTGCCTTTGAGCTCAGTTCCCGCCTGATGAACTATGTGCAGGAGGAATTCGGCACCGAGGCCCAACAGCGCCTCGAAAACTGGCAGCGCCTTCATGCCCTTGCCTCAAACGCCCCCGTCGACCGGCAGCTTCGACTGGTCAACTCCTTCTTCAACAGGGTTGCTTTCGTCAGCGATATCCGCCATTGGGGCGAGGAAGACTACTGGGCAACGCCAGTGGAATTGCTCACCACGAATGGCGGCGATTGCGAAGATTTTTCGATCGCGAAATATCTGACCCTCAAATCCATGGGTGTTCCCGATGACCAGTTGCGGATTGTGTATGTCAAAGCACTGGAGCTGAATCAGGCCCACATGGTGTTGGCATGGTACCCGGAGCCAGACGCGGACCCGCTCATTCTGGACAATCTTATAAATGACATTAAACCTGCCTCTCAACGCACTGATCTTGAACCGGTTTATAGCTTCAATGGCGAAGGCCTCTGGCTCAATCGATCCGGCGGAGCCCGCAAACGGATCGGGGAAGCAGGACGGCTTTCCCGGTGGCAGGATCTGAACAGCCGGCTGACCGAATCACTCCGGCCCTGACCCCCATTTCAACGAATCTGCTGGCGGCAAATGACAGCGCGACTGGCGCCAAGCGACATCTGCAGTAGGCCCGGACCCGCTAGAATGCGCCACACTGCTTTTTAATCAGGAGAATGAAACACATGCGACGCTGGAACGGCTGGGGCGATGAAAGATTCAACCTGGCAATGCCGGAACAGGGCCAGGATTTTCTGGCTTCGCGGATTGGAAACGGCCGCCCTCTGGCCGACGCCACTCTGGAGTCAGTCTGCGCCAAAGTGCCGGATTCCAGGCTGGAACCGCCGGCAGAACTGGAATCACTGATCGACACAACCCCGGAAGCCCGGGTGCGGCATGCCCGGGGCCAGAGCCTCGCTGACTGGCTGGCCATGCGCAGTGGCGAATTTGGCGTGTTTCCTGATGGCGTTGCTTTCCCTACCACCAGCGACGAAGTTCAGGCTTTGCTCGCCTGGGCCGCCGAGCAGTACATTCATCTGATTCCCTACGGTGGTGGCACCAGTGTGGCTGGGCATATCAACCCGCTGGACAAAGGCAAGCCCGTGCTGACCGTGGATATGGGCAAGATGAATCGCCTGATGGATCTGGACCGGGAAAGCCAGATCGCAACCTTCGGCGCGGGTACGCCTGGCCCACTGGTCGAGTCCCAACTCCGGGCCCACGGCTTTACCCTCGGGCATTTCCCACAGTCGTTTGAGCTATCCACCGTGGGCGGCTGGGTGGCCTCCCGCTCCAGTGGCCAGCAATCCCTTCGCTATGGGCGAATTGAACAACTGTTTGCTGGCGGCCGGGTCGAAACCCTGCAAGGCACCCTTGATCTGCCTACCATTCCGGCTTCCAGCGCCGGCCCGGATATCCGCGAAATGATTCTGGGCTCCGAAGGCCGCATCGGGCTGATCACCGAAGTGAAGGTTCGGGTAACCCCGCTTCCCGAAGACGAAAGTTTTCACGTGGTGTTTTTCCCTGACTGGGACAGTGCCCGGACTGCCAGCCGCCAGCTGGTGCAGAACCGCACGCAACTCTCGATGCTCAGGCTCAGTAATGCGGTAGAAACGGAAACCCAGCTCGCCCTGGCCGGCCACCCCAGACTGATCGGCATGCTCGAGCGCTTTCTGTCACTCCGTGGCGCAGGCACCGGAAAGTGCATGATGACCTTCGGCATCACCGGCACCCGGCGCCAGACCCGGAACGCCCTCAAAGAGGCCCGAAGCATCTGTAAGGCCCAGAATGGCGTCTATACCGGCACCCGGCTCGGCGATAAATGGGCAGCCAAGCGTTTCACCATGCCCTATCTGAGGGAAGCCCTCTGGCAAATGGGCTACGCCGTCGACACTCTGGAGACGGCCACCGATTGGGACAACGTCGACAATCTCCTGGGATTGATCGAGACCAATCTACGGGAGGGACTGACCGACCAGCAGGAGAACACCCACGTATTCACCCATTTGTCGCACTTTTACAGCCAGGGCTGCAGCATTTACACCACGTACGTGTTCCGGGTGGCCGACAGCTACGAGGAAACACTCGCGCGCTGGCAAAAGCTCAAGACCACAACCTCTGAACTGATCGTGAAAAACCGCGGCACCATCAGCCACCAGCACGGTGTTGGCAAGGATCACGCGCCCTATCTGCCGGTGGAGAAAGGCGAACTGGGAATGCTCGCCATCCGATCCCTGTGCAACACCTTTGACCCCAATACCATCCTGAACCCGGAAACCCTGGTGAAGTGAGCACAACGCCGAATGGGAGCCTCGTTATGACCCGGACTGAAAGCCTCAATGCGCTGCGTTCAGGGACAACCGAATTTGATGTGGTGGTGGTCGGCGGCGGCATCACCGGTGCCGGCGTGGCCCGGGAAGCAGCGGGCAGCGGCCTGCGCACCCTTCTGGTGGAACAGAAGGATTTCTCCTGGGGAACCTCCAGCCGCTCCTCCAAGATGGTCCACGGCGGCCTTCGGTACCTGGGCAGCGGCCATTACGGTCTTACCCGGGATGCTGTGCGCGAGCGGGAACGGCTGATGACGGAAGCACCGGGGTTGATTGACCCCCTGCGCTTCATCATGCCGCATTTCAAAGGCCAGTTCCCCGGACCGCGCCTGTTTCAGACGCTGCTCCGGGTTTACGACTTTATTGCCCGCAATCGCAGCCGCCACTTTCTGACCCCGGCGGAATCCATTCTCTGGGTGCCTGGCCTGACCAGCGAAAAACTTGCCGGCGCCAGTGGTTTTACCGACGCGGTTACCGACGACTCCAGACTGGTGCTGCGCCTGATTGCCGAAGCCCGACGTGATGGAGCCCTGTGCCTGAACTACACCCGTGCGACGGAAGTAAAGCGCAGCGATGACGGAAAGGTGTCTGGATTACTGATTCAGCCAGAGGAAGACGATGCGCTCATCATGATTTCCGCGCCCCTGGTGATCAATGCCACCGGCGCGTGGGCAGACCGGCTGCAATCCGACAAGACTACCGGGGACACCATGCACATCCGGCCCCTGCGCGGCAGCCATCTAGTCCTCCCGTGGTCCTGCCTGCCGGTGTCCTGTTCAGTTTCCCTATTCCATCCTGAGGATGGTCGTCCGGTGTTCGCCTTCCCCTGGCTCGGCACAACCGTTCTCGGCACTACCGATATAGATCATGAAGGCGATCTTGATCAGGAACCGGTTATCTCCGAAGCAGAGACCGCCTATCTGCTTGAGGTCGCGTCACGGCTGTTTCCGGGAAGCCCCATTGCCCGCGAGGACATTCTCTCAACCTGGGCCGGGGTGCGGCCCGTGGTAACCGACGGCACGGGCAAAGCGCCCTCGAAGGAAAACCGGGAACACGAACTCAGGGTAGACCGGGGTCTGGTCAGCATTGCCGGGGGCAAGCTCACCACCTTCCGGGTGATCGCCCGGGAAGCGCTCACCCGGGGACTTGGCGGAGACGCCGCCACGGTTCTGCGGCCAGAATCCGAGCCGGTATTCCAGCCAGAACAAGGTTCGGCAAGGCCAGCCGCAATCAGCCATCAGTGCTGGCAACGGCTCCAGGGGTTCTATGGCCCCGAGCTTGACGAGGTCCTTGCAGCTGGATCATTGGAAGCTGTTACTGCTCACAAGGCTTCCGAGTTGCTTTGGGCAGAGCTCTGCTGGGCCTGCCGGAAGGAAGATGTGCGGCACCTGGATGACCTGCTCCTGCGCCGAACCCGATTGGGCCTGGTGCTTCCGAGCGCGGCCGAAAGCCTTCTGCCGGAGATCCGCAGGCACTGCCAACCCCTGCTTGGCTGGGATGACCAGCGCTGGGACGATGAACAGGCCCGCTACCTGTCGATCTATCACAATGCCTATTCGATGCCGTCGGGGGAGCCGTCCGATGCCGGCTGATTCACTGATTCTGGCCATCGACAATGGCACCCAGAGCGTTCGCGCGCTGTTGTTTGATACCCGCGGCAACCTGGTGGGCAAAGGCAAACAGGAAATCGAGCCCTACTTCTCGCGGGAACCCGGCTGGGCCGAGCAGCATCCGGATTATTTCTGGGAACAGCTCGGGGAAGCCTGCAAGCTGCTCTGGAATTCAACAGAGGCAACGCCGGATCAGGTTGCCGGGGTCACCGTGACCACCCAACGGGGCACCGTGATCAATCTTGATGAAAACGGCCAGCCGCTGCGCCCCGCGATCATCTGGCTCGACCAGCGACATGCCAGAGTTGATGGCCCGGTCAAAGGGCCCTGGGGATGGCTGTTCAAACTGGCCCGACTGGAAGACACCATCAACCGGTTCCGGGAGAAGACCCAGGCTAACTGGGTTGCCCAGAATGAACCCGAGATCTGGGCAAAAACCCGACACTTTCTCTTGCTCTCGGGCTACCTCACGTACCGGCTAACAGGAGAATTCAGGGATTCCACCGGAAGCCAGGTCGGATACCTGCCCTTCGACTACAAGAAGCACCGCTGGGCCGGCCAACGGGATTTCAAATGGCAGACCATGCCGGTCGAGCGTTCCATGCTGCCGGAACTGGTGGCGCCCGGGAAAACATTGGGGCATCTGACCGACGAAGCCTGCCGACACCTCGGCTTGCAAAAAAGCCTGCCCGTTATCGCAGCCGCCTCCGACAAAGCCTGCGAGATACTCGGCTCCGGCGGACTGACACCGGACATCGGCTGCATGAGTTACGGCACCACCGCCACCATCAACACCACCAGCAAGCGCTACGTGGAACCTATCCGGCTGATGCCGCCCTATCCTTCTGCACTGCCCGGTCACTATTCCACGGAAGTGATGATCTACCGGGGTTTCTGGATGGTGAGCTGGTTCAAGCGGGAGTTCGGACTTCGGGAGCGGAAAATCGCCGAAGAAAGAGGCATCGAACCCGAAGCGCTGTTCGATGAACTGGTCAAGGCCGTTCCCCCGGGATCCATGGGCCTGATGCTCCAGCCCTACTGGTCACCCGGTGTACGTCAGCCAGGGCCGGAAGCAAAAGGCTCGATCATTGGATTCGGGGATGTTCACACCCGCTCGCACATATACCGCGCGATCCTTGAAGGCCTTGCCTATGCACTGAGGGAAGGAAAGGAAAAAATCGAAAAACGAAGTGGCGTGAAGATCCGGAAGCTCAGGGTGGCAGGTGGCGGCTCCCAGAGTGATGCCGCCATGCAGTTAACCGCCGATGTGTTCGGATTACCGGCAGAGAGGCCTCATACCTTTGAGACCTCCGGGCTCGGTGCCGCCATTGATGCGGCGGTAGGCCTGGGCCTGCATCCGGACTTCGACACGGCAGTGACAAACATGACCCGGGTTGGCGACGTTTTCCATCCCAACGAAGAAACCCGGGCCCTGTACCAGAGGCTCTATTCCGAGGTGTACCTGCGGATGTACCCCCAGCTCCAACCCCTCTACCGGAAAATCCGGGAGATTACCGGCTATCCCCGGTAACACGCTCCGCGACCATTTCAGCGGTAATTGCGGAGAGGGTCCAGCCAAGGTGGCCGTGCCCGGTATTGTAAAACACGGTTGGCAGGCGCCCTGGCCCAACCCTGGGCATCATGTTCGGTAGCATTGGCCGCAATCCGGCCCAGGGAACTACCTTGCGAGTACAGACTCCCGGGAAGCACTGCTCAACCCAACGGGTCAGCGGGCGGATTCGGTCGTCCTTGATATCGCGATTGTAGCCGCTGAACTCGGCAGTACCGGCAACGCGGAAACGGCCATCGCCCAGGCGACTGGTGACGATCTTGGTGGCGTCATCCAGCAGACTGACAGTGGGTGCCGCCTTTTGCGAGGCTTCGTCTTCCAGCTCTACGGTAATGGAGTACCCCTTCACCGGGTAGATATTCACCCGGTCACCCAGCTTTTTCGCGAGCCCGCGACTGCCTACGCCGGCACAGATCACCACCCCGTCGAAGGTATCCCGGGTTTGCTCGTTGCCGTCATGGGCGGTCACCCAGGCATTACGCTCATCGGCGCTCAGCTCGGTCACGGTATGGCCATAACAGGTTTTTACGCCAAGGCGCTGGATGGCGTCGGCCAGGCCGTTGGTGAACTTGTGAATGTCACCGGTGGAGTCACTCTCGGTGAAAAAACCGCCGTAGTAGGTACCGGCCAGGGTCGGCTCGATGGATTTCATTTCCTCCGGGGTAACCGAACGGCGCTCAAGGCCGCCAGCGGCCAGAAGCCGAGACACTTTGGCCGCGTGATCGAAGCCAGCCTTGTCCCGGTATATGTGCAGGATGCCCTGCTTCTTCAGATCGAAATCGATGCCCTCTTCCTGCGCCCAGGCAAACAGGTGGTCGCGGGCAGCAATGGCCAGACGGGCGGTTTCCGTGGTGTTTTTCTCGTACTGGGGAATTGCGGCGATGAACTCGGCGAACCAGCTCAGTTTGTGCCAGGAAGGCTTTGGGTTGACCAGCAGTGGCGCATCCCGGCGGGACATCCATTTGATGCCCTTCATAACGGTCTGCCAGTTGTTCCAGACCTCCGCGTTAGAGGCAGAAAGCTGCCCACCGTTGGCGAAAGAGGTTTCCATCGCCGCATAGCGGTGTTTCTCGTAAACCGTAACGTCAAGCCCGCGCTTGGCAAGGGTGTAGGCTGTGGTAATACCGGTAATGCCACCGCCGATAACTGCAATTCGCTTCATTCCAATCTCCGTGAGCGCCAAGGGTTTCCTCCCTGCTCGAAATAGCAGAAAGCACCCCTTCCGTCACGGGACCTGAGAGATTCACGGTCGGTTCAACAAAACCAGCCGCTTGCTCCTTCGGTGTGCCGACTGACGCGATTGTCGACAGCTCTTCGGAAAGTATTCATGTCAGCGGTCCTTTTGCCTGAGAGTTTCCGGGGCAGTTGCTCCTTCGGCGCTGATCGCAAGGGATTCAGTCTCTCCCGCAGACATGTCTGATTGGTAATAAAACCCAACCCACGGGCCTAAACATAGCAAATAACCCGGAGCCAGGAAACCAGCCGCTGCAAAGCATTCACCCTGCCACTAAGCAAATCAACTAGATAACACGCCGGCCCCGAACTATGATCAGTTCAATCGCATCATCGCTTTGCGGTGCACCAGTCGCTAACCAAGAGGATGCTTACCCGCAATGGGACAAAGACAAGGATTTCGATCAGCGATAGAAGATGGTGAAAGCAGGTTCTACGAGCTGATTGAGAGTCTGCCAATGATCGCTGTCCAGGGTTACGACAGACAGCGCCGGGTCATTTATTGGAACGATGCCAGCGCCCGTCTTTACGGCTACTCCCGAGAGGAAGCACTCGGACAGTTACTGGAAGACCTGGTCATTCCCGATCACATGCGTGAGGGCGTCATTGAAGCGCATCGCGACTGGCTTGAAAACAACATCAGCATTCCTTCCGACGAACTCGAACTCAAGCATAAAGAAGGACACCTGGTTCCCGTTTACTCCAGCCATGTCATGATCAAACAGGAGAGCGGTGCCTGTGAGATGTTCTGTATCGACATCAGCCTGGAAGAACAGAAGCGTGCCAGAGATGAGCTATACCGGCGAGCGAGTTTTGACGACCTGACCGGACTACCGAACCGGCATTTCATGGAAGCGGAGTTGTCGAGCCGACTCGAAGAGGCGGATCGCCTGCAACAGGAACTGGCGGTCGTTTTCATCGATCTGGACAATTTCAAGATCATCAACGATACGCTGGGCCATCATCACGGTGACAGCCTCCTGAAAGCTGTGGCGGAAACCTTGAGGGCCGAATTACGGGGCGGTGACCTGCTGAGTCGATTTGGTGGAGACGAATTTGTTCTCCTGATCTTCGACTTCGATGGCCCCGAAGCTCTGCATGAGCTGATCTGTCGTTTGATTGATGCCCTGGAACATCAAGTTCACCTGGAAGGCGACTGTTACCAGGTTACCGCCAGTTTCGGTGTCAGCCTGTTTCCGCACAATGGCACCACCGTGGCGGAGCTTATGGGCAATGCAGATGCGGCCATGTACCAGGCCAAAGAAACCGGCAAGAACGGCCTCTGTTTCTATACCCCCGATATCAATGATCGACTGGTGCAATACCAGGAAATCACCAACCTGCTCCGGGACGCCCTGAACAACGATGGACTGGAATTGGTGTTTCAGCCCCAGATCAGCCTCAGCGAACGAAAAAGTGACTCCTGTGAGGCGCTTCTTCGGTGTTTTAACGGTCAATCACGGGCCGTTTCGCCCGCCATTTTTATTCCGGTGGCAGAGAAGTCCGGCCTCATTAACCGGATTGGCGACTGGGTGATCGAAGCGGCATGCAAACAGCTCAACGCCTGGAAAAAAACGCCTCTGGAGAACCTGCGGGTTGATATCAACCTGTCGGGACGTCAGCTCACGAATCCACACCTTGCCAACCACATTCTCGAAACCCTGAAACGTTATGAACTAGAGCCGCATCAGTTAGGGGTTGAGCTGACCGAGAATGAGGTTTTCGGCAGTGATGAGAACCAGACCAGACAACTCGAAAAACTGAAAGAGGCTGGCTTGCATATTTCCATCGATGATTTCGGCACCGGATACTCATCGCTCGTCTATCTCAGAAAACTCCCGGTCTGTGGCATAAAAATCGACCGGAGCTTCCTCCAGCATGCGATGCAGAACAACGCCGATATGGCCATCATGGAGGCCATGATCACGGTCGGACACAGTCTGGGGTTGAGCGTGCTTGTGGAGGGCGTTGAAACGGATGAACAGGCCCAGCTGGTGACAGACCTGGGCTGTGATCTCGCCCAGGGTTTTCTGTATGCCAAGCCGATGCCGGCCCAAAAGATGGAAGAGTTCCTGGCAAGCTTCTGACCAGAAAACCTTATCCCTGCTCGTATTCCCGAACCAGTTCCTGCAGGAAATACACGCCGGCAGAACTCAGGAAACACCGCCCTGCACCGGCACGGAACATAAGATGGCGCTTATCGAGGTAGTCCAGGGCTTCCGGCACGCCTTTTTCGAACCGGGCTGCCCGGAGGATCTCCTGATACTCCTCATCACTGGCCAACGCCGTCAGATCTTGCTCATTCAGCCCTGCATCGGGGCGCCCCAAGTATTCAAGATCCCGCCCGCTGCGAGCGAAATACCGCCCGATCAGCAGGAGGATCACCTGTACCCGGAAGGCGTTTTCATCGTGTTCCTCGTTCTCGTCGTCGCTGCTTTCCTTGAGAAAGAAAAACGCGCCGGTTTCGTTGAACACCAGCTCGCTGCCCAGGTGCTCATAGAAGGTTCGGAAATGGGACAAATGGTTGTACAACAGATTGTAAAGCGGGTTGGCGCGCAGCTCGGAACGGTTGCTGTCCCACACATCACGCACAATCACCCGGCCGGCCTGGAATTCCCGGTAGATCGCGGCGCTGTGGGCCGGCAGGATCTGTTCGAAGCTGCTCGACGTTTGTGATTGATCGGCGGATTCGTTGGTATCCATCGCGTCTGATAAGTCAGGCATGCTGTTGCTCTTCTTGATTGACCGGGGCGTTGCTTTCCGTCGTTTCCAGACGGCGCTTGCGGTAGACAAACTGCTCGCTGTCTGATGACTGATCCAGGACTCGGAAACGGTTGGTGGTGACCACCTGCAGGCCCTCCGGCGGCGAATTGACCAGCCGATTCAGGGCCGCCAGTAAATCCGGAAAGCGATAGCCCGGAATAAAGCCGTCCAGGCGCCCGTGAAGCTCACGTACCAGATCGTTTGTCGGCCGCAGTTCCAGGGTTTCCAGCCATTGATAGAGCTGGTTGATGCGCTGGACGTCGATTCGGGTGTGGCGACCACTGCCCTCCACTTCCTGGAGAACCGGCACCTCGGCTTTGCGACGAAGATCATTCAGACGCAGCTCCAGCTCGCTGAACAACAGCTGGTAGTAACTGGACGATTCACCGAAGGCATAATGTTTCGGGCGCTGCTGGGCCCGCAAACCCACCAGGAAACCGGTACTACGGGCAAAATCGCCACCTTCCAGCCACTTTCGTTTCAGGCTGAGGGTCTCGGTTTCGCCCTTGAGTTCCTGCAGCTTGCCGTAGAAATGCTCCATGGCGTTGTACTGGACCATGCCCTGGCGAGTCTTGCGCAGGAAGTGCTCCACCTCCTGAGCCACCGCCTGAATGGGTTTGTACAGGGCGTTCAGGCTGATGGAGGAACGGAACAACTGGTCCGCCAGGCTGTGATCACCATGACTTTCCAGCAGCCGAACCATGGCTTCCAGGGTCTCAAACAGGTTGCTGCCATCCGGCAGTCGGGTATCCGGATTCAGGAACACCAGGGTCGGCTTGATGTGGCGCTCGTACAGGGTAACGATCTGCTCAAACAGATTCTGGCGGAACTCCAGGAATTTCTCCGGCGCCCGGCTGGCGTCGCCGGACAGGTCCGCGAGCTGCGCACTGATGGTCTGCATGCGCAGGACATTCTGGCGCAACAGCCCAATCAGCTGACTGACCCGCTCGTTCAGATCATCCCGCAGTTCGGTGTAGTCCGGATCCGCGTCGCTGAAACTGCTGGTTTCCAGCCGGTTGCGCACATCCCGCAGGGTCACCAGATGGCCACGCAGGCGGGCATCCGTCAGTTCCTGGTACAGCGAGGCGTTACAGGCCCGCATCAGATTGATCATGGCATCCTGGAACACAAGACGCCGCTCGCCCTCTGCCTTTATGATGTCGATCACCAGCCCACTGCGGAACAGATTGTCGGTATTTAGCGCAAAACGCACCCTGTCCCGGTCGGCATTGCCAAGGGTGCGGGTGTAGTCCATCACCTCGGCCACCAGATCGCTCTCACGAATATACCGGGCTTCGTTCCGGTCCATCCGTTCAATCATCCGGAACAGAATCTTCGGGTGCTCGAACAGCAGCCGAGTGGTGTCCAGGGTGCTGAAGCGTTTACTCATCCACCGGCTCCATCAAGCTGGCCTGGGTCTGGTCCGCCCAGTGGCTCATGGCCTCGCCGTTAGTGAAGCCTTCCGCCCCACCCCAGAACACCAGCGTTCGCTGCGGACTGTAAGGCTTCGCGGTGCGCATCTGCCCCACTTCCAGGTGCCGGCCAATCAGGTAAATCACTTCCGCGCTGGCACTGTGGGTGGCAGCCGAGAACAGATTGAAGCCCTGCTTGCGGAGACGCTCCAGCAGTGACGGCATCTGGCTGATGTCCACACTGGCCAGCTCGTCCAGTACCATGGGGAAAGACAGCTGCACACCCGGATACAACACGCGTTTCAACAGCCGGTACACCAGTTCCAGATTGATCAGCGCCGTGGTAGACGTGGACTGGCCCTTCTTGTCCAGGCTCGCGGCGTTTTCCTTGCGAGTGCGGTAGGAAATGCCGGTGATCACCTTGTCCATGGTCAGGCGCTTGCTCCCGCCCTCCCCGAAAAAGTCCGCCACGAACACCCGCAAGCGATCGTAGAACGCATCGGACTGCAGCTGGTTGCCATAGGGGTCGATGTTGTTGGCTTCTTCCACCAGATTGCGGAATTTCGGATCGGTGTGAATATCCACTCGGATTTCCACCAGATCGTTGATGCGCACGCCTTCGAGCTCACGGTTCAGCTGCGCCTCGAAACGGGCAATATGCTCGTGGTTGGATTTCAGGGCCTGCCGGTAGCTGGCCACGGTTTCATTGTGGATACCCACCTGCTGCTCCAGCACATTCCAGCGCTCGGCCATGCCGGCGAACAGGTCTGAGAGGCTTTTAAACGTTTCCCGGATAGCGGAGGACGCCGGGCTGTCTTTCTGCAGCTCGCCTTCGGTATCTTCGTGGATGCCGAGATACGCGAACTGGCGAAGGTGGTCGAGGATGCTGCGCCGACGCTCTTCCAGGTCGTCCAGCTGGATTTGAAGGTCGTCAAAGGCCGCGACGGACACCTGTTCGATGTCCAAAGGCTGTTCGGCTTCCACAGCTTTCAGATGCGGGAAGCGGTGCTCTACCGTGCCGACGCTGCGGCTTAGGCCGGCCAGCTCCCGCTCTCTTTCTTCGATACGCTCTTTCTCAGCCCTGGCTTTGGCGGCCTTCTGCTGAACCGCATCCTGCTTCTCCTGCTCCAGCCGGGCCTGTTCTTCCAGTTTGGCCAATTGTTCTTCCGCCGCCTGCTTCTCCTCAGTGGCGTCCCGCAGGGTGGTCGCGGTGGCCGGATACCGCTGGAGCGTTTCGAGATCCTTTTCGATGGCGCGGATCTCTTTTTCGGTGCGCTCGATCAACCGTGGCCGATCATGCTCCTGATTGGCGGTGTCTGCCAGCTCGGCCCGTTCCTTTTCCAGGCCATGAAGCTCGCCTTCCAAATGCCGGCGCTGCTCGGCGAAGTCCGTCTGTCGGGCCGGCTGTGCCTGGTATTCCGTATCGAACCAGTCAAAGCCTTTATCACTGGGTACGAACAGCCGAGCGAAAGCCTCAATGGCCGCCTTGCTGTCGGCATCCAGATCCCGGCCCGGGCTGGCCATGACCAAACGGGGATCCACGGCCCGCAGCGGCGCAGCGGTAGCTTCGTCCAACTGGTTCTGCAGCTGCCAATGTTGCTTGCTTTCCCGTTCCTTCAGGGATTCCAGCTTGCGCTCCAGCTCCTGTTTCTTCTTCTGGATCTGCTCCAGCCGGATTTCCGCCTGGGCGGCACTCTTCAATGCGGCCAGGTGGCCTTTCCTGCTCTCAAGCTCTTCCTTCTGGATATCCTCGATTTCCCGGAGGGTCATCTCCCCATACTGGGACAACAACAGGTCGCCATCTTTCTGGTTCTGCTCCGCCTGCTTGATACGCCGATCGGCAGAGCGTACCTCGCCCTTCAAGCCGCTGGCATCCTGCTCCAGCTTTTTCAGCGCCTGGAGAACATGGCGAAGGGTGTCGTTCTGTTCATTGAAAGCTTCCACCGCGGCTTTGCGCCGTGCCCCTATATCCTGAAGCGCATGGCTCACACCGTCCCGAAACGCGGCGAAATCGTGCTGGCTGCGAAGCAGCGTCTGGTAGGCCTGATAATCTTTTTCGAGCTTTTCAAACCGCGAACGTTCTTTCTCGATCCGGTTGAGCTGGGTTTGCTGCTGCTTCAGCTGGTCATGGCGGTTGAGGAAGTCGTCGATGTTGAAATCGAAGGCATCGTCGGCAAACTTCTTATCCGCCTCGATAATGCTGGCTACCGCATTGGACATGGCCTGATCGTCCGCCTTCATTTCAAACAGCAACAGGATCAACGTGCGCAGCGACTGCACCCGGCGTTCGTCAGACTCACCCAGAGGCAGCACGGAATAACGCACCGAATCGGCGTTCATCAGCTCGCTGCTGTACAGCATCTGTTTGAGTTTGCCCGGGTCATTCACAAGCCGGGTTTCTTTGGAGAGCTTTTTCAGCTTTTCGGACAAGCGGCTGAACGACAACTCCGGCACCGCCCGGCCAATGCCGTCCTCATCATCGCCATCCCAGAACAGTGGCCGCAGCTGATCGTAGCTTACCGGCACAAAGGCCCGGCCATAACTGAGCTGGCTGGCGCTGTCCCGATACAGGATCTGGCAATGCACCCCGGCCGGGTTCTCGGCTTCCATGATCAGGAAGCTGAACTGGCTGGGGAAATAATGCTGGTAGCTTTCCTCGTTGGTGTAAAAGCTGCCGGCGCTGGCATTACGGAAGGCAAATTTCTTGCGGCTGTTCTTGAAGTTGTTTTCCGGCAGCAGAAACAGACGCAGGCTGTTCAAAAGGCTGGACTTGCCCAGATTGCCCGGCCCGAGGATCAGGCCGTGGTTATCCACCGGAATTTCCACGTAACAGAAGCCGGCGGAATCCACCAACACCAGACGGCGAATGCCAAAATTGAAATTACATGGGCTCCCCTGGGAGTCACTCATCCAGAATCATCTCCTGTTCCATGAATTTGCCGGTCGATCGAAAGGCTTCTGCCAGGTTATTAAGGCCGAGCCCGCCCGCCACCGTCGCGAACATTTGCAGACCTGCGCATGATAAACACTCCGAACTGTGTTTATAAACGTAACTTTGGCGAATAGTGTAACGTCATCAGGCGCATACTGTATCAGGGACCTTGAATTCAGAATGCTACCTTAAGTCTTTGCAAAGCGCGTGAAGGTTAATCAATGAAAGACCAACTCAATACCAGCTGCGGAAAATCTGCCCTGGTTACGTTCGATATTCAGGACGAGCGACTGAAATGGTACTCGCTCGGTGACCAGGTCATGGGCGGGCAGTCTGATGGTGCGCTGACTCACTCTGAGGAAGGCGTCGGTCTTTTTCACGGCGCCGTGCGACTGGATAACGGCGGCGGATTTGCCTCTGTGAAAGCGGACCTGCCGAAGCCTTTCGATGCAGCTAGCTACACCGGTATCGAGCTTCTTGCCAGGGGCGACGGCAAAACCTACAAGATCGGCCTTCGCAACAGCACAGACCGGCGCAGCATCGTATACCAGCATACCTTCACAGCGGCCACTGAAGACTGGAGCCGCATACGGCTTCCCTTCAGCGATTTCATACCGACCTGGCGCGGCAAGACAGTGGCGAATGGGGGGCCTCTGGACACCCGGAACCTGGCGTCAGTGAGCCTGTTCGTTTCCGGGCGACAGGCCGGTGAATTCAAGCTGATCATGCAGGACTGGCGGCTATTCCGGAGCTAAGCTGGCTAGGCTTCAGTAGTACCGCTGGCGATCATGATAATGCGCTTTACGATGCCCTTATCGGACAGAACCGGTAAATAGCGAGCTTCCAGCCAGACCGGCTGCCCGTCTGCACCAAGATTCAGGAATCGGCCCTGTTGCACCTGGCCTGTAACCAATTCACGCCAGAACCTGATGTACGCCTCACCACGCGCATCCTCAGGCTTGCAGAGCACCCTATGATGCTTACCAATCAGCTGTTGCTCCTGGTAGCCAAGCAACTCCAGAAAGACATCGCTGACCGACTCAAACAGTCCATCGCCGCTCATTACCGCAACTGCCACTGACCGCTGAATCGCCTGCCAATCGGCCTCCAGTTCAGACACCCGGCTCTCGGCAGCCTCCAGCTTTTCCAGAGCGGCCTGCAGTTCCTGCTTTCGTTTGCTTTGAAACACCATCAGTTTCCTTTTGTTCAGCGTATGCCAGAATCGCCGGTTATGAGAGCATTACGATGCTCAAAAGGATCGGGATTCCCGGCACAAAACGACCATGCGGAGTTTACAATGACCAAACTAGCCCTGATAACCGGCGCCAGCGCAGGCATTGGCCATGAGGCCTGCACCCTGTTCGCCCAAAAAGGCTACAGGGTGATCGCCCTCTCACGACAACCAACCGGCGTGGAATCCGCAGATCGGGAGCTGGCGCTGGATCTTACATCCTTCGAGCAGATTGAAGGCCTGGCCAGTGCGCTGGACGCTGAAATTGCGGAGGCGGAGCAAGTTATTCTTGTCAACAACTCCGGCTACGGGCAGTTTGGAGCGCTGAGCGACCTGTCGGAATCCATGTGGCAAAAGCAATTCAGCACCCACGTATTCGGCCCCATCAAACTGGCCGCCGTCTGCCTACGGCTCTGCGAGCAACACGGTACGCCCCTGAGGGTCATAGCCGTAAGCTCCGTTCTGTCACTGACGCCCCAGAAAATGAAAGGCGCCTACTGTGCCGCCAAATCCGCGATGAACACGGCCCACGAAAGCTTCTGGTTTGATGAACAGGGCAGCAAAAGCCTGGAGAGTGTCTCGCTGGTGCTCCCGGGCCCCGTGAAAACCCGGTTCAGAGAACATGCCCTGGCCGCTTTGCAGCCGGTGCTTGGGCAAGCGAGCGCGGTGCACCGGGACAAGTACGAAGCCATGGAAGCAGCGCTCGCGCCGGGTGCCAGCTTCAAGCCGTTTACAGCCAGTGCATCGGATGTCGCCAAAAAGATAGTCACAGCTGCCGAGGCGACCAGACCCAAACCTCGATATCTCGTGACACCCCAGACCTACGCCGGCGAATTCATTACCCGGTTTATTCCCCGCTCGATCCAGAGAATCATCTTGAGGTAGTGCGGGCCTTCTTCATCCTCCGAGCCCTACTTAGTTCATCCTTCACGTATGCGCCGATGGCCTTGAGGATACCCAAGTCCGGATCGGCCTGTTCGTCATCCGCCAGCCGGAAAAGCTGCTGGTAGTACCATGCCTGGCCGCCTAGAACGTTAATCACCTTGAACGGCATCAAAGGACTGGCCGGTGAGAAGAGCCCGCTCTGGGCGAGTTTGATGTCATCCTCATAGCAGACCGTCTTGTCGATGCGACCTTCAAGCAGATCCCTGGGTGTATCCGGGTCCGTACAGAGCGGTCGGCCCAGGCCAATCACGTCGGTCTCGCCATTTGCGACCACCTCTTCCATGAACGCCCGCGAACGGAATCCACCGGTGACCATCAGCGGGCAATCGCACACCTCTCGAATCGTCTGGGCACAATCGAGAAAATAAGCCTCCCGCTTGCGAGTGCTTTCCCGCATGGCCGGCCCGTCGCTCGCAGTCTCGGCATCGCCGCTGTACCCGAGCAGCCGCGGCTGTTCGTAGGTGCCGCCGGACACCTCCAGCAGATCAATCCCCTCCTCATTGAGCCAGCGCACCACGCTCACAGACTCATCGAGCGAAAAGCCGCCCTTGCGGAAATCGTCGGAATTCAGCTTTACCGCCACCGGAAACTCCGGCCCGACAGCAGCGCGAGTCGCCCGCACCACCTCCAGCAGGAAACGGGCGCGATTCTCCAGCGACCCACCCCAGCGATCGGTGCGCTGATTGGTGACCGGCGACAGAAAAGACGACAGCAGATACCCATGAGCCCCGTGTACCTGAACGCCCGTGAAGCCAGCCTCCTTGGCGATCCGGGCCACATTGGCAAAGCGCTGGATAAAGTCGAGGATCTCCGGCTCCGTGAGCGCCCGTGGACGGGCATAGTTACCCATCAGCGATAGCTGAACCGCCGAAGGCCCCATTGGACGAGTGGTAACGTACCGCGGCGACTGCCGACCAGCATGGGATATCTGCATCCACAGATGGTTGCCGTTACGGGTGCCCGCTTCGGCCCAGGCACGCAACTGCGCCATTCCCTCGGGCTCTCCTTCAGCCGGTGCCGGATCAATCGCCACGTTACCTGGCCGCTCCAGCACACTGTGATCAATCATCACGTTGCCGGTAATCAACAGACCTGCCCCGCCTTCCGACCAGCGGCGGTAGAGGGTTTCATGGCGGTGGGTGGCGTGTAGCCGATCGTCTGCCAGCCCTTCGGTCATGGCGGCCTTGGCGATGCGGTTGGGCAGGACTGCTCCGCAGGGGAGTTTCAGAGGAGTGGCTAGAGGCGATTCGAGCATGGCATCGTCCTTGTGATTCGAATTTGTTTTTATCTGGAACATGTTATGCGCGTTTACCTATCTTATTCTATGGTGTTCAACACGTTACCCGACAAAATCGGCCTTAAAAGCCGATTTCACTCAGCCCAAAGCCAGTAAAGTGATGCATACAAAGACACAGCAAAACTCGCAGGAATGCTATGTGCAAGAGGTCGTTCGGCGATGGTAATGCTTGCGGGAATCGATTTGGCATGGCAAAGCACAAGAAACCCAACAGCGATAGCCTTTGGCGAGCTCGAAGGTTCTGTGCTTGAACTGACGAAGATTAAGGAAAAAATTTTTAGCCCGCAGTCGGTATTAGCCGAGCTTCAATCCGCCCAGCGGCTCCAAGGAATTGCTATCGACGGCCCACTTATTATTAACAACGAAACTGGGCAACGGGCCTGCGAGCGATCACTGAGCCAAGAATATGGTTCAAGGCATGCTTCCTGCCACACCTCAAATCTTACCCTGTACCCGAATGCTGAGGGTGTCCGAATTTCAACTGAGCTGGAACAACGTGGTTTCAGGCATTTAGGCCAGCAAGGCAAGAAGTGGCAACTGGAGTGTTACCCGCACCCTGCCCTTATTGAGATATTCCAACTTCCCGAACGACTGAAATACAAGAAAGGCAGAGTCGCGACGAAGCGTGAGGGGCAGCAGAAGCTCGCTGACCTTATGCTCGGCCTGAAAGAAACAGGATCAATCGAGCTCAGCATTCCAGATCATTTGCGCCACTTTTTTGACCCGGAGCATATTGCCAGCCTTCGAGGTCGCGCGCTCAAACACAATGAAGACGTGCTTGATGCAATGGTCTGCCTGTATATGGCAGCTCTGTATCAATCCGGCCATTTGCAGAAGATCTTTGGTGATATCGAAGACGGCTATGTGGTGGTACCTGACTGCGGCAATTCACCCTGATAACAAAACATCTGACGCGGTCTGCCAAACTCAGACTTTCGAGGAAAGTAAACAATGCCGACTCAGTGAAACTCTGGACATTTGCCTTCATCACCACTAACGTCTTGATTCTGGGCCAAACTGTTGTACCGCCAAAGGGATTCAATCCAATCTTATAGAAAACGTAGGTGCGGATAATGTTTGCATAACGTTTGGCTGGAATGTCTAGGAGACAGCGGAGTGATAGTCATGCCATTCGGAAAACACAGACCTCCTTCCAAACGCCGCAACGCCCTGCACTCAAAATTTAATCGATAAGTTCCTCTTTTCCCTCCATTGCCGCCTCGGGAGTCCTTACCAATGAGCTTTTCCAATGGATTGATCTCATTCCTTCGCCACTATGGCCCTATTCCGGCCGGCGATAACATGTATGACGAGTTGATCCAGACTGAAATCGAGCGCCATGGGATTGAACCAGCAATTCAAATCGAACCAGCAAGATCAAGCAAGGTTGAAGAGAATTTTGAATCTGCTGAGCCTCGAAACATCATTCTCACTGGAACCGCTGGCGATGGAAAAACCTTCCATTGCCGCCAAGCCTGGTCGGCTTTAGGCGGCGACTCAAATCAATGGAATGCGGGCGAAAAAGTTGTTTCACTTACGCTTCCCGCATCAGGAAAAAAGTTAACCATTGTTAAAGACTTAAGCGAACTAACACCGGAAGAAAAAACCAATGTATTGGCCGATTTAGCATCCTCGGTAGCAGGCCGGGACACCGAGACCGTATACCTTGTTGCCGCGAACGATGGTCAGCTTCTCGCAAGTTGGCGTGATTGGTCAGATAGCCAGGGAGACGAAGAGCACAAGATATTCAAAATCGTCGAGGACATGCTTGTTGAGGAACGAACAAAAGATCCTGCTCTAAACCTGCGCCTATACAACCTTAGCCGTCTTGACGCGTCTGAGCATTTTTACGAACTAATAGAACAAGTCGTCGAACACCCACAGTGGTCGAACTGTGAAGGCTGCGAACTTTTGAAAAGTGACGGCTCTACGACTTGCCCCATTCGAATAAACCGAGAACGGCTTCGTAATGATGGTGAAGGAGCGGTCTTTCGTAGCCGACTGGGAGAATTGATGAAGCTTGGGCGTGCTAACCGCATGCATATCCCTATCCGAGACCTACTCCTTCTCAGCGTAAATATAATTTTGGGGGATCGAAAGAACGGTCGAGTTCTTTTGACCTGTCGCGCAGCCCAAAATCGGGCGAAAAATGAAGACTATCGGTTAACAAACCCCTATGCGAATGTGTTTGGGGCGAATCTCCCCGAACGACAACGGCAGCAATATCAGGTTTTCAACATTCTCGAAGCGTTCGGCATTGGCCGCGAAACAGACAATAAATTTGATAACTTGCTCATTTACGGCTCGTACAATGACTCAAAGCTCTACACTGAGTTCGTATCCAATGACTCCTATTATGGCGCGCGCGCGTATGAGCCTTTCTTGCGTGATTACCTCGAAGGAGCCCGAGAAGATATAAACGAATTTATGCGGGCGCTTTCAAGACAACGACAAAGACTCTTCTTTTCCCTCCCTGTAGAAAGCTCCCTTAATCCTTGGCGATTAACGGTATACCAAGCTTCGGGTCAGTTTCTGGAATTTATTGCGAACCTAAAAGGCACCGGCGACACATCGCGGACGAGGGAACTGCTTGTTCGCGGACTTAACAGAACCTTTTGCGGCATGATGATTGACGAGGGAACTCAGCTATATCTCGCATCTTCAGGTGGTGATGGTCGTGGTCGAATCGCGTCTCTTCTAAATTATGATTTGCCAACGACTAAAAATAGAAGAGATCCCTACCTCAATTTTGCATTGGCTAGCGATGAAGCAACGCCATGTTTGCAAATTGTCGATCCTACGGCGGACGGTGATGGAGTCGTTGATAGCCTCAACCTTCAGCTTACCCATTTTGAGTACCTGATTCGTGTAGCAAGTGGCAGTTTGCCTGCCAGCTTCTCCCGCCAATGCAATGAGGATTTCCTCGACTTTAAACTGAGGCTGATCACCAGGCTCGACCACTTGATCGGTGAAGAGCCATCTCACGGTGAAATCAATTTACAAGCACTTACGGTGGATGAGCGTGGCCGAGCGCATCCAGATAACGTGCGAATAAGGGTGGACTCATGAATAGACGTCTTGAGGCTCCTGCAAAGTACAGAAGCGATGTTAATGTTTGGGTTGACGAAGCCATCTGGGGACACCGACTATACAACGACCAAACTCCATGGCTCGTGTTTTTAGAGTTTCTTGCGATTTTTCAATCTAGGCTTTCAGAAGACAAAGCTCTAAATGAAAACCGAGGTGATGGCTCGCACGAAACGTTCAGCTACCACATCCCACGTCTAGTTCCACTACGGCAATTGATCTTCAACAACCCTCACATCCGGTTTGTTGAAGACAATTATGAATCCGATTCCGAAAGGTGGCGAGCGTGGTTGAAAGCTTTTTCCTCGGACGATGACTTCAGCTACCTCGAAGACCGTTTTGGCTCATTTTCACGTCTCTCCCGAGTAGTTGAGCTTTTCCAGACCACGGCAATAGAACCGCACCGCCAGCGACGGTGGACATCTCGCTTTCTTTTTCCTTACGGCCCGAACTGCCTTTATGCGGACTTGCCGGCAAATGTAAATGGAAGCCCGGACAGACGTTTCTTTGCCAGAAGTGGCGAACTCCTTTACCTGATGCTTAACCGCAGTGGCAAAGGTAAAGAACTCGCCACGATGATTTCAGAAAAACTGCTGCGCCAAGATGAAACTTGGAATCGCGTTGTTCGTGCACTGCTCCCCGAGGGATACAAGATCGACTCAAACCTTGTATCAAGTACGATTGGGTATCTACCATTTGCAGAGCGCACTGAGTATGGAGACCTAGCCGAAACATGGACTCGGCTTCTTAATTTGGACCTATCCGGCGAAGCACTGCTTGATCCGCTAATGCGCCTCTCATCTTTGCACATGCTTCTTTATATGCTGAGAAGAGCGAATGAAGAAGTTGGGGACACAAGTGAGCCCAGATTCGTGCTGGAAATAGCCTCACCTCGAAGAACGACTCTTTTCGAGCTTTCAAAGGAAAACTTCGGAGCGAACCGAATGTTATCCACACGCGCAGTTCGTGCATACATCGAAGCGGCCAAAGAAGACGACCGTTGGAATGAGGCATTGAACGCAAGGGCTCCTGCCGACGCCGCACGAGAATATCTCACTGAGAGGTACGAATGGGATCCGGCTGACGGTGTACCTTCCGGTGATCCAGAAACGATCTTTGAAGCGCTTCGAGAGTACGCGGAAAATCGTCACCAACAGCACGTTGGAAAGGTACATATGGAATGGGCAAGACAGATTGGATTGGCGGTATCGCGAAGAGGTGCAGGCACCTGGTACTCGCCGGACGACTCATTGCTCAAAGCACTAGTTATGTGTGTTGTGGACGAGGGCCGCGAAGAATATCACCGGTTTCTTTCCAAGCTTTATGATCGCTTCAGACTGGTGATTGGCGCGAACGAAGCAGAAAGAGCTTTTGGAACTCTTCCAACCGATCAGAATGCCTTTATGCAGAACGCCCAGCGCTTGGAGCAGCGCCTGAGAACTTTAGGGTTGTTGCGTCGCTTATCAGATGATTGCGCATACGTTGAGAACCCTTTTAGGAGCAGCAAATGACACGAAACGAACTCATCGCAGCCGTCGCTCTTGATTTCATCAAAGTTCATTTGGACCAAGAAACCGATGGCTCAATGCGTTTCTGCATGCTCGGGCTAGAGCCATCACTCGTGCGCTCTATCTCACAGGCCGTATTAGCTGATTCTGATACGGCTTCTTCCGTTTCAGTTAAGGTTTCTAGCTTATTTGATCCGGATGATGACCTGCCAACGGATGCAAGAAGCAATCAATCTATAACTCATTGGCGCCATTGCCGACTGCCTGATAACACTCGAGCAGTGCTTTTTGCGGCTTCGCAGGAAGAACTCCAGCGCAACGACAAAAGTGTTGAAAAAGTAACAAAAATTGAAACTGATACACTGAGAAACTGTTATGACGCCTGGATCGATCAAGCCGGGTTAACATCAGTCTATTTGGACTCCGTTAGACGAGAACATTTGTTGACTGCACTGAAAGCAGCAAACCAATCTCACGCAGCACGAACAATTGAAACGTACGCGGATTTTGTTATTGCTGTTGCTGAAGGAATTGTTTCCGCGGGCCTACCTCTCCAAAAAGCAATTGATAACGCCCTTCCTAGCCTGAGACTGCCGAGGTATTCAGGTTACTTTGACCGCATTCCAGAAAAGAAACGAAATCACGCCGGTGAATGGAACAAAATATTTAGGGCGCTTCATAGCAAAGTGCGCCCCCTTCTTGTCCAGGAAACTGAAAAAGGCGAGCCGATTCCTCGTGAGCAACTTCGCACCAATTTCGAAGAACTCTCTGAGCGCCTAGACCCATCAGAACGCCAAGCGATCAAAGCTTTCCTTGATGCCGATTTACGAATCGATAAATGGTCCGATGCGCAGAAAGGCTTGGTCGAACTCGATTGGCGCTCGATTTCTGATCTCTTTGAGGGGATTACAAAAAAATCCTCTCAGCCTCTCGGCGAAGAAACGACCAAGTTTTTTGATGACGAATTCGATGACTTACTTGAGGAAGAAGAGCGCGAGCTGCTTGCAAGCGCTTTCCCTAAAGAACCTTCGGAAGACCTACAGGCCTTTTTCGAAACTCATCGTGAGCACCTAGCCCGAGACAAAAAACTGTCAGGAAAATGGGAACGTTATATTTATCGAAATCCCCAAACCTACCAAGACTTCTTGGTCGGATTACTCGAGACGCTAGATGGTTTGCGTCGACGAGTTAGTGACGATGAACTCAACGAAAAGAAACTGACGATTCGCATTCCCAACAGCCGAGAGAAAAGTTTCTGGAGAGGGAAAAACGCGAAGGTTGCGCGATATTTCGCTTTCCGATATCGGGGTCTGCAAAAAGCCCTAGGTGACAAGGTCGAAATAGATTTCGGGAAACTTATGGAATTTTACTTTCCCCAAGTAGAGGACGATCTTGCTAGAACAACATCCAGCTCCAAAGAAGCCAGATCTATTAAATTTGAGGCGGTTCTAGACCCCACGGGAGCAAATACAAAACTCGTGTTTCACTGGGAAATGCCGGTTGACGCTATCGCGACAGCACTGCCTGATGACTTGCTGAATGTGGCAAATGAGGGAGAAAATTACGCCTTACTTCCAACGGCCGATATAACCAGACAGTCAGTAAGTTCGAAAGGAAGCATTCAGCGTATCGACTTGAATGATGTTAATACGATTAGAGACGTCACCAATACAAATGATGGAAAGCTCGTTGCGCCCAATAGGGATAGTGGCGATCGAAGCGTCGCCTTTTTGTCTGGTCTAAATACACTATCCGGTGTTCTGGAGACACAAGGTACAGAACTCATAAAACAGCGATTCGATATATTCCTCGCTGCCTATACTGAGGCGATTCGCGACTGGGTTAAAAGTGAAGGATCAGGCATTAACTCGGAGGCCTTTGCCTCGCAAGCTAACGCCTACAGTGAATTGCTTGCCTCTCTGCTAGACCATGCGAGCAATGACCTAGCGCGAGAAAAACTTTGGCACGAGGTTTTGCGAGTCGGTGTGGCGAACGTGGGTGCAGGAAGCCCTGCCGCCATCATTACTCCTTGGCACCCATTACGTCTTGCTGAGATCAGTATAAAAACAAACCAGGCCTCAAGGCTGATCAATGATGTTCTCGATGCTGAAGAAGATGACATCTTCCGTGCAGACTTACTGTTTTCCCAGGTAAAATTCGAGCTTGTTGCAAACTATTATCCCGAAGTCTGCGTTGGGTTTGATCACAACCAGCCGATACTGCTCTCCGCAGCCGGTACCTCATTCGACTATACACTCGCAGAGCCCCCACTACGGAAATCCCGGCGCGGCGGAGATGATGCTCTTGATATTGAGCCCGGTGTCGCTGCGAAAGCCTTTAGCAATGTCGGCGAGCAATACCTAAAACTACTACCTCACGAGCGGAGTAATTTTTCTGTCGTCTTGTACAACGCCGAATCTAAAGCATTGCCAAGTGCCCTGGCCTCTGAGCTCTCAAGCAAGGTTGAGCAAGAGAATGAACTTCAGTGCGACCTCTTGCTCACGCATTCAGAGCCACAACGAATCCGACGAATCTACGAGCAACAGAACGTTACCGTTAACGATGAATCTGGCTCAGTCATGGCCAGTGAAGCGGCGAGGAATTTTCTCTCTAGATTACGTGTAGGCTTTCTTGATGCCGCAAAGATTCCAGATGACGAAACTGATCGTGCCGCAGACCTTGTTGCACTTCAGGATGTTGTAGCGCGGAACGCTCAGCTCGTTTGGAAACAAGCTCCGGGTGAAAGAAAACCAGAATTGATGCCCCATGTTCCGGCACGTTGGTCCCGGCGCCGTCCGATCGGCCTGGCGGATACCGCAACCTCAGTATACCTAGCTTGCCCAGTTCAGCCTGAAGCTGGCCAGCATTACCTCAATCTCATTAACGGGTTCCTTGACGGGGATAACGCCCGTGCAGGCAATGTTATCCCTGCTCGTGAGGTGAATTTCCGGGATGGGGATATCGGCAAGATATTCACCCAAACCCATAAAATCGGTGAATGGGTGGTAAATTTCGATGAATTGGTCGACCGCCGCCTCCTCAGCAACAATGGGGTTCGTGTTATTCGTCACGTACGAGACCGACAGGTAGATCGGAACATCGTTGTATCAACCACATCCA
The DNA here is from genome assembly GCF_009617755.1 of Marinobacter salsuginis. Taxonomy (NCBI): domain Bacteria; kingdom Pseudomonadati; phylum Pseudomonadota; class Gammaproteobacteria; order Pseudomonadales; family Marinobacteraceae; genus Marinobacter; species Marinobacter salsuginis. The sequence continues at coordinate 153,058 of NZ_BGZH01000003.1, forward strand.
AGCCAAAACTCTTGCGGGTACTTCTGAAAGAGCGACTAGACAGGCTAGATCCAGCGATCACCGACGAAAATGAAACTGTAATCGATGAACTGATAGATCAAGCCAACACGCTGTCCGGTCAAGTCGTAATGCGTGCTGCCCGATACGGCCACTACGCGAATGAGCTACTTGGCATCGTGCTATCCATGGAGAAGATTCAGGGGAGCCTAGGAGGCTCAAACCTGCCGATAGGCTGGTATTTCTTGGATGATTTCGCGTCCTGGTTTGGCCAAAGCGAAGAGCAAATTGCCGATATCATGGCCATAGCACCTCGTATCGTTGATGGACAACCTGTCCTAAAAGTGGCGATATCGGAAGCCAAATTTGTCACGTCCGGTGGGTACAGAGCGCAGGCCAAAAAATCAGCAAAACAGCTCGAAGAGACAGTCGCTCGGCTTGGGCGAGCCATTGACCCCAGTCACAAACGTATCGATAGAGACATTTGGTTGAATCGCATCGGTGACTTTATGATCGAAGGCATGGAGCCGTTCGATCCTGCGTTAATGAATGGCTGGGACCTGCACAAATGGTCAGATGAGGTCAGGCAGGACAAGATCCCAATACAACTTGCAGGCTTCTCCCATGTGTTCGTGCACGACACTGATGAGTATGTCGATGCTGGTGATGCCACACCTTTAAAAGGTATGCCGCACTGTGCTCAGCAGGTGTTTGACAAAACCAGCGTTGCTGGAATGTTCCGATTGTTTGCAGAGAAGAATAAAACCTCCCAAGACGGTGTCATGGCCAACGGTAACGAGTGGGATGACGCACTCATTTCTACAGTAACAATTTCCACTCCGCAGACAACGCCCGAGCCGGAGACTCCCATCCATCAGAAAGAGCCAACGCCAGCACCTGACGACACACAAAAATCTGTGATGCAAGACGAACAAGAACCTCTTGCCTCCAATTCGAATAAGAAGGTCGCACCCGCTCAGCCGGATTCGACATCCGAAGCCGCCAAACCGACTATTCCTGATGAATTGTTAAAGATGTGGCCATCGCGACAGCTTGCAGAATGGGTAAACTCAGGAGCAGCTTCTGAGGAAGATGATGAGGACACTAAAGCCTGGCTGGACAACACAGTAAAAGCTTTACAGCGAGCTTTGCGCGGGTATGACATGACTGCCGAACTAATAGGTGCTCGGCTTACACCAAACGCCGCCCTAGTTCGCTTCAGAGGCTCAGACGATCTTACGATTCCCAAGGTCGAAAAGAAGCGACAAGAATTGCTTACCTCGCACGCGGTCGATGTCATTAACGTAATGGCTGCGCCGATGGAAGTTATCATTATGGTAAAGCGACCACATAGGGCAATACTGCGGTTACAGGATCTATGGCGTAGGCGCCAACTTCCCTCTACGGCGCCGGAGTCAAACACCAGTTTGCTGCTCGGAGCTAAGGAGTCTGACGGCGAAATCCTGTATCTGAACGTCGGCAACGAATTTGGAGGGCTTCAACCGCACGGACCTCACACCTTGATTGCCGGTGAGACCGGGAGCGGTAAAGGTGTGCTGGTGCAGTCACTCCTATTAGATATTTGTGCGACTAATTCTCCAGAAAAAGCCCGCATTCGCATGATTGATCCAAAAGCCGGGATAGATTTTCCTTGGCTTCGCAATATGCCTCATCTTGATGGGGATCTCATTACTACCCAAGAGGCAGCTGTTCAGGCGCTGGAAGAGTTAGTGGCCGAAATGGAACGAAGGAATCGGCTATTGGCAGACGCGGGTGTTACCAAACTGGATAATTACAACCGTAAAGTGGCACCGTCCGAGCAGCTACCGCGAATTTGGTTGTTCCACGACGAGTTGGCGGATTGGATGATGATTGATCAGTACCGAGATGCCGTCGATCTGAACGCAAGTCGCCTAGGTGTCAAAGCACGTGCTGCTGGCATAAACCTCATTTTAATCACACAACGACCCGACAAAGTCGCTCTACCAATGCAGCTAAGAGCGAATTTGACTAACCGGCTGGTTTTGAAGGTCGCTGACAAACGGAACTCTATGCTGGTTCTCGATGAACCCGGTGCTGAGAGGCTTTTAGGGCGAGGCCATCTGGCGGCTAAGCTGTCGGGGGAAGGATCAGTTATCCTAGCTCAGGTACCTTTCGCGTCTGAAGAAGAGATCGCTGACGTTGCACAAATAATTGCTGAAGCAAGAAAAAAAGATTAATTGTCGAAAATAATGGTTGGTGACGAGCCGATTGTCAGAAACATACTATAGGGGCACATTACTTGTTCAGAATCTCCGCGAGAACGGTATTAGAGCTTGGCTCTGAACTTATTAGCTCTGACATTATAGCGTTTTACGAGCTTATCAAAAACGGTTTTGATGCACGTACCAAGAGCGGCGTTGATGTCCGATTTGATATTGTGCTCCCTAAACGTGCTTATTTACGCATTCAAAATAAAATTTCCTCTGATGAAAACCTGGATGAATTAAAAGCTCAAATAAAATCCGAGCTTTCCCAAGCGGCTAGTGCAAGAGCTAGGGAAGACTTTGGCAAAACTATTGATCAGGCCACGTCAACTGCCTCTTTGTCTCAACTATTGGAAAGTGCCCAAAAGAAGTTTAACACTATCACCATATCTGATAGCGGTGATGGAATGTCCTTGGATGATTTGGAGCGTAGCTTCCTAGTAATTGGCACATCTTCACGTAAAAAAGAGGTCGAGGCGGCTCTGGATCGCGGTGATAAGGAAAGCCCCTACCTAGGCGAAAAAGGTATTGGCCGCCTATCAGCAATGAGACTAGGAGAACGTCTGAGAGTCGAAACCGCGAAAACATCCGATACACATATCAACTTGCTAGAAATTGATTGGGCCAAATTTACTGATATCGATGCCATGCTCGATCAGATACCTGTAGCACCAGAAGCCGGCGCCCCTAAACCAACAAATGATTGGTCAGGCACCTCAATAATTATTAGTGATCTTCTTGAGAATTGGACTGAAACCCGAGTAAAAGAATTGGCTGAATATGATTTTGCTCGGCTAACAGACCCGTTCGCAGATGCAGGATCAAGACCTCGGATTGCGATCTATTGGAACAATGAGCGCATAACAGTTCCTTTCATGTCGAACTCCATACTCGACGCCGCCCATGCTCGGGTGACCGGTGTTTACGAAATTCTCGATAACTCACCAGTTCTTACATGTAGCTTTGAAGCACTTAGCCTTGGTTTTGAGCACCCGGTTGAGCGGCAAACTTTAAAGCTACCAATAGAGGATCTTCAAGCCGCTATAATCGGTAAGGACGGCCCCATAGATGATTCCGCACTCAGTTCAGTCGGTCCCTTTACTTTCGAGGCCCACTGGTACAATAGACGCCGGCTATCTACTATCGACTCGATTGGCGATCAGCGAGCCGTCAGACAAGTGCAACAAAAATGGTCAGGAATACTTTTATTTCGTGACAGGTTCAGAGTTTTTCCATACGGTGAAGACGATGATGATTGGTTAGAGCTTGACCGGAAAGCCTTGCGAAGATCGGGATATACTCTTAATAAAACCCAATTTATAGGCCGCGTAAATATCTCACGAACTGCTAACCCAATGTTAGTTGACCAGACTAATCGCGAGGGATTACGTGAGACTTCAGAGGAGTATGTACTTCTACAGATCTTACGATATGCCATCCAAGATCGGCTTGGTATGTTCATGCGAGACATTGAGAAACAATACAAAAACCAAAAAGTCGATCTCTCTGATGCACAAGAAAAAGTGATGAAGCTTGAAGATCGTGCCCGCACCGCAATTAAGAAGTTAAAGCGTATTACACCACCTGAAGGCGAAGAAGCAATAGAAGGGCTGCAGCAGACCCTATTCGAATTTTCTGAATTCGCTTCACAGGCACGAAAACGGATTGAGCAAGTTGAACAAGAAAGCCGGCAGATGGTTGAAATGGCCGGAGTGGGATTGATGGTAGAAGTAGTTGCGCACGAACTAGCGCGGGCTTCGGAGAATGCGCTCACGGCGCTCTCCAATCTCAAGGGGAATGATGTTCCTGCTCGATTGCAAAGCTATTTTAGAACGTTACAGGCAGAGATGAAGAGCGTCGGTAAACGAGTCCGAGTATTGGACCCACTGAGCGTTTCCGGCCGACAGAGAACGGAGGTTTTTTCACTTGACGCAGCGATCAGAGAAGCGGTAGAAGCCCATGAAGCCCAGTTCAAACGGCACAAGATCGCAGTGAAGTTGGACCTCCCAGAACAACCATTACGTGTCCGTGCTGTAAAAGGCATGCTTATACAAGTTATTGAAAACCTTATTTCAAACTCCACCTATTGGCTAGATATGCGTACAGAACGCGAGCCATCATTTAAAGCTGAAATTAGCATTGGACTGTCTAGTGGTCCTCCAACAATGACCTTTGAAGACAATGGACGAGGCATTGCGCCCGAAAACCGAGAGCAAATTTTCAAGATGTTTTTTTCTCTTAAAGATAATCGGCGACGGCGCGGACTCGGTCTCTACATCGCACGTGATTCAGCAGAATATCACGGCGGAACATTAGAGCTAGATGAAGAGCGCAACCCTCAAACAGGTCGCTTGCATCGCTTTATTTTGGAGCTACCAAAAGGAGCTGAAGTGTGAGCTTACATGACCTGCTTTCAGAAAATGGAATTAGGCGAGCGCTAATTGTGGATGACGCATGTGACTCTGTCCCAACGGCAAATGACATAGATCCCAGCAATGACGCTTGGCCGATATTCAACGATGATCTTGAAGAAGAGCATCGAAAAAAGATCTCTGATTACTACCCTTCTGCCGCATATCGACGTTTCGATGAACTTATTGCTGATGATGAATACGTTGCAACGATCTGGAAGCTGCGGGACGAGCTCGGTGCTATCTGTGAGACAATCTTTGCGTCGTATATTGGCGACCAAGAATCTGATCAAAAATACATTGAACTTGCAGAGAGCAAACTGAAGAAGTTAGGACTCGAATGCGATAAATCCGGGCGAGACTTTAATGACCTAGCTCAAACTGCCGATCTAATCTTAATCGATTTGTTTTTTGACAAAACACAAGATGACCACTCGCTCAGAGAATCAAAGAGGAAATTGAGGCAAGCTCTTGACTCTAGACGGGAAACTCCACCTCTTGTGATTCTAATGTCACGCAGCCATCGCCTCGAACTAAAGAGGGAAGAATTTCGAGATGATGTTGGCTTGTTGGATTCAGCATTCCGAATCATTAAAAAAAGTGATTTGGAGAATACGGATTATCTTGAGCGACAACTTAAACGCCTAGCGGAGAACGCTTTAGATTCACAAAGGCTCGCTAGCTTTTTCTTTAACCTAGAAAAAGGCATGCATGAGGCGACAAGTAGAACCCTTGGGTTGTTACGCCGATTGCGTCTCTCAGATATTGGCCAAATTCAACAGCTTCTGTTAGACGTCGAAGGAGAACCCACAGGAAGCTACCTAGTTGATATTTTTGACCGAGTACTTCAACACGAGATTGAGCGTGACTCTGGCATAATAAATTCCGCGGTTGAACTAAATCAGTTTTCAGCCGTAAGCCATCCGTCTCCCTACGTAGCGGGTTCACCAGAATTACAGGAATTAGTCGAGCGACTTCTTACTCAGAATACTGAAAGATTAAAGTTACCGGGAGCGTTAGACTCCCCCGTCGCCTTTGGGGATATTCTGAAAATCACTGAGGATGCTGAGATTGACAGCCTGAAAACGGCACTCCTCGTTGACCTAACCACAGAGAATGTTCTTCTGATTCTTACACCTGCATGTGACCTTCAGCGTTGCGGCGTACCCAGAGTCTTGTTGCTCGTTGGAACCGCTAATCCGCTGAGCGTTAAAGACTGGTCATATAACGATGACACTCGAACACCCGCAATTCGCCTAAACAATGAGTTGAAGTGGATAAAATGGAATTTAAAACATATCGACACAGTCTCATATGAGCAACTACAGAGGGTGATTGAAGCTGGAGACTTGGTAGTGGCCGCTAGGTTACGTGAGGCGCACGCCTTAGAATTACAGCAGCAGGTGCTTTCAGGACTGGGTAGAGTCGGAACAATAGCGGCTCTCCCAGCCACATTCCCAGTACGAGTCGAAATCTATTATCCCAATATAGATACTGTCCCAACGAAACTTGATGTACCAGCTCTAGAGGAAGGAGCAGTTTGTTTTGTCGGACGGGATCAGGGCGGAAAATCCATACTCCGACTTATCATGACTGATCACTGTTGTGATAGTGTCATCGATGCATATGCCACAATACGTAAAGAGCATGTACCTGGACCTACGAAGCCAGCTCTACATCACCTCCAGACTTCTGAAGATCTCAGGAGAATGTTAACTGAAGGTATCGATCTTAAAGATGCAAAAAAAGATAAATGGTCTTTCATACAGTCTTATACCCAAAATCGTCAAATACCCCAAATAGGTTTAATTGCTTGGAACTTCGACGGGTATTCCGTTGCTTTAGATAGAAAAGAAGTTCCAAAAGCGGGGATAATTGTTTTGATTAAAGACCAAATCCAGCAGGACACACCAGGATTTGATTCTGCAGTTAGAAGCGGCCTTATTGAATCACATACTGATTTTGAATAGCGAATAAAGGGAAAATACTGTGCTTGATGGCGGCACCAAAAAGTTTCTTACTCCTAACGAGGCCGCCATTTATCTTGGGGTTACAACTGAGCTTATATTTCAGTTTACAAAACAAAACTTCGCTAAGGCTAGCGGTCTTCGCAATCTAAAAACTATCGAACGTGACGGTAAGACCTGGTTCGAGAAGAATGAGTTAATTGCATTCGACGACCTACTATCGGGGCCTTGGACCGCTCCCAACGAACCTCGCCCCGGAATCCCCAAAGCAATATTAGATCATTTAAGAGCCGAGAGCCTAAACCAATGCGCCCGTTGCGGTTCGGGAGCTGGCGTTGATACAGCTCATATACTTTCATGGGCCACAACCAGGTCCCACCACCCGAATAACCTGATTCGCATTTGTTCAAATTGTCATCGTGAGCATGACTCACACCAGAGTTTATCGAGTGCCGAACTTCAAAATATCAAGAATACTCTTGTAGAGCGGACGCGGTATAGGCTTACAGCTAAATTTGCAAAGAACTTTGACACATTTCGGCCCCCACGATGTGCTAATAAATTCTTTGGCAGAAAAAATGATTTGCAAAACCTTATAGATAAAATTCAACTCAATGAATCGGCTGTAATAAGTGGGGTTGGTGGTATTGGCAAATCTGAGTTATTAAAGCAAGCTCTTTGGAAATCTAATATAGAACGTCGCGTCCTGTGGTTTAATGTCGAACAATTTGCAGATATCGAAGATTTGATGGTCGCTTTTCAAACGGCATTATCTGAAGACGGCAGTGCATGTGACAAGGAAGCCATCTTTAGCCGACTCGATGATATTCGAGCATGCGTTGTATTTGATGGAATTGAACAAAACAGCTTTGGTCAGATTGAGACCTTCGAAGACATCATATTTAAAATATCTGAGAGCACTTATAGGACTCAAATAATTATAACAAGCCAAGCGAAGTTATATCGCTTCCGGAGCGATAGTTACTTCGAACTCCACGAACTAGATGATCTTTCTAGTCGATCTTTACTAAAACATTCTTTTCCACACACCGACGAAGTTGATTATGTTGCCACAGATAAGCTATTGGCACTTTGCGACGGACATCCGCTAGTAATTCAATTTGCTGGGGCTCTGGCAAGTTATTATGGAGGCGTCGCTAAGGCCCTGGCCGCCATAGAAGAACATGGTGGCGAAGCGTTCCGGTATCCTGGAAGACACCATTATGACCGGAAGACATCTCTGAACCTTTGCCTTGATACTGCATACTCAACGCTATCCGTCGATTGCAAAAAGCTGCTTTGGACCTTGGCGTTAGCTCCAGCAGGATTTCTCACAGACCACCTAGAATCAAACTTTAGATATTCGAGTTCCCCAGCTGACTCTATGGCAACATTGCGCCGCTGGCATTTTTTATCGAGCACATCCATTAACGAAAGGCTCAGTCGGACTATTTTACTTAGCCCAGTTCGGCAGTTCGTAATGAGTCGAGCAAAATTCGAGGACGCCGAAGAATTTGAAGAAGTTGTTCGTGAAACAGTACGTGAATTTGGAGTGATGGTTGCAGTATGGGAAATAAACTATGATTCTCCCGAAGAGTTGAGTTATATAATGTCTCGCTATGAAATGGAATTGGCGAACCTTGTAGGAACACTGAAACTAGCAAAAGAAAGAGATCGCGACCAAGAAATAGCAAAGATCGCGGTGTCTATAGCTCGATCTTTAATGCGATATTTCTTTGTGTCCAGGCTTCCTGAGCAAGGAGCAAAGGTTATGTTTGATGCCGCAAACATAGCGCTCCGATCTTCGAATATCATTGAGGCATCAAGTCTTTGTGCACAATTTATGGCGTTAGCTGCGCGTAGCCAAGATGATTCGCTAACAGTCACGGGCATTAAGTTAGTCGAAAAGATAGAGAGTTCGATCGAATCCCCAAGATCCTTTCCTGATCTAGCGATGGCGCAAGCCATTGCCGCTCAAAGGTTAGGTGACTTTCGCTCCTCAGAAAAACATGCTCGGCTTGCACTTGAAGGCTATCGTAGTCATCTGTCTTATCGATCCAGCCCCAATGACACCGAAGAATGCGAAGATACACATAATAATATTGCCGATGCCTTACGAATCGCTGGTTTTTCTTTGTTATCCCAGAAAAGGTATCAAGAAGCAAAAACTGCCTACTGCCATGCCCTCGACCATGAAAGAGGAGCCTCAATACCTGTAAATCGTGGCCAGACTCTCCATCAAATCGCAAATTGTGAGGCGTATTTGGGAAATCATGAGTCCGCTTCAAAACTGTATTTTGAGGCTATCAAAATATTCCACTCTGTCCACATGGAAGAGTACTTGAGCAACGCAGTTGGAGAGCTGGGATATACGTTTCTTGAAACTTACATTCCTGAAATTCTCAACCATTTAGATACGAATTTAGTCGATCATGCGCTTTCAGATATTCGCTCCGACATCCTGAACACCTTTGCTCTAAACAAACCGTTAAACCACCAGTTCTGCATTGGGATTATCAGAAAGCTATTCGGAACAATAATTCTAATTAGCTTAACCAGGCAATCTGAACAATTTCGCCCAATATGTACTGACCTTGCGAACTCCACGACAAGAGAGTTAGCAAAGCAAATTGAACATGGCGATAGAAGCCCAGATGAAGCCTTTCCTGTAATGATTCTCGATATGTTATTTCATATAGGGGTCTTAGTTTCTCAGGCAGAAGTTGATGCCCTGGAAACCGGCCAAATAGCACACGAAACACTAGACAGCTTGATGAAAATTGCATGTACGGCGCATGACTGGGCTCATGAAGTCATGAGATTCACTGACTGGCTTTCTCTATATTTCGAGAAACGCTGGAGTTTTAGAACCGCGGACTCAAAACGCATAAAACAGTTTATTTTTAACTACAAGGAGGGCGTTCCAGATCATATCGAATTAATTAGTACGATCTCAAAATTCAGATTGAGCACAATATAACGTCCTCCCATATCAAACAGCTATGCATTTATTTATGACACGCAAGGCAACCTTTAGCGTTCCCATAAAGGTCATCGATATCTAGTGGCTCGCTATCAGAACGAAGAGGATTCGGCTGGGACATACTCTCCTGTCTCGCAAGACGCTGCTCATGGCCTTCTTTGATTTGCTCCACACGCTCCGGCTTAGATAGCTCCTCCAAAGATTCACCCTGACTCCAGGTAAAAGGGGAGCCATGTTCAACAGCATCCTTCTCGTAGGATTTCGCTTCCTCAAATGCTTCTGGGTGCTGCTCCATCAGCCGAACCCATTCAATTTTCTGCTGGTAGAAGCAAAACGTACAGCCGCTTCGGGTGCGCCATTTGTAGTATTTTGGTAGCCCCAAGCCAGCCCCTTCTAGGATATCGAGAACACCGGCCTTGTCGATGCCGGCATCTTTAAAGGGGAGCTTAACGACCAAATTCTTATCTTTGGACGCATAACCTTCTCGATACTCCTCATCGCCACGAATAGCTACATAGCTATAAATGGTCATTCCCTCATCAAGCATGGGGCGAACCCACTGCTCGAAAGGTCTCAGCTTCAATTGACGCGTACACCATCTGGTCTGGGCGGAGGGTAAAAAATCATTGTATTGCTTTAACCAGAAATCAAAATCACGATCGGGATTCAGTTTATGTATTGTTTTGCCCAGAAATCCTTCCAGTCTTCCCAGGTATTCGTAAACTTCTGGAAGCTCTTTCCCTGTATCGGTGAAAAAATACTCGACATCAATTTCAGGATGGTGCTGTCGCATATACACAGCAAGCGCAGCACTATCTCTACCACCAGACAAACCTAAAACGTGCTTTTCTTTCAACGCCATAACGTTACGCAACCTCGCCATTGTCGGTTTTTGATTTCTCTGCCGTCGGCGCCTTCATATAGCGCGTGCTCATCTCGGCCAGTGCAGCAAGAATAATGTTTTTATTCTTAGCATCAGACGAGTCCAGGACTGCCGAGAACCGTTCAATAATCTCATCAATGTCCTTTCTGTCAGAGTCAGTAACATCAAACTCCTCAAGGAGCGGCGCAGGCCTGCCCTCTCTACCCACCAGTACCGCCATGGCATGGCGTTTCTCAGGGCGGCCTTTGATCCTGGTGAAAGTTTCAGCTTTGAGAAATCTTTGCGCCATATCAGCGAGCTCAATTGACGCTCGATCCATATCCGGATCAACCCAATCCCTTGGTGGTTTGTTTGCGGCAAGACTTGCAATGGAGTCAAAGCCTTTGTCACTCCCCTGAAACCCTGCGAGACGTCCTACAAAAGCATCCAAACGAAAATCACCAGCAAGTTCCTTTACGTTTTCTGCACGCTCACGCAACTCCAAAAGCGATTGAGGAGAGAGATTGGGAACCTGAAGCTCTGCAAGCAACATGTCCCGAAGCCGATTGATCATCGCCGGGTAGGCCTGCACCAACTCATGCAGCCCCTCTTTCACAACAGAAACGATATTTTGAACGTCACTTTGGTCCGATATTTCTGCTTTAGTCGAATCTACTAATGCCGGGATGTCATCAAAAAGGAACTTGTTGGGATCATTCGCCCGTTTAAACATATCGCGAACTTGAACAGCCCTCGCGGAAAGGCGCATGGTGCGTTTTGTCCAGTTCGGAAGTTGCTCGTAGATGGCAACCAAACCACGCGCAACATCGATGGGCTCAAGATGGATGAGCGCATTCTTTTCGTCGAGGTCTCGGACAACATCCGCCATCTCCGAGAGCAATTTGCGCGACATCTTGTCGAGATCCATCCAGCGTAACTGAATTGTCTGCGCATCCTTGGCGAGATACTCGACGTCGACGTCATCAAACCGTGCACGGAAAAGCCCTTGTCTATAAACGGCAAGACTGTCCCTCTGCGTCAGAATGAAGGCAACGGATAACACCGGCATTAATCCGTCTTTAATGCCATACGGTTCTTTTGCCCATAGCTCATAAATTTCTGAAACAGCTACTGAACGGTCTCTATGTTCTTTAATATATTCGATCGCAGCATGCCAAGCCGGAGCAAGCCTATACTCATAATCTTTGTCTTCAGATGGAGCCACAAAACCCCAACCTTCTTGAGTCTTCGCGTGAAGACCTGTGGCCTCTAAAAGCGATGCATATAGCCCACCCTGCACCGGATAGCCATCAATGCCAATGCGAGGTTTAGCTTCTTGGGTGATCATGTGCCTCAGAAGTGCGTTTTGGCCCGCAATAGCACTACCTGAGGGTTTCTGACGGTTCAGAAGCTCGTTATGTAGCCTTGGACACTGATGAAAACGCTTGTGAGCTAGTTCGGACGCCAGCCCATTGAGTTCGGACTGACTGTACTGCTTCCTATCGTGACCTTTTCTGCACCACTCAGCTTTGCCGAAAGATTTGCTCAGCTCTACTTCTAGCTGCGCCTGCATCTCCGTGATTCTTGCCGCAACCTCTCTTCTTGCCACCGGATCGCCAGCCAGCTCGGGATGATCATTACTGACTGCGTGAAGCGCCAACAACTCTTTTGCGAGCATAACTACTGACCACGACTGTGAAGAGTAGCCGGCCACAATGTCCCACTGCTCACTTAACTCAGCAGCTTCCTGGCAAAGGTTTTCAACTTGCCCCTCGCCCTCTCCTTCAGTCGCGACGACAAGTAAGAACTTTCCAATTACCCCACTCCCGGGTTTAAAGCCTGACGCCACTTTTATTACATCTTTTGCAGGAGTGATGTTCACATCGAACCAGCGCATGGCGCCTGTATCGTGATAGTGCCGCTTAGCAAGAATCGGCTGCAAACCCGCTAAGGACTTTAGAGCGTCGACGTCTAGCTCCTCAACATCCTCTAGAGCGACGCCGACGGCTTGTTCGATATTGAAGTCACTTCCTGCGTAAATCGCATGAGCGTCTTGAAACTTCTTGAAGATAGTAAGCGACCATGTATCAAGAGTCGCTAAAGCATCCTTTAAGGTCTTTTCGCTAGTTCCAGTGAAGCATGCCTGGAGCAGTTCAAAGCTCGGTACGAGCCCGGATCGCTCTTTGAACAAATCAACGACCGCTATCGTTTTCAAGAGGTTAACCAGGAATTCATCGCCCCCCATACCTTCACATCTGTCTAATGCTTCGGCGGCCATTGCCCAACGATGACCATCAGGTGAAGCTAAAATCGAGGGTTCAAGGTTAGCCCGTAGATAATCCCATAACTTTGCTGGCGTAAAGAGGCTCGTTTTTTCAGCTACGCGCAGAAAATCCTGGAAGCCATGAGGTTCTGATGAATTGAGAAAACCAAAAATACTGCGTTGGTTCTGTCCAAACCGCCGGCGAGAAATCGGGCCTAAAAGGCAAGCGACCACTGGATGCAGGGGCCAACAGTTAGCCAACATCTTGGCCAACCGCTCAGAATCCTCTGGGCGCTCCCTTCGTGCAATTTTTGCGACTGTTCTTGCTTGGCCTTCGGATTGTGGATGCGCTTCGTTGCATACAATTGCACGAGCAATTAGGTCAATCTGCTCCTCACCCATCGTGTTAACAGGCAAGTCAACGAAACGCCCCTGGATTTTGGCCCACTCATTACGAAGGTCATGGGAAAGACGGTGAGCATACTCGTCGAATGCTTGGTGCAAGACACCTACAAAAAGTAGTCGACCGTTACTCCGTGATGCTGCCTCAGCTATCTGCTGAAAAACATAGACGTCCGACCCGTCCTGCGCAGCTGCTTCCAAGAATTTGCCCATTTCGTCAATGAACAAAACCAGACCACCGTGGACGGCGTTATCGCTCGTAGCCAGAGAAATTAAGCTTTCGACAACATCTTCTTCAGTCCAACTTGCTTTGGGGCGGGGAGATACGTAATCAGCTTTTTCCAAAGCCTCTCCCAAAATTTCTACAGGATTACCCCGGCGTCCAACAACCGGTAGAGTTCTCCATCCCTTTGAGCCAGCCGGAAAAGTCTCCCAAATCTTGCTAGTAAGCTCATCCCCAAAGACGCTTGCTGCCTGTCCTTTTAACTCTGTATCGCCGCTAAGTAAGGCGCTCAAAGCAATTGCTAAGCTTGACTTGCCACTGCCGTATGGCCCTGTCCATGTGAATGCGCCCTGTCCGTTTTCAGAGGCATGCCGGGCCATAGCCAAAAGTACATCTACTGAGGATTGCGGACAAACGAAGCCATCTAAGGCGTTCTTACTTCCCAAATCCGTGTCGATTCGTATGGACTTTTGAAAGCGTCCGGCAATGCTAACTTGATCAATTAAAGACACTGGGCAGCCTCTCTTTCATCTGAGCTTTCGAAATCGTTCCGAATAAAATCAAGCGCATCCTCGAAATCAAAGTTAGGGCTGCGGATAACCTGCTTTAAGCCAGCGGTCTCCGACCACCGGAGAGCGTGGCCGGCAACGCTATCTATGTTAAATAGCCGGTCAGCAACATCGTTTTCATCGAGAAGAAAAAGCCGGCCCGGTGAACCCGGCTCATGAGCAATCGCTTCAAAAGACAGCGTTGAGGAAGTAGGTGAAAACTCTTTCCAGAATTCAAGCAAGGCATACACAAATGTGCCATTGCCGAGGGTCGTTTTCTGACCGCGCACAAAGCGGAACTCATCACGCTTCGACACCGGCTTGATCAGACCAAGCTCAGTGAGCGGGCATTCGAGAGAATCGTCTCGCCCTGCTTTCGATGAGGATGGCTGAACTGCGTATGTGCGAAGAAAGCAAGCAACATCGTTTTTTACGGTTGCTTTGGCTGCTTTGGGCCAATCGCGTTGCAACCTCTCTACGAACTTGTCACGTTCAAAAGTAACAGCAGAGTAATGACTGAATGCCCAATACCATGTGGTCTTTTTCTTCCACTCTGTAGCCAACTTCCAATGAATCAACCATAGCGAATTCGGGTTTTCCAGATAAGGATCAAGACCACCATCCCCAAACAGTAGTTGTCCAAGCTGAGTTGTCTTAACTTGGTTGGCACCCGTAGGCTCTTCGATAATGCCCGCAACAGTTGCCCAATGGCGCATCGAGGCAACCATATTTTTACCAACTCCAAAACGGGCAATCGCGTCATCACCCCAACATAGTGGCTTATTACCAGGTTCATGCTCGGTTTGAGATACGCGATCAAAACACTTCTTTAACCATCCATACCGAAGCGGGAAGGTCTCATGTCCTGAAAATTGAGGATTGTAATCTTGTTGGTAGAGCGGCCCGCGCGCCATTGCCTTATTCTCCTGGATGATCCGTCCAGGTGACTCTAATACGCGCCCTATGCTATGGTCAACGTAGATCTGGACGATTTCTCCAGGAAGGCCCCGCTTAGAAAAACTGCAGGAAACGAAAGTCGCCAACTCAACATTTTTATAATGCTAAAGGTAAAGTCTATGTATTTTGACTATCAGGCAACCACACCCGTTGCCGAGGAAGTTTTGATCAAAATGCAGCCCTATTTTACAGAAGCCTTTGCTAACCCCCACTCCTCAGATCATTCACTCGGCTGGCGTTCAGCCGCTACGATTGAGCAAACTGCCCAGCAGGTGGCAAACCTTATTGGGTCGGACAGCGATGAAATAATTTTTACATCGGGAGCCACTGAGTCAAACAACCTGGCCATCCTCGGACTGGGAAAAAGAGCCGCCCTAAAGAAGTCACCCCGCACCAGAATCTTGCTCAGCGCCATAGAGCATAAATGCGTTTTATCGGCTGGGCGCGTCCTAGAGGAACAGTACGGATTTACTGTGAATCTAATTCCAGTAGACCAAAACGGCCTGATTATAACTTCCGAACTGGAGAAGTTGCTCGGAGAGGATGTACTTCTTGTCTCCATCATGGCAACAAACAACGAGATTGGCTCCGTACAAGACATTGAAGCCCTGTCTCAAACCATCAGAAGCTATGGGGCAGTATTCCATTGCGACGCGGCTCAAGCGCCCATGACGACTTCGCTGGAGAACTTTGCAGCTAAGGTCGACCTGCTCAGCCTATCCGGCCATAAAATGTACGGACCCAAAGGTATTGGCGCGCTATATATTACTCGTGACCTTCAAGATCAAATCGAGCCCTTAATATATGGTGGCGGCCAACAAAATGGAATTCGCCCTGGGACTTTACCGACGCCCTTGTGCGTGGGCCTTGGAGCTGCAGCAGAATACATTAGCTCTGCCGCAGCGTATAACAAACGTGATGAACTCCGCGCCCGAAGAGACAAGTTTCTAGATATGCTATTGGCCCTCCCATGGCCAGCAGAGCTGTATGGGGCCGACCGAGCACGTCGCCACCCTGGCAATATATCCATTGGCTTTGAGGGTTTCGATGCGCAAGATGTTCTTGGCGCACTTCAACCACATCTAGCTGCCTCTACTGGCTCAGCCTGCACTTCGGGCATTCCCGAACCATCACACGTGTTAAGAGCGATTGGCTTAACAAAGGCACAAGCAGAGTCCGCTATTCGATTCAGTCTTGGCTTCGAAACCACTGACCAGGAAATCGACAAAGCGGTAGACTTGATCGCAACAGTTCTGCGCAGGCTACCAGGTCCTTGAGCAGCACCTTAAAGCATCAATTATTTCGCGCTCTTCGCGATTCGTTTTTTCATAATAGCCGGGTAAGAAGGCTCACATACTTCCTGCTACGAGAGCCTTCAGACTGTCCAGATCACTGGGCTCTACACCAAGATCTCGCCACTTTTCCGGATGGCAGGTAAACAGCAATATCTGATGCCGGCTGGCCGCATCGAACAGAATGCGTTTCATGTCTTCCAGGCGGTCGCTGTCACTGTGCACCAGGGTATCGTCCAAGATCACCAGCGTCGGCCTTCCGGCTTCCCGCAGCAGATCAGCATAGGCCAGACGGCTAATCAGGCCCATCTGTTCGCGGGCGCCAAAGCTTAGTTCGGTAATCAGACCAAGCTCAGTGCCGCGGCTGAAGGTGCCCGGCCGTAGCTGTTCATCCACTTCCAACGAGGCTTCCGGGAAAAGCACCGATAAGTAATGATTGAGGTGTTTTTGCAGTGGGGCCTGAAGGCGGCGTGTCAGGGCCTGGCGTTTTTCCGTGAGCAGATTGAGCAGGAGGTCCAGCGCCTGGGCTCGGCGGTGCAATTCCTGATAGCGGCGGTTGCACTGATCGTACTCGGCCTCTTTTTCATTGAGCTGTTCTTCCAGCCCTTCCGCGCCCCAGGCTTCCAGCCTGACTTTGATATCTCGCAGTTCGCGGCCCCGGTTTTCCTGGGTCTGGCGCAGCTGGTTGACGGCGTTCTGGTAGCGCTCGATGTCCTGTTTCAGAAACTCCGGGCGGGCTTCGCGGATTTCACGTTCGCGGCGCTCAAGGCTGGCTTCCAGTTCGGCCTGCTGTTTCTCGAGGTTCGCCAGGTCGGTGGTTATCTGGCGAAGTTGCTGCTGGCGTTCCGGGCTTTTTTCTTCATCGGCCAGCCGCTGCCATTCGGTTTTGGCGTTGTCCCGGGCCTGTTTCAGGGCAGACAGCCTGGACTGGTGCTCACGGTCATCGGATTCGGCTTTATCCAGTGTGGTGCCAGCCCGGGTGAAGGCTGCCTCCGCCTCTTCCAGGGCCGGCACATCCTCTTTCGGATCCGGTTTGTGAGTGGCATCTAATTGGCTTTTGGCTTTCTCCAGTTCGCTCTCTGCCTCGTTCTGCTCGGAGACAAGTTGCTCAATACCGGCCGGTGCCACGGATTTCAGCAAATCCTCGGCATGCTTTTGGGCTCTTCCGGCGTTTTCAAAGGCAGCAAGACGTTCCTCTGCCTGTGCCACAGATTTAACGCCAAGGGTCTTCAGCTGGTCTTCCAGGCTTTCCTCAAGGGTTTTGAGTTTCCTGCGGGTACTGGCCAGTTCTTCGCCGCCGGGGGTTATGCCCAGGGTACCCACGCCGGGAATCACCAGTGAGGATTCTTCCAGAAGCTGCTGCTCGCCCTGGCCGGTGAGCGCTTCATTGTTCAGCGTGAGGGATGCGCCGGCCTCCAACTGCCAGCTCAACCGGGTAGCGATGGTTCGTGAGCGGATGGTTTCTTCGTTCAGCTGGTTCGCGGTTGCGCGCAGCTTATTGACCAACTCGGCATCGATCCGATTTTCCCGAGCCTGTTGCCTGGCTTGCTCCAACTGCTGTTGGTATTCCTTTGCTTTGGCCAGGTTCTGAGTAAGCACCTGTTTCTGCTGCTCAAGACGGCGGACATCCTGCTCCAGCCTTTGCCGGGTTTGCAGCAAGCCAGCCAGTTTTCGTTGCTTTTGCGCTTTCTCGTAGGCGGTTCTGGCTTCTTGCAAACGGCCTGCAACCACCGGGGTTTGGGCCTCTGCGGTGGCGAGCTCTCGCTCCGCCCTGTCCAGTTCGACTTTCCGGCTTTCAAGTTGGCGACTGAGTCCTTCCAGGTGTTCCTTGTTCTGCTGCAGCAGGCGGTGGTTTTGCTGCAGCTGGCTGAGCGTGGCTTTCTCCTGGTTCTGTTGCTGCTCAAGGCGCTCAACCTGCTGATAACGCGCCCGGGCTTCCTCTAGCTGGCGCTGGGCGTCTTCCCAGGGCCGCTCGGCTTCCGCCTGTTCATAGTCCTGGGTCAGTTTGCCAAGCCGGTCGACCTGCTCCTGGTATTTGTGTACCCGCTCTTTGAGCTCTTCGATTTCAGCCTCGTATTGGGCGCGGTCTTTTTCCAGTTTCAGGTAATCGCCACGGGGCTTGCCGGTGCCGGTCAGCAGGGTGTCCCGCTGGTTGCGAACCGTCTCGATGAGGTCGTCGCCACCGGAGCTGGCCACTTCTCCAACCATGGAATTCAGGGCGGATTTCAGGTGATCGCTGGCGTGTTCTATGGCCTGTTCGATGTCCTGCCCGGTGCCCTGCTCTACCCACAGCAATCCCGGTATACCCCAGTGTTCGGCTTTGCTGGCGCCCCGTTTCGGGTACTGGTAGCCCAGCAGTTCGGCCAGTTTTTCTTCGGCGTCGTCTTCACTGTAGGTCTCGGCGCCAACAACCAGGTCGCACCGCTTGCGCTGGAGAAAGCTTTTGGTCAGACGCCAGGAACGGCGTTCGTGCTCAAAATCCAGCTCGATGGTGGGCGCCGCGGCGGAGTCACCCCAGGGGCGCAGGTCGTCCACGGCTGTGGACCGATAACGCTCGAAAAATGCCGCACGGATGGCACGTACCAGCGTGCTTTTGCCGGACTCATTGGGGCCGTGAATCAGGTTGAGGCCGGGCTGCAGGTTGTCCAGCTCAAATGGTTTGCGGAACTGGCGCAGCTGTTCAATGCGCATTCGCTGCAGCTTCATTGCGCTGCCTCCTGTTCCCGCTCCCTGAGCAGGCCGGCCAGTATGGCCAGAGCATCCCGGGCGACATCGTCCTGCGCTCCTTCCTGCTGCTCCCGCAGGCTTTCTACCACCTCGCCAACATAGCCATCGGCTTTCAGGGCCGCGATGTCCTCATCGGTGGGGGCCAGCTGAAGTCCGCTCCGCTCGCAGCGAAGGCTGCGGAATCGGGCTTCGGCAACCGAGAGCGCCTTCAACAGGGTTTCTTCTCCGGCCAGGGTCACTGAGCCGTCGAGGCGAAGATCCACAACGGCAGATTCCGGCAGGCTGTTCAAGCGCTCCAGCAACTGCTCAAGATCGGACTGCACGGCCAGGGTTTCCCGGAACTGGTGCCATTGGTACCGCCCTGTTGGAACAGGAGTTACCGCGGGTGTCGCGCCGGGTTCGGCAACCTCAACAATCAGGGCATTACCCGCTTCGTTGTTTCTGAACCGTTCGGGCTCTGGCGTTCCGCTGTACCAGGTGCGTTCATCGATCTGTTTGGTGCCGTGCCAGTCGCCCAGGGCCAGGTAATCGAGCCGGCTGGCCTCTGCCCGGTTCGGCGCGATGGGGTTGGTGGAGTCAATCTCGTCCGGCAACAGGCCCTGAACGCTGCCGTGGGCCAGGCCGACTCTGAGAAAGCCCTCGGCCGTTTCATAGCCGCTGAATGGCTCGGTCAGATCGCCGTAGGTATGGCGCTGGGTCAGCGGCGCGCAGAGGACGCTGAGCTGCTCGGTTTCCAGATTGATCACGCCAGGCTGCAGCGCGAGATGTACGTTTTCCGGTACCGCACCCAGGCGCTGGGCTCTGGTCCAGACACTCTCGGCGAGTGCGGCGTCGTGGTTGCCGGGGAGCATGACCCAGGGGCCGTTGAAACCTTTCGTGGCGTTGAACACCCGGCGAATGGTTCGGTCGGAGACGGTCTGGGCATCAAAGACGTCACCGGCCACGAGGACCGCATCGCACTGGTGTTCGTTGGCCAGTCGTGCAAGCGTTTCGATGGCCTCGAAGCGGGCTTCAACCAGGGCTGCACCGTCTTCGGTTTCGAAACGGGTAAACGCCCGGCCCATCTGCCAGTCTGCCGTATGCAAAAACTTTGGCATTTTATCTACCTGAAAGATCTGGAAATTTTGGCGTTATTCTAGACCAACTGCGCACACTTTACAGACGCCATGCGACGATGACTGTCGGTCTGGCAGAAGTTGAGCAGAATTCGAACAGAGCGCGGGCAGAGACAGTTGGCTTCGACGACTAGGCCGGGCTCAGTCGACACGCGGCGTACTTGAATTCCGGGATTTTGCCGAACGGGTCCAGGGCCGGGTTGGTGAGCACGTTCGCTGCCGCTTCCACAAAGGCGAAGGGTACGAACACCATGCCTTCGGGCATGGTCTGGTCGGCTCGCGCCGTCAGCGTGATGGTGCCGCGCCGGGTGGCAATTTGAATGTCATTGCCCGGTGCTACGCCCATGCGTTCCAGCTCTGCTGGTGCGAGATACGCCGCCGCTTCCGGTTCCCGCTCATCCAGCACGCGGCTGCGACGGGTCATGGCGCCGGTGTGCCAGTGCTCAAGCAATCGCCCGGTGGTTAGTACGATGGGATAGGCCTCATCCACCGGCTCGTCCGGCGGTAGCGGGCTGGCTGGTGAGAATCTGGCGCGGCCTCCCGCTCGTGGGAAGGCATCGGAGAAGACAACGTCGTTCCCCGGGGCATCGTCGGCCGGGCATGGATAGGTAACGGACCCTTCGCGCTCAAGGCGAGACCAGGAAATATGATCCAGTGAGTGCATGCCCTGCTTCATTTCTTCAAACACCTGCTCGGGGCCGGCGTAGTTCCAACGAAGCCCGAAACGCCGGGCGATTTCCTGGATAACCCACCAGTCGGGCTTTGCCTCCCCCGGCGGCGCCAGTGCGGCACGGCCCATTTGCACCTGGCGGTTGGTGTTGGTAACGGTGCCGGATTTTTCCGACCAGGCGGCGGCCGGCAGGATAACATCGGCAAACTGGGCGGTCTCGGTGACAAACAGGTCCTGCACCACCAGGTGTTCAAGGGCAGCGAGCGCGGCCCGGGCGTGGGTCAGGTCCGGATCGGACATGGCGGGGTTTTCGCCCAGAATGTACATGCCCTTGATGGTGCCCGCCTTGATGGCATCCATGATCTCCACCACGGTGAGCCCCGGCTCAGGGTCCAGCTCTGTGTTCCAGAGTTCTTCGAAGGCGGCCCGCAGCTGTTGATCGCCTACCGGCTGGTAGTCGGGCAATACCATGGGGATCAGCCCGGCATCGGATGCGCCCTGCACGTTGTTTTGCCCCCGCAATGGGTGCAAACCAGTGCCATGCCGGCCGGTGTGGCCGCAGGTGAGCGCCAGGGATATCAGGCAGCGGGCGTTGTCGGTGCCGTGCACGTGCTGGGAGATGCCCATGCCCCAGAAAATCATCGCCTTATCCGCGCTCGCGTAGGCGCGGGCCACTTCACGAATGGCATCGGGCGCCACGCCGCAGACCGGGCTCATCACTTCCGGGGTCATGCCTTCGACGCTGGCCGCCAGCGCCTCGAAACCTTCGGTGTGAGCGTCAATGTAGGCCTGGTCAAACAGACCTTCGCTGATGATCACGTTCAGCATTGCGTTGAACAGTGACACGTCGCCGCCTGGAGAGAATCGCAGGCTGCGCCAGGCATAGGCATCCAGCGCCTGGCCCCGTGGATCAATGATGATCAGTTTGGTGCCGTTGCGTGCCGCCTGCTTGAAGTAGGTGGCGGCTACCGGGTGGTTTACCGCCGGGTTACAGCCGGTGAGGATCACCACGTCGGCCTGCAATGCCTGCATGAAGGACGCCGTCACGGCGCCGGAGCCCAGGCATTCCATCAATGCGGCCACGGAGCTTGCATGGCAAAGCCGGGTGCAGTGATCGACGTGGTTGGAGCCGAAGCCAGTACGGACCAGCTTCTGGAATAGCCAGGCTTCTTCGTTGGAGCATTTGGCGCTGCCGAAACCGGCAAGCGCGGCCGGTCCGTGTTGTGCTTTTAGTTGGGTCAACCCGTTGGCCGCCAGATCCAGGGCTTCTTCCCAGCTTGCTTCTCGGAAGTGCGTCAACGGATTAGCCGGATCGAACTCCGGGTCCAGCCCCTTGGGTATGCCCTCCCGGCGAATCAACGGCCGGGTCAGCCGAGCCGGGTGAGAGGGATAGTCAAAGCCAAAACGGCCTTTCACGCACAGCCGCCCCTGGTTTGAGGGACCGTCTTTCCCTTCCACAAACAGGATGCGTCCTCGCTGCTCGCCTTTCTCAGATCCGGCAGGTGTGGGCTCGTCTTTCACGTGATAGGTCAGTTGGCAGCCCACGCCGCAATAGGGGCAGACGGAATCGACTGTCCGATCAGCAGTGGCGGAGTCTCCGCGGCCCTGGGCATCGATCAGGGTGGCCGGCATGAGCGCCCCGGTCGGGCAGGCCTGCACGCATTCACCGCAGGCAACGCAAGTGCTGTCGCCCATGGGGTCGTCAAAATCAAACACGACCTTGGACGCAGCGCCACGGTGGGCCAAACCGATCACATCGTTACCCTGCACTTCCCGGCACGCGCGCTCGCACAAACCGCAGGTAATGCAGGCATCCAGGTTGACGTTCATGGCCGAATGGCTGGCGTCGTGCCCCCCGGCGTGGGGCAGCGAATCAGGGCGTGGTGCCACATGATGAACCGTGGGCGCATCCCGATCCGAGCGCGCCGGGATGCGTTGGCGCACGGCGGCGGCATCGATGGCCAGTTGATCCGCCGTTTCCCACAGGTGGCTTGAGCGGTCGGGGCTGTCGTCTCGTTCAGGTTGATCCGCCAGCAACAATTCGAGCACGCCTTTGCGGGCCGCCTGAACCCGCGAAGAGCCGGCGCTGCGCACCACCATGCCGGGCGCTGCCTCGCGAATGCAGCTTGCGGCGAGCACCCGCTCTCCTTCCACTTCCACCATGCAGGCCCGGCAATTGCCATCGGCGCGGTAACCCGGAGCCTCTTTGAAGCACAGGTGCGGAATGGTCTCGCCGGCGCGTTTGGCCACCTGCCACAGGGTTTCGCCGGGGAAGGCCTGAACTTCAACGTCGTCGAGTGTCAGGGTGAAGCTTGTGCTGGAATGGCTCATGGCTGCCTCCCCTAACCTTTCGCTATCAGGTTGCTGCTGGCGAGTTCGCTGCGGAAATCCCGCAGCAGGCTCAACACCGGATTGGGTGCGGCCTGGCCGAGGCCACAGATGGACGCATCCGCCATAACCGCCGCCAGTTGCCGGAGGGTCTCCTCATCCCAGGTTTTGCGTTCCAGCAGGGTGAGCATTTTCTCGGTGCCCACACGGCAGGGGGTGCACTGCCCGCACGACTCATCGGCGAAAAAGCCCAACAGGTTGGCGGCCGCGGCCTGCAAATCGTCCTGATCAGACAGAACGATCACTGCCGCAGAGCCGATGAAACAGCCGTGTTCCTGAAGAGTGTCGAAGTCCAGCGGAATGTCCCCTTTGCTGGCCGGTAGAATGCCGCCGGACGCTCCACCGGGCAGATAGGCCAGCAGGCGATGCCCTTCGGCCATGCCGCCGCAGTATTCCTCGATCAACTCATTGAGGGTGATGCCCGCGGGCGCCACATGAACACCGGGGCGGGCAACGCGCCCGGAGACCGAGAAGCTGCGAAGCCCCTTGCGGCCATGTCGTCCCTGGCTGGCGAACCAGTCGGCGCCCTGGGCGTGGATGCGGGGGATCCAGTAAACCGTCTCGACGTTGTTCACCAGGGTGGGCTGGTTGAACAGTCCCTTCTGGGCCACAAACGGCGGGCGATGCCGTGGCTTGCCGGGCTTCCCTTCCAGGGATTCGATCAGGGCGGATTCCTCACCGCAGATGTAGGCGCCTGCGCCCCGGCGAAGGATGATAAAACCTGGCTTGACGATACCGCCCGTTTCCAGTTCGGCAATAGCGTTTTTCAGAACGCGGTGCAGGCCGGGGTATTCGTCTCTTAAATAGATGTAGAGAGCTTCAGCCTCGACGGCCCAGGCGCTGACAAGCGCGCCCTCCAGGAATACGTGGGGTTCACGTTCCAGGTAATAGCGGTCTTTGAAGGTGCCCGGTTCGCCCTCGTCGGCGTTGATCACCGCGTAACGTGGCCCGGGTTCCGCCCGAACGGCCTGCCATTTGCGATAGGTGGGGAATCCAGCGCCACCGAGGCCGCGCAGGCCTGCCTGCTCCAGTTCCTCGGCCAGAGATTCAACGCTCACCCGGCCTTCATGGCAATCAG
Organism: Marinobacter salsuginis; assembly: GCF_009617755.1. NCBI lineage: Bacteria > Pseudomonadati > Pseudomonadota > Gammaproteobacteria > Pseudomonadales > Marinobacteraceae > Marinobacter > Marinobacter salsuginis. Next base: position 177,187 of record NZ_BGZH01000003.1, read on the forward strand.
CCAGCAGGCCATAACCGCCGGCCGAACGATAATCCGCCAGACCTTGCCATTGGATATCTTCCGGGTGAATCTGGCCCTGTTCTACCGCAGCACCCACATTTTCAGTATTGGCATGGCTCACGTGACGATGGCCGACTTCTACCACTGGGGCCTTGTCGCAGCGCCCCATGCAGGGTGCCCGCCGCACACGCACAAGGGCGGGATCAGCGCCGTCCGACAGTGCCTGGTGCAGCGCCTCTGCACCGGCCAACTGGCAGGAAAGCGAATCACATACCCGAAGGGTTAGTGCCGGTGGTGGCGTTTGTTCGTCGTGAATGACATCGAAATGGGCATAGAAGGTGGCGGTTTCATAGATGGCTGCCATGGGCAGATTCATGAAAGCCGCAAGGGCCCGGAGGCGAGGCATGGAGAGGTAGCCGTCTGAATCCTGCAATACATGCAGGTGCTCGATAAGGCGATCGCGGTCTCGTAATGACGAATCAACGCGCTCGTCACCGATCAGCTCCCGCAGCTCCGACAATACAGCCGGTTCCAGTTGACGGCCCCGAAGGGCGGAGCGCCGACGTTTGACCACTTTTTCGTCCGTATCCATGCTTTTGACCAGGCGCCGGGGATCCAGGTACAGCCTTGTTGGCTGGTTTGACTGCTTTGCAATCATTGAAGCATAGGAGGACGGGATGGCGCCAGACGATGAATAACGGAATGAACCGAGGGTCTTTCCTGGCCTTGGGTCTGGAACTTTGAACTAGGGAAATAATGGAGGCGCGGGTCGGAATCGAACCGGCGTACACGGAGTTGCAGTCCGCTGCATAACCACTCTGCCACCGCGCCGGAAAAGATCGAAGGGATCGGATCTTTGTGCTCTCAGGTGGGCAATGAGAGACTTGAAATTGGAGCGGGAAACGAGATTCGAACTCGCGACCCCAACCTTGGCAAGGTTGTGCTCTACCAACTGAGCTATTCCCGCTCTTTTGTTTCCGGGGCATTGCCTCGTCAACGGCTGCGTATTCTACGGATTACCGTTCGGGCGTCAACAGTTTTTTATCAAGTTTTTGTTTTATTGGAGATTGTGGGTAAGCTAGTAATTGGCAGGCCAAATCACTCAGGGATTCGACAGAACGTGCCCAGTCCTGATTCTTCCGAGCAGACCGACCAACTACCACCGTCTTCCAAACCCGGATCCGTGACCATTGAGGCCGGCACCCTGAGAGTGGCGGATGACTGGCTGTTGAGTCATTACCGATCACTGGCGTCCCTGGCTTCATCCATGTCACCCAGAGACACGGGCGCGTTATCAATAGACCTTTCGGGCCTGAACAGAATTGACACGGCCGGAGCATCCCAGCTGGCCTCACTCATTGGCCCCCAGCGCCTGCTGGAAGCGGTGACCTCTGCTGGCGACTTGCCGCGGGAAAAATCTGCCCTGATTGCTGCCGTTTGCGAGGCGATGAAAGACCAGCCCGAGCCAGACAGGGGCGCACCTTCGCTTATCCGGAGCTTCGTGATCGGGACCGGTCAGAAAGTGGAAGGCATATTCCGATTGCTATGGATCCTCGTCGGCTTTATCGGCCAGACGCTCGGCACCCTGGCCTGGAACCTTCCGAGGCCCTGGCGCTGGCGTATGACACCCTTCGTTGCCGCGGTTCACGACACCGGCCTGAATGCCCTGCCCATTGTGGCACTGCTGACATTTCTGGTGGGTGCCGTGGTGGCGTTCCTGGGAGCAACCGTGCTGGAGGATTTTGGCGCCACCATTTACACGGTCAATCTGGTGGCCTTCTCCTTCCTGCGGGAATTCGGGGTGCTGTTGGCCGCGATACTTCTCGCCGGCCGAACCGCCAGTGCCTTTACCGCCCACATTGGTGCCATGAAGGTGAACGAGGAGCTGGACGCCATCCGCACCCTCGGCCTTAACCCGATCGAACTGCTGGTGCTGCCCCGTGTGATGGCCATGATGGTGAGCCTTCCGATCCTGACCTTTGTGGGTATGATTTCGGGAATGGTGGGCGGCGCCATAGTCTGCGCCCTGGTGCTGGATATCTCGCCGACGCAGTTCATGGCGATCGTTGAGCGGGACATCGCCCTTCAGCATTTTCTTGTGGGCATCGTGAAGGCCCCGATCTTTGCGTTCCTGATTGCCGTCATTGGCTGCCTGGAAGGGTTCAAGGTGGCCGGCAGCGCTCAATCCGTGGGCGAACACACTACTTCCAGCGTGGTTCAATCCATCTTCATGGTGATTCTGCTGGATTCCATTGCTGCACTATTCTTCATGGAAATGGGCTGGTAATCATGGCGGCTATGAGCGAATCCCCAAGTAGTGACGCCGGCAGTAAACCGGTGATTGCAGTACGGGACCTGTGCAACCAGTTTGGCGATCACGTTGTTCACGAGAACCTCGACCTGGACCTGCTTCGGGGCGAGATTCTGGGTGTGGTTGGTGGCTCTGGAACCGGCAAAACCGTGCTTTTGCGCAGCATTGTTGGGCTGAACACGCCCACCTCGGGCCACATACGCGTTTTTGGCGAGGATCTGATCCAGCTTTCGGCCCGTGAGCGCTCCCGGATAGAGCAACGGTTCGGTGTACTGTTCCAGGGGGGCGCCCTGTTCACCTCATTGAACCTGCAGGAAAATATAGCGGTTCCCCTGATTGAACACGCCGGCCTGAAGCGGCCCGAAGCGGAACAGCTGGCCCGCATGAAGCTGGCGCTGACCGGATTACCTCCCAATGCGGCGCTTCGCTACCCGTCCGAACTCTCCGGCGGCATGGTTAAACGCGCGAGCCTGGCACGAGCCCTGGCCCTTGATCCGGAAATCCTGTTTCTGGACGAACCCACCGCCGGCCTGGATCCCATCGGGGCTGCGGCATTCGACCGGCTGATCGTGACGCTTCGGGATGCCCTGGGGCTGACCGTGTTCTTGGTCACCCATGATCTGGACACCCTGTACTCAACCTGTGACCGGGTTGCGGTTCTTTCACAGCGAAAGGTCCTGGTAGCTGATACGCTGGAGGCCGTTGCCGCCACAGAAGACGATTGGATCCAGGATTACTTTCAAGGCCCCCGCGGTCGGGCGGCGAGCTACGCCTTCAGGGACCATTCGAACACACGGACGCAGGAGCAGTAACCATGGAGCCGAGGGCCCATCACCTGATCATTGGCCTGTTTACCATCCTGGCCTTCGCCGCCGCACTGATCTTTTCGCTGTGGCTTGCGAAATCCTCCGCCGATCGGGAATGGGGCTACTATGAGATCGTGTTCGAGCAGGCAGTTGGCGGCCTGTCCGAGGGTAATCCGGTGCTTTATAACGGCGTGCAGATTGGCGATGTCGTGGAGTTGAACCTTGATCCGAACAATCCCGCTCATGTGCGGGTTCTGGTGCGGGTTGATCAGTCGATTCCCATCCGAGAGAACACCAAGGCCGGCATGGTGCTCGCCAATATTACCGGCAGCATGAGCGTCCAGTTCAGCGGTGGGAGCCCCGACCAGCCCGTGCTAAAGGGCGACAGGGACAACCCGCCGGTCATTTTTGCCGAGCCCTCGGCATTCAACAACCTGCTGGCCAACAGCGAACAACTGCTGGCCAAAGCGGACCAGCTGCTTACCAGCGCCACTGAGTTGCTGTCCGGAGACAATATCGAGAACGCCTCTGCGATTCTGAGGAACACGCGCGAGGCCACGGATGCCCTGCTCGACCGCCGGGATCAGCTGACCGCCCTGCTTGAACAGTTCGACGCGGCCGCCATTCGCGCAGAAGAAGCCGCCATCAAGGTGTCCAATGTATCGGATAATGCCAACGAACTGTTGCGAACCGATGGCCAGCGGGTTCTGGAGTCCATGGACAGAGCCCTCGCGGTAATTACCACGACCATCGGGCGGATTGATGAGCTGACCCGTGACAATCAGGGCGCAATGGATGCTGGCCTTCAGGGCATGGGCGAGTTGGCACCCGCGCTTCGGGAGCTGAGGGCAACCCTGCGCAGCCTGAACCAGTTCACTCACCGGCTGGAACAGGACCCCACGGGCACGCTATTCGGCAATGAAACCATGAAGGAGATGGCACAGTGACATTGAGGTCAATCAAAAGCGTTGCGCTTCTCCTGGGCGCTGCCCTTGCCAGTGGCTGCACGGTGTTTCCGAACCCCGAACCACCCAGGGTTATGGACCTGGCGTTGGTACAGCCAATTCCCGCGGTCGAGCAAGCGGTTCAGGCATCCCTTCGCGTGGATACACCCTACGCCTCAGAGCCCTTCAATGGCTCGCTCATTCTGGCAAAGCCCATACCGCAGGAGTTTCGGTCCTACGAGGCCATCCGATGGAGGGATACAGCGCCTGTGGTGGTCCGGGATACCCTGGTTGCCAGCCTTCGCCAGAGTGGCGCCTTCACAAACGTCATCACCGATACCAATCCCGCGCCGGCTGAGCTGACGCTGGTGACCGAACTCTCTGCGTTTAATTCGGAAACCCCGGACACCGGCCCCCAGGTGGTTATCGAGCTACATCTTCAGATGATTCACAATCGTTCGCGGGCCAACCTGTGTACACGTACCGTCCGGATTGTTGAGCCCGCGGCGGGCACATCGGTTGACCAGATTGTTGAGGCGTTCGGAACCGCTGGCAGCCAGTTGGCCGCCAGGGTGGTTGACTGGGCTACGACGTGTGACTATCCGCCTCGGCTGAGGCCTTCTCGGGAAACAGATCAGACCACGCAGCCTTGAGGTAGAGACCCATGGACCAGAGCGTGAGAATCGCGGCGATATAGAGCAGCGCCAGGGCAACATTGGCCCAGAGCACGCCAGGGGGGAAGGCCAGCAAACCCACGATGGCTGCCATCTGGGCCGTGGTCTTGATCTTCCCGATGTAGGAGACTGCCACACTTGCGCGGCTGCCGATTTCTGCCATCCACTCCCGCAGGGCGGAAATCACGATTTCACGACCGATAATCACCGTGGCCGGAATGGTCAGCAGGATCGCCGAGTGTTCCTCGATCAGCACAGCCAGGGCAACGGCCACCATGAGCTTGTCTGCAACCGGGTCGAGGAAGGCGCCGAAAGGCGTGCTCTGGTTGAGCTTGCGGGCAAGATAGCCGTCCAGCCAGTCCGTGGCCGCCGCCAGCCCGAAAATGGCCGCGCTCACGAGGTAGCTCCACCCCACCGGAAGGTAAAAAATCACCACAAACACCGGAATCATGATGATGCGGGAGAGGGTGAGGATGTTTGGTAGATTCATGCTGTCCTTACTCGTCGTGCAATGCTGCGTATATGGTTTCGGCCAGTGATTTGCTGATGCCCTGCACCTTGGCCATCTCATCAACCCCGGCCTTGCGGAGTTCCTGAATGCCGCCAAAATACCGGATCAGGTCGCGACGCTTCTTCGGTCCCACGCCTTCAATGCCTTCCAGTGTAGACTGCCGGCGTTTTTTGTCCCGCCGGGCCCGGTGCCCGGTAATCGCAAACCGGTGGGATTCATCCCGGATGTGCTGGATCAGGTGCAGCGCCGGTGAATCGGCCGGCACCCGGAACACATCGCCAGTCATGGCGTCAATCAGCTGCTCCATGCCTGCACGACGGGTCACTCCCTTGGCGACACCAATCAGCGGGATATCGGAAATCTCAAGCTCATCAAACACTTCCCGGGCAATGTTCAACTGCCCTTTACCACCATCGATGAAGACCAGATCCGGGCGCTTGCCCTCCCCGGCCACCATCCGTTTGTACCGGCGGGTAAGCACCTGTCGCATGGCGGCGTAATCGTCGCCGGCGGTGACACCCTCGATATTGTACAGGCGGTAATCGCTCTTCAGGGGGCCATTCTCATCGAAAACCACACAGGATGCGACGGTATTTTCCCCGTGGCTGTGGCTGATGTCGAAACACTCCATTCTTTGCGGTGTTTCTGCCAGCTCCAGAAGATCCCTCAATGCCAGCAAGCGCCGGTACACGGTCTCCTTGCTCGCCAGGTGCGTGAGCAGGGTCTGGCGGGCGTTCGTCATCGCCAGCTCCAGCCACCGGCGGCGTTCACCCCGCACATTGCCGCGAATCCGGGTTTCCCGGTTTGCGGACTCGCTGAGGGCCTGGGCCAGCAATTCCTGGCCTTCCACCTCAACCGGCACCAGGATGTCCCGAGGAATCTCCCGGCGGGTGTTGCCCCCGAAATAGTACTGGCCAAGAAAGGCGCTGAGCAGTTCGCCTTCGGTCTGTTCGATGGAGTAACGGGGGAAGTAGTCTTTGGTCCCCAACACCCGGCCACCCCGAACGATGATCACAACAATACAGACAACCCCGGCATCCTGGGCAATGGCAATGACATCCGCGTCGCCGCCCTCGCCTTCGATTGATTGCTGCTCCTGCACGTGGCGCAGGTGGTTGATCTGGTCCCGGTAGGCTGCCGCTTTTTCAAACTCCAGATTCTTTGATGCCGCCTCCATGGCGTTCATCAGATCGTGGAGAATCGCAGGGTTCTTGCCCTCCAGAAACATTGTGGCGTGACGGATGTCCTGCCGATACTCCTCGGGCGTGATGTGTTCAACACAAGGTGCCGTGCAACGGTTGATCTGGTATTGCAGACAAGGCCTTGTGCGATTCCTGAAAAAGCTTTCACTACAGTTCCTTATGCGGAAAATCTTTTGTAAAACATTAAGACTTTCCTTGACTGCTCCCGAGCTTGGAAACGGCCCGAACCAGGTGCCGCCACCCTTTTTTGTGCGCCCACGTCGGAACGTCAGCGAGGGGTAATCGCTGTGGGAAGACAAATAGATATAGGGATAGGACTTATCATCCCGAAGCAGGATGTTGTAGGGCGGCCGTAACGATTTGATCAGGTTCTGTTCGAGCAGCAGTGCTTCGGTTTCACTGCCGGTGATGGTCACTTCAATGGAGGCAATCTTGCCAACGAGGGCTTCGGTCTTGGGCGCCAGGCCGGTCTTGCGGAAGTAGCTGCCAACCCGCTTTTTGAGGTTGCGGGCCTTGCCCACGTAAAGAACCGAGCCACCCTCGTCGTACATTCGGTAGACGCCGGGCCGCTCGGTCAACTGTTTCAGGAAGCTCTTGCTGTCAAACTCCCCGATGTGGGTGCTCTCAGGGTCAGACCTTGTCGGCATCAAGCAACCCGAGCCGTACTGCCATCAGGGCTAATTCAACATCACTGGAGATTTCCAGTTTCTCGAAGATCCGGTAGCGGTAGCTGTTCACCGTCTTGGGGCTCAGGCACAGCTTGTCGGAGATATCCTGCACCTTCTGGCAATCCACCACCATCATGGCAATCTGCATTTCCCGTTCGGACAGCCGGTCGAACAGAGACAGCTCGCCGTCTTCATCCCGATCACCGCCGCCCAGTTGCTTCAGGGCCATCTTCTGGGCGATTTCCGGGCTGATGTACCGCTGGCCGGTGTGGGCCATACGGATGGCGCGAACCATCTCTTTGATATCGGCGCCTTTGGTGATGTAGGCGGTGGCACCGCTTTGCATGACGCGGGTTGGGTAGGGGTCGTCCGCGCAGGCGGTTACCACAATCACACGAATGGAATCATCAATGCGGAGGATACGACGGGTTGCCTCGAGGCCCCCGATACCCGGCATGCGGATATCCATGAGCACAATATCCGGACGCTGTTGGCGAACAAAATCGATAGCGTCCTCGCCGGATGACGCCTGCCCGATGACTTCAATGTCCGGGTTGTCAGCCAGCATCCGGGTAATGCCGGACCTCACCAGCTCATGGTCATCTACAACCAGTACCCTGATCAAAATTCACCTCGCACACGGCTTTCGGGAAAACAGCGCGATTGTAACGTTTAGTTCCGGCCCCGGGTAGGTGCAAACATAAATACCGTGACAGACCTGACGCCTAACCCGGCACACCCAGACCGGCGGTATTCTCAACCGGGTCGAACCAGACCACCAGATCGCCCCGCCGCACCGCAGACATCACCCTGCTCTGCTCGCCCATGGGATTTTCAGTATCGTTCAGGCCGTGGTACCGGGTGCAATATTCCTCCACCAGGCCCTGGAGCTGGTCTTCGGTCAGCAACTCGGTATCAACAATGAACTTTTCCTGCCGGGGATCTTGCTCTGGCTGGTTTTCGGGGCTGTCAGTCATACTACCTCCTGTGACGCCACCATGTTACGAGGTATGGCGGAAAGGTAGAAGCCCGGATTTGGTTTCCGGGCAAGCACTCGTTGTTCAGGCAGGTTCTTCGGTGGTGCGGAAACGAGCGATCAGTTGGCGCATGGATACGGACTCCTGCCTCAGCGCCTCGCTGATGGTCCGGGTTTGCTCGACGCTCTCGATCAGGAAATCAGCGCTTTCGTCCAGCGCTGTCGATCGACGGCCGACCCGCCCGATCTCATCCCTTTGCATGGCAACGGCGGAGCTGATCTCGGCACTGTGATTCTCGAGGTCCACAAACTGGCCCTGCAATGACTGGAGGTGCCCCTTGAGTGCGGCCAGATGCTCACGGTTGCTGCTACCGGCATCGCGCATCTCTTCCAGAAGATCATCAACACTGCTGACCCCGGATACCAGGTCCTGCACCCACTGCGAGATATTCCGGGTAGAGTCAGAGGTGCGACGGGAAAGAGTCCGAACCTCATCGGCCACCACCGCAAAACCGCGACCGTGCTCGCCCGCGCGAGCGGCCTCGATGGCGGCGTTCAGGGCCAGCAGGTTGGTCTGCTCGGCGATGTCGGCAATTACCCCGATAACCTGCTCAATCTTGCCCGTGGATTCGTTCAGGGCGTGGATGGAGCCAGAAACGCGGGAAATCACATCCACCGTGTGTTCCGCAGCCTCTTCGCTTGTGGTCAATCGACTTTGCACTTCTTCGTTGGCTGCTACTGCGGATTTCACGGTGTTAGCCGATTCGTCTGTGGCCCGCTCTATAGCTGAGGCCTGATCGGCAATGGCGGCCATTGACTGGCTCACGTCATTGATCTGCTTCCGGGTTTGCTCGGAGGCCGCCTGGAGCGACTCGGCGCCGTTGTCCAGGGCGCCCGAGCGCTCGTCCAGACCGCCGGCGGCCGTGCGGATGTCTGCAATAAAATGCTCGAACCGGGAGACCAATCCACCCAGCGCACTGGCCACACCAGCCACCTCGTCCCGCCCCTTCAGGACGGGCACACGCGTAAGATCGGCGTTCTTCTCCATGGCGACCAGGTCGTTCTGCATACCCTGCAAGCGCAAAATCACCGACTGCCTCAGCCACCAGGTCATGATAACGACGATAAGCAGGAAGGACACGGAGCCCGCAATCAGGAAGCTCTGCTGACCGGCCAGAAACGACAGCAGTTCGTCTGCGCCCTCGGACACCGAGGCTCGGCTCTGAAACTGGCGCTCGGCGATGGCTGCGAGCATCGGTTCCATGGCCGGGAACAGATCGAAATCCACCACCTGACCAACACGGTAATAGCTTTTCTCGGCAATGCCTTCTCCCATCCGGGCGATAAGCGCCAGTACCCGCTCGAAATCCTCACGGTGTGCTTCTGCCCACTGGCGCAGGCCCGGCTCTGCCTCAAGTGTCTGCCAATTTTGCGGCAATGTGCTTTCCAATCGACTGAATTCGGTCTCGATTTCATCCCACAGTAAAAGCTGGGCCTTGATCTTGTAGGCAAGGTCCTGAAGGTGGCGATGATCCTGTTCCATGTCCGCCAGCAGCCAGGCTTCGTTGAGGTTGGTCTGTATCAGGGTTTTGGAGGCGCCTTCGGCTTTCAGGATGATGCTCCATGACAGCGCGGCAAGCCCGGCGAGGGCGAAGACTGATAGAAAGGCGAAAAACAGGATCCGGGTTCTTACTGTGCCGAACATGACAACTCCAACAGCGGGCTATGCCGCGGATGGTACGCCGATTTTGTGACACTTTTATTGCACTTTGGGCGTCAGCTTTTTATCTCCACCCACCAACAATGGCGTTAACCACTTCAAATAAATCCCCTTATTCACTATGATCGCCGCTTTCAGACCGTTTGGATGCTAATGAACCAGTCCGTCTTTCGACTCACCTTACCCATTCTGTTCGGCTACTTACCGCTGGGCATGGCCTTTGGCGTGCTGTTTGCCACCCAGCTCGACTATGCCTGGTGGGCAGCACCTCTGATGGGCCTGGTGATTTATGCCGGCGCCGGCCAGATACTGGCTGTGAGTCTTCTGGCGGTTAACGCCGGCCTGCTGGAAGTATTCATCGCGATGTTTGTTCTGAATGCCCGCCATCTGTTCTACGGGCTTTCATTGCTGGGCCAGTTCAAGGAGGCGGGCTGGCGCAAGCTTTACCTGATTTTCGGTTTGACGGATGAAACCTATTCCCTGCTCACCAGCCGCCCACGGGGATCCGACCGGGCTCATGAGCAGGAGGTGGATTTCCGTATTACAGGGTTCAATCAGTGCTACTGGGTTGCTGGGTGCGCAATCGGGGCCTTGCTTGGCGACAATGTCGCCTTTGACAGCACCGGCATCGAATTTGCACTGGTGGCTCTGTTCATTGTTCTGACACTGGAGCAATACAAGGCCCTGGGCGAAGGCTTCCCCATCTGGCTTGGGGCCGCCGCAGCGGGTGTTGCCATGCTGCTACTGCCGCCGGCACACCAGTTGATCGGGGCCATAGCGCTGGTAACTGCCGTGCTCTTACTGGAATACCGTAAGACTCGCAGGCAAACGCTGCACAGGGAGAGTAACCATGGGTGAATCCGGCTATCTGGCAGCCTTCATAGCGGTCGCGGCACTCGCCACCTTCGCCACACGGGTGATTCCCTTCCTGTTTTTCGAGCGGCATACGGAACACCCGCTGGTTCGCCATCTGGGGCGATATTTACCTGCGGCGGTGATGGCCCTGCTGGCAACGGTGTTCCTGCAACGTTCGGCGGACTGGTCAGGTGCATGGATGGGCTTTGATGCCCTGCTGCCCGGCGCCCTGGTGGTCATCATTCACCTGTGGCGCCGCAACGCCCTGCTCTCCATTGCTGCGGGCACCATCAGCTATATGGCCATTCAGCAAGCCGGGCTCTGACCCGGCCGGGTTTACACCCTGTTTTCGAGATTGGCGACCAGCCGGGAATCCTGCAATGCGGCGGTCCGGTGCTTGACCACGCCTTTGTATTCCGGGCTCTCGATCATGGCCATGAAGGCGTCGATTGACGGGTAGCGGACCAGCAGTACCTGATCCCAGGATTCATCCGGGGGTGCAATCAGTGATCCAACGCTGCGGCCCGACCAGATGACTTCTGCGCCCACCGATCTTACGCAGGCAGCGGCCTCTTCCATGTAGAGCGTGTAGGCTTCCCGACCGGTCCGCTCCGGTGCCTCTTCCTTGTAGTTGGCCCGGTCGCGGAAGCGCAGCAGATTCAACATGACGACAGGCTGGTCTTTCGGGGTATCCGCCAGGACTTTCTGCAGCTGTTCGGGAGTGGGATTAACGGCGTCCATCCTTATCCTCTTCTTCTCATGTTTCCGGGGCCTACTATAGCCCAGGCCGGAGGCGTGCGCGCAAGCGATTTCATTACCTTTCATTCAGTTTGCTCTTTTTGCCTTCTTTCTTCGTAAGGCTACATTGAAGGAGACGCAAAACTCATAAATGAGAGGACGATATGGCTACCCTCACGATTAACGGCGAGCGCTATGAGCTCGACGTTCCCGATAACATGCCCCTGCTCTGGGTGATCCGCGATGTTGTCGGCCTCAAAGGAACCAAGTTTGGATGCGGCATGTCCCAGTGCGGCGCCTGCACGGTACACCTCAACGGAACAGCAATCCGCTCCTGCGTGACCCCGGTCTCTGCCGCCACCGGCGAGATCACCACCATTGAAGCCATGGCTGACGACCCGGTTGGCAGCAAGGTTCAGCAGGCCTGGCTCGACCTCGGTGTCGCCCAGTGTGGTTACTGCCAGGGTGGCCAGATCATGAACGCGACCGCTTTGCTGAAACAGACACCGAATCCCGAAACTGCAGAGATTGTTGACGCCATGGCGGGCAACCTTTGTCGCTGTGGCACCTACAACCGAATCCTTGCTGCAATCGAACGGGCTTCTGGCAAGGAGGGTGAAGCATGAGCGCCGATGACAACTTGATGATTGCCAACGTGAGCCGTCGACGGTTCCTGATGGGCCTGGCCGGCGGCTCTGCCCTGGTGCTAGCAGCCCGTTGGGATGTGGCCCTGGGTGGCAACGAAAAGGCTCAATTTGGTGCCGGAGCCATGCCCGGCGGCTGGGTCGACGACCCCAACGTATTTATTCATATCGATGCGGATGGCCTTGTTACCATCGTGAACAACCGGTCTGAAATGGGTCAGGGTATCCGGACCAGTCTGGTGATGGTCGGTGCCGACGAGCTTGGTGCTGACTGGGACCAGGTGAGAGTCGAACAGGCCGAAGGCGATCACAGTAAATACGGCAACCAGAACACCGACGGTTCGCGCAGTATGCGCCATTGGTACCAGCCGATGCGCCGCGCCGCAGCAGCCGCCAGGCAGATGCTGGAGCAAGCCGCCGCCAATGAGTGGGGCGTTTCGACCAGTGACGTTCAGGCCGGTGTACATAAAGTCGTTCACAGATCCTCCGGCAAAGAGCTCGGCTTTGGGGAGCTTGCCGGGAAAGCCAGGGAACTCGAGGTTCCCGGGCGCAATGCTTTGGTACTCAAGCGCGATGAAGAGCTTCGATTCGTCGGCAAGGAAACCGGTCTGATCAACGGCGAGCTGAAATCGGCTTACCCGAAAGCGATCGACGGCGAAGATATCGTTACCGGTAAAGCGGTGTATGGGGCAGATGTGCCGTTTGAGAACCTGCTCTATGCCGTGATTGCACGCCCACCCGTTTATGGCGCAACCGTCGCTAGTTTCGATGATACCGAGGCCCTTAAGATGCCGGGCGTAGAGAAGGTAATGAAGGTTGAGGGTACTGGCCAGCCCGCTGGCTTTAGCCCTCTCGGTGGGATTGCCGTGGTGGCCTCCAATACCTGGGCCGCCCTGGAAGGACGCAAAGCACTGAAGATCGACTGGGATCTGGAGGCTGCCGGAGACAACGCCAGTTATACCTCGTCCGCCTATCGAGAATCTCTGGAAAAGGCAGCGCAGCAGCCCGGCACGGTGGTCCGCCAGCATGGCGATCTGGATAAAGCTCTGGAAAATGCCACCAAGCGTGTCTCCGCCACCTACTACATGCCTCACATGGCTCAGGCACCCATGGAACCTCCGGTTGCAACGGTACAAATCAAGGACGGCAAGGCCGAAGTCTGGGCGCCAGTCCAGAATCCGCAGGCAACCCGCGATACGGTCGCCGGCCGACTCGGCCTTGATGCAGAGAATGTAACCGTTCACGTTACCCTGCTTGGGGGCGGCTTCGGGCGGAAATCCAAGCCGGATTTCGCCATTGAAGCGGCCAGTATTGCCGAGGCTTTCAAAGGCCGGCCCGTGAGGCTGCAGTGGTCGCGGGAAGACGATATCCACCACGCCTACTTCCATGCCGTGTCTGTCGATTATCTGGAGGCCGGGCTGGACGGCAATGGCCAGGCCACAGGTTGGCTACACCGGACCCTGTCACCGAGTATCGGCTCGCTATTCGCGCCCGACCCGAAGCACAAGGGTGAGTTTGAACTGGGCATGGGCTTTAACACCATGCCATTCTCGGTGCCGGCCCTGAGGCTGGAAAACCCGCCTGCACCCGCCCATGTGCGCATTGGCTGGTTCCGCTCGGTCTACAACCTGCCCCATGCCTGGGCGATCCAGAGCTTTGCCCATGAAATGGCTGTGGCAGCCGGCAAGGACCATCGGGATTTCGTTCTCGACCTGCTTGGCCCAGACCGGGAGATTCACAACCTGACCGTGGGTGACGGCTGGAACTATGGGGAAGATCCGGATCTCTACCCCATCGATATCGGCCGCATGCGCAACGTGATTGAGCGGGCGACCAATGAAGCCGGCTGGGGCAAATCCCCGGGTAAGAATCGCGGGCTGGGCCTGGCCTTTCACCACAGCTTTGTTTCCTACACCGCGATCGTGTTTGACGTAGAAGTCGATGACCAGGGCAAGCTCACCATTCACCGGGCAGACATCGCCTTCGATTGCGGCCCTCAGGCCAACCCGGAGCGGATTCGTTCCCAGTTGGAAGGCGCCATCGTGATGGGCATCGGCATCGCGCTGCAAAGCGAGGTGACCTTTGAAGACGGCGTGGCGCAGCAGGGTAACTTCGACAAATACCTGATACCGCGCATGCCGGACGCCCCTAAAACCCTGAGGGTCCATCTGGTCGACAATCCGGGTGAGGCCATGGGGGGCGTAGGTGAACCTGGCCTGCCCCCGGTAGCGCCGGCGCTCTGCAACGCGATCTATGCAGCAACCGGTAAACGCATCAGGCGGTTGCCGGTTGGTGACCAGCTGAAAGGGTAAAACCGATCAGGGCCCTCTGGGGCCCTGATTTTTTATTGGCTAATTTCTTTCCGGCCCATACCTTCGTGGTATTCCCATAGCATCCTAGCTTTCTCCCCGCTTATAATCCGGCTGGATCTCTTAACTTCCCTCGACCCAACGGCCACCCTTGATGACCCTGATCGACCTGTTCCTGCAAACCATGGAAACCACACTGCCCGTGTTTGCCATGGTGTTTATCGGCCTGGGGCTTCGGAAGATTGGCTGGATCGACAATGCGTTTGTGAATACCGCCTCCGCGCTGGTGTTTAAAGCCACGCTACCAACCCTGGTGTTTCTGAGCATCATTCGGGCCGACCTGGATACCGCGTTCAACCCCGGCCTGTTGGTGTTTTACCTGGCCGCGACACTGGCCAGCTTTGCCATCACGTGGCTCTGGGCCCGGTGGCGCGTGGTTCGGGAAGATCGAGGGGTTTACGTACAAGGGGCCTTTCGGGGCAACTGTGGCATCGTCGGCCTGGCACTGGCCGCCAATCTTTACGGCGACTTTGGCCTTTCGGCAGGGGGCATCCTGCTTGGCCTGGTGATTATTTCCTACAACATTCTCTCGGTGATCGTGCTGGTGGCCTACCAGCCGGGTCAGACAACGGACTGGACAAAGATCTTCCACGACATCGTCCGCAATCCCCTCATCCTGGCGGTCTTTGTGGCCATCCCCTTTGCCGCCCTGGATATCACGCTGCCACGCTGGGTCATGACCAGCGGCGACTATTTCGCCTCGCTCACCCTGCCCCTGGCGCTGCTGTGCATTGGCGCCACGGTTTCCCTGAGCGCCATCCGCAGCGACAGCAAGACGGCGCTGGGGTCCAGCCTGTTCAAGATGGTGATATTGCCAGCGCTCTGCACAGCCGCAGCGTGGCTGGCTGGTTTTCGGGGTTCCGAGCTGGGCCTTATGTTCCTGTTCTTCGCCAGCCCGACGGCGGCCGCCAGTTTCGTGATGGTTAAGGCATTGGGCGGTAATGACCGGTTGGCGGCCAATATCATTGCGCTGACCACCCTGCTGGCGAGTATTACCGTAACTCTGGGGGTGTTTGTGCTTCGCAGCGCCGATTTGATCTAGGCCTCGCCGCGCCCGACAGACTCGACGACAGCAAACCCCGCCTGGCATCCCCCAAGGTATCCGCCGCCGAACAGGTTGTAGTGGTTCAGATAGTGGTAGAGGTTATAGACCTCCCGCTTGGTGCCATACACCGCTGTTCGTGGGTAGTGCGCGTCGTAGGCCCGGTAGAACGCTTCCCCAAAGCCGCCAAACATTTGGGTCATGGCAATATCGGCCTCGCGGTCACCGCAGTAAACAGCCGGATCAATCAGCCAGGGGCCGTCTGCGCCATAGAGTACATTGCCATTCCAGAGGTCGCCGTGGAGCAGGCTCGGGTGCTCACAGTGCACGTTCAGCCAATCAATCAACGTGCCTCCGTACTCATCCAGAACCGACTGGAAACGGCTCCTCTGGCCCGTTTCACGGATACGGGAGACCTGGTAGCCAAGGCGTTCCCGAACAAAGAATTCACCCCAGCTGTCACACCAGCGATTGGGTTGCGGCGACAGGCCAATGTAGTTGTCCCGTCCCCAGCCGTAGGCCTTCTGACGTAAAGCGTGCATTCTCGCGAGCCCTTCACCCAGGACCTCGCGAGCCCGATCCGAGGCACCTGACGACTGTATGGCGGTGATTTCGAGTTCATTTTCATCCACCCGGTGAACGCGCGGGACGCCAATGCCCGTCACCCCGGCCTCATCGAGTGCGCTGGCGAGGCGTTCCAACCCCTCCGCTTCACAGATCAGGGCATCAGCATAATCAGTGGCATTGTGTTTCAGGTGGGTATTGGCCATCGACTTTCGCGCTCCTTGAAGTTGTGATGCCCGAACCGGTAGATTGAAATGAAGACTGACACGACACAACGAGCGGGGGCAAACCATGGATACCAAACGCTGGCAACTTCTGATATCCGGCCGGGTACAGGGCGTTTATTACCGCGCTTCCACGGAACAGAAGGCCTCTTCCCTTGGCCTTACGGGTTTCGCCCGCAATCTGCCCGATGGTCGGGTCGAGATTATCGCTGAAGGGCCCGAAGACCGGCTGGAGCAACTGAAAACCTGGTGCGCGGAAGGGCCGCCGGATGCCAGGGTGGACGCGGTCGAGATTGCCCAGGAGTCCCCCACCGGCGAATTCAGCAATTTCAGCGTGCGTTAATCGATTCGCCTGAGCCAGAAGGTCATTGGCTTGGCAGTTTCTTCCGGTTGGTCCACATCTTTCCAGGTGTAGGTGGTGGCCAGCTCCGGTACTTTGCGGTATCCGCGGTGGTGCCAGAATTGGTCCAGGGGCTGGTAATCCGAAGGCCTCAGCGGATGATTCGACGGCCGTTCTACCGCGCAGAAACAGCAGTGTGTGAAACGACCCTGCTCCCGGGCATGACCTTCCCGGTGGTCAAAAAAGGCCACCCCGATGCCCTGCCCCCGGTAGTCCGGCAACAGCACCGACTCACCGAAATAAAAGATCTTTTCCGGCTCATAACCCTGCTCTATAAACGGGCCTTTGAACTCTTCTGTTTCGTGGTCCATCCGGATACCCGTTGCGGCACCAATAACCGACTCCCCATCCATTGCCAGAACGAACAGGCTCTCTGGCGAGCGGGCGTAGGTATCCAGATACTTGCGTTCATAGCCCAAATCGCCGTCGTACAGGTAGGGAAAGCTGCGAAATACTTCGATTCGCAGACGTGCGAGATCATCAAGGTATGGGTTAATCTGATCACCGCTGAGCCGAATTATCGATACCGCCATCTATTACCCCCTTTCAAAAGGTCGAGCATGCAACAGGACAAGCCGTTTTCCCAAGCCTGCGAGAACAATAAAGCGCCGATTCTGGAAAAACTGAGGGCACTTTTCAAACAGCCAGGCACCATCCTGGAGATTGGCACAGGCACCGGCCAGCACGCGGTGCACTTTGCCAGCCACTTGCCGTACCTGGTGTGGCAACCCACTGATCATCCCAGTAATGCCCAGCTCTCTCGGGCATGGATCGATGACTCGGAGCTCACCAATATCAACGCGCCCCTGGCCCTGGACGTGCTCGGTGGAAGCTGGGCCGATCTGCCCGCAATCGACGGCGTTTTTTCTGCCAATACCGCCCATATCATGGGCTGGCAGGAGGTTCAGGCAATGTTTCGCGGTGTATCGGAGGTGTTGCCGCAAGGGGGAATCTTCTGTCTGTATGGGCCGTTCAGCTATGGCGGCCGGCACACCAGTGAGAGCAACGCGCGGTTTGATCTGTCGCTAAGAACGCAGGCGCCGCATATGGGGATACGGGATATGGAGGATCTGAAGGCGCTGGCTGAGGACACCGGCTTTGTCCTCGAGGAGGATTTTGGGATGCCGGCTAATAATCGGTTGTTGGTTTGGAGGAAGTAGCAGGTCGATTCCAAGACCGCTCAACTACCGATATGGTCGCTCCATGAAAAGCATAATAAAACATGACGCCTCGACTCCGCCTCGCTTGAGGGTGCTCCGTCGGAATGGCCTGGCAAGACGATATCTGTTCAGCGCACTGTTAATTGCCCTCGTGCCACTTATCGTCCTGGCTTTCATGTATGACACCCAGTATGTAAAAGCACTTGAAAAAGTGACAGAAAGTCGGACGAATGCCCGACTTGCAGGCGCAGAGAACCTCTTGAGGACTTTTCTCCAGGAGCGAATCTATGAGCTAGAGGCTCTTGCCGACATACCTGAGGTTTTCGAGTGGTTAACCACTGCCAGCCCCAGTGAGGAGCCAAGTGCGGAGGTAATGACACAGCTTCGCCAGGCTCTCGATAGTCCTCATCTGTACGGGGTAGTCGTAAAACCCTCCAGATTTGAGGTTCCTTTGTGGTACCTGACACAAACGTTGCTGGATCAAGTGGCATTAGATCAGCTACCTCTCACTCCGTTTGCCAACGGAGAAATCATCGGCCCCGCCCTGCCAACTGAGAGTCGGCCCGGCTGGTTTATTCTCAGACTCAGTCCGACCGGTCTTAATCCAACCCCGGAGGCCTGGGTAGGCCTGGTTGTCCGTCTTGCAAGCCTCACCGATCAGGTAAAGGACCTCAGCCTCACTGGCTTGCAGAGCCCTCTTGTCGTAACCCCCCAAGACGTGCCGATAACTGCCGTTGGTAACATACCCGAAGACTCCTCCTCTTCCGCAAAAGACATCGATTCAAACGATTTTATCGAAGGCTGGCACATACGCCTTCAATGGTTGGGCGACCCGTTGTTAGGACCCCTGGAATCCGCAAGATTCGGGTTAATCTTTCTGGCTTCTGGAGCAGCTCTAGCCGTTATCCTGTTGTCCCGTCACCTCTCCAGAAGATTGGAAAAGCAGGTTACGCCGCTGATTGAGGGAGCTGACAGGGTCGCTGGAGGAGATTTCGATACTCCGCTACACACGGAGGGTACGGCGGAAATTGGTTATCTGGCTTTCGCTCTCGAGCGTATGCGGCTTCGTCTTCGTCGACTGGTGAAAAGCATGGTTGACGTTGAGCGACGTGCCATCTTGGGGCAATTCTCCGCCGGTGTCGCGCACGAGATCAGAAACCCTCTCGCTACCATCAAAACTACCATTCAGGCCCTGTCACGGAAGGAGTCGGATCCCAAACGCCAAAAATTAATGGAGTCAGTTGACCATGAAATCGACCGAGTAAATGACGTTGTTCAACTGCTCCTGGATTACGCTCGGCCCAGAGAAGCCAAGGCGAACAAGGTCAATATTATCGACGTTGTTGAAACAGTTAAAATTCTTGCCGATGCCGTAGCGCATCGTCATGGGATCGAGTTGGTGCAAGTCGAGCACGAGCCTGTTTACGCGTGGGCCGATTCGGCACAGGTCCGCCAGATAGTGATGAATCTGGTGATGAACGCAATTCAGGCCATGGAAGGTATTGGGGGCCGAGTTACCATAAGAACCAAACAGCAGGGCTTGGCAGTTTATGTTTCTGTCAGCGATAACGGCCCTGGTGTAAGCGCGGACCACCTGAGCCACCTGACAGAGCCGTTTTTCACAACGAAAACCAACGGCACTGGCCTAGGCCTGGCCATTTGCAGACAGCTCGCGCAGGCCAATCAAGGAAACCTTCGTTTCCAGAGCGTTTCCGGCGAAGGTCTGAAAGTCACTCTGAAACTGCCGCTTTATCTGAACAACGAGAACCAGGAAACAGTTTAATGCGAAAGCCAACCGTCCTCATCATCGATGACGAGAAAAATCTTGTCAGTAGTCTGATGTTTTCACTCGAAGAAGAAGAAATGACGGTTTTCGCCGCCTATGACGGAAAAAGCGGTCTCGCCGAGATTGAAAAACAAACACCAGACGTGGTCTTGCTCGATCTTAAATTGCCTGACCAATCCGGTTTTGAGGTTCTCGACCAGGTTCAGGCACTTCCTGCCCCGCCCGTCACGATCATGATTTCGGCCCATGGCGATACTCGCGCTGCGGTCGAGGCGGTCAAAAAAGGCGCACAGGATTACATCACTAAACCGTTTGACCTGGACGAACTGATTCTTTTAATTCAGCGCAATCACAAACATCGCCAACTTACAGAGGAAGTGGCATATCGGAGAGAGCGGGAATCTGAAGTTCATGGCCTTGTTGGCCACTCCTTAGCCATGCAAAAGCTGCTCGATCAAGTCGAGCGAATCGGTAAGAGCTCTGCGCGCACCATACTTCTCCAGGGACCATCGGGCAGCGGGAAAACCCTCATTGCGAAAGCTTTACACGCCACAAAAGACAAAGCCGCGCCGTTCGTATCCGTAAATTGCGCTTCGCTGCCTGAAAACCTGCTGGAAGCTGAACTGTTTGGCGCAGAAAAAGGAGCCTATACCGGTGCCGACAAGCGCCGGACAGGCTTGGTTGAGTTAGCCAACGGTGGCACTCTTTTCCTGGATGAAATTGGTGAGCTGCCGCTAACCCTGCAGGCAAAATTATTAACCTTCCTGGAGACTCACCGTTTTCGCGCAGTGGGCGGTCAAAAAGAGATTGACGCGGATCTTCGTGTCATAGCGGCCAGTAACCGAGATCTGCAGACTGAAGCCCAAGCGGGAACATTTCGTGAGGACCTATTCTACCGCCTGAACGTTATGCCACTGACGATCCCGTCTCTGGCTGAGCGCAAGGAGGATATCCCCGTTTTGACATCGAACTTCGTCACGGAGCTGGCAGCGCAAGAGGGCTGCAAGCCGATCAGGCTTACACCCGAAACCCTCACCAGACTCTGTAATTACGATTGGCCGGGAAATATCCGGGAACTCCGCAACACCATTGAGAGACTCACCATATTGCATGCTGGTGAGAGCATTAGCGTTGATCGGCTGCCGCCCGAAATCATCGGCTCATCTGATCAAATGCCTCTCCCAGTGACCGAAAAGGATTCGGCCAGCAACGAAAGCCATGGATCCTTGACCAGTGAAATCGCAAAACGAGAGGCCCAGTGCATTCTGGACGCATTGGCGCAATCCAACGGCCGCAAAGGCGAAGCTGCAAATTCCCTCGGAATATCCAGACATGCCTTGAAAAGAAGGATGCAGAAACTGGGGCTCACCGGAGACGAACTGTGATCCCGATTTCCCGCAACCGATTTATCGGCATCCTGGTTGCAATCTGTCAGTTGGTTCTTGTCACAATTGCAATGCCAGCCAAGGCGCTGGAGTCTCTGGGGGCAAGCGAGGACACAGCGGATATTGTTGTTGGTTGCCTTTACCCCATGTCCGGGCGAGCTGGGGTCCTGGGTCGGGACTCAGTGGTAGGTATACGGCTTGCGCTTCAATACATTGAACAGCAGGAGCTGCCGGCACTACCTCGTCTCAGGGTTTTGCTCGGGGATACCAAGTCCAAACGATCAACCGCCGTTACGATTGCCAAACGTTTCATTGAAGAAGAGCGGGCGACATTCCTGTGTGGCGTTGTTAATTCGTCAGTTGCGATTCAGGTGACCGAAATTGCCGCTTCCGCAGATGCGTTTTTTGTTGGTACAGACCACGCTTCGTCCAGACTCACCGATGAATTTTTCCACGATCGATATTTCCGCGTCACGAACGACACCCGCCAATCAATGACAGCCGGAGCGCTGTTTATCAGGGACTACTTTGCTGACCACTTGCAGAAAAAACCGCTTCGAATTTCCTACCTCGGTCCCGACTACGAGTACGGTTATCAGGTGTGGGCCGATTTTCGAGAGGCTTTGAATAAACTGGGCGTAGATTACGAGATTGCTGGTGCGCTCTGGCCCCGGTTAAGCGAGCCAGACTACAGTCACTACATCAATGAGCTGATCCGACAAAAACCGGATTTGGTCGTGAATAGCTTGTGGGGAGGTGATTTCGTCGCTTTTGTCACCCAGGCGACTGACACCAGGCTGTTCGATGTTTCCCGCTTCGCCAACTTTGAAAAAGGTGGCGATTACGAAATCTTTGCTCACTTGGGCAATCGCATGCCGCTGGGATTGTTACTTGCATCCCGGCATCACAACAACTGGCCGGAAACAGATTTTAACCGGTGGTTTGTTCAGGAATTTCAGAGGCAGGCCGGCTACTACCCCTCCTCCGGAGCACAGGGTGCATTCACCGGCATACTCGCAATCGCCGAAGCAGCCCGCCAGGCAGGCGGTGACTACAAAAACCTTGAAAGCATCGAGAAAGCTTTTGAACAATTGAGCCTGACTACTCCAGAGGATCCGCCAGGTTTCCAATCCTCGATGGATCCGGTTACCCATCAAATCCGCCAAGTAATGGCGATCGGTGAGACGGTGGAGGACCCTCGCTTTCCTCCCGCAAAGGTAATGCTGGGAAATTGGCGAATCTATTACCCGTCTGATTACGAGGAAGTTCACTCGGCAACACAATGAGCGGAATCCGCTCATTTTCGCTCACCCACCGTGAGCGAATTCCGCTCATCGACTTCAGAAAATCTGACGCCGCTTTCTATTTCCAATGAAAAACAGACAGTTAAGAAGATAGAATTTCTGGCATGGGGCGTGCACTCAGTTACAGGCCGGCTTGAAAACGTCGGGCAGGACACCGGAAAAAACAACACTGGTTGTCCAACCAAACGACACAAGAACAACAGTCTGGAGATCTGATATGAAACGTCCCCTGCTTACCGCAGCGACGGTCGCCTGTGCCATGACGACAGGTGCCATGAGCCTCAACGTTTACGCCAATGAAGAGTACAAACTTGGCCTTGTAACCTTTCTTTCAGGCGCAGCTTCCGGGCCTTTCGGAATTCCCGCAAAGAACGCTGCGGACCTGGTAATCGATGCTATCAACGACGGCACACTTCCCGCCCCTATCGAAGGCAAGGGAATTGACGGTCGGATGATCACGCCTGTCTACGTTGACGAAGCTGGTGGAGCAACAAAACAAACCTCCGAATTTCGAAACCTTGTTGAGCGCGATGGCGTCGATGCGGTTGTAGGCTATATTTCCTCCGGTGACTGTCTGGCCATCCCGGCAGTCGCTGAAGAACTCAAGATGCTCACCGTATTGTTCGACTGCGGCACTCCTCGGGTCTTCGAGGAAGCTGACTACGAGTATGTTTTCCGCACACACTCTACCGCCAGCATGGACAACATCGCGGCGGCCCGCTACGTTCATGAAAACATTCCCGACCTGGAATCTGTAGCAGGCATCAACCAGAACTACTCCTGGGGTCACGACAGCTGGCGCGACTTCACTGAGACTCTGAAGGTACTGCGTGGCGGTGATCTTGAGATCACAACAGAACAGTTCCCCAAATTGTTCGCGGGCCAGTACGGTGCCGAAATTTCTGCTCTACAGGTAAACTCCGCAGACGTAATTCACACCTCTTTCTGGGGCGGTGACACAGACGCGTTCGTACTCCAGGCAGCCGCTCGTGGTCTGCTGGCGGACAACCAGGTTATCTTCACTGCGGGCGAAACAGCGCTCAACAGTCTTGGCGAGCACCTCCCGGACGGCGCCATCATAGGTGCCCGTGGCCCCTTCGGTCCGTTTGCCCCAGAGAGCGAACTGAATACCTGGTTCCAGACCGAGTTCACCGAGCGTTTCGGCACGCCGCCCACCTTCCCTGCCTACCACATGGCTCATGCGTTGATTGGCCTCAAGCTGGCCCAGGATAAAGCTGGAGTCGGTGCCTCGACTGAAGAGGTGATCACTGCCTTTGAAGGTCTTGAATTTGACGGCCCGGGCGGCCGGGTTGAGATGAGCCGTGGCAACGGTCATCAGGCTGCAACAGAGATGGTCTACGGCCGCCTCAAGCGAGTAGACGGTGAAATCACCTTTACCGACATTACCCGCTACCCGGCAGATTGCGTCAACCCGCCGGAAGGCGCAGAGACCGTAGAGTGGATCAAAGCCGGCATGCCAGGTGCCGAGTGCAACTGAATCCACTGATCTAGCAACATGCTCATCGGGACCACCCGGTCCCGATGAGGCTTTCCAACGATCTTTCACTCCTCCCCGACCGGAAGATGGCCCGGACGGCAGGCGAGGTCTGTGCGAAGCATCGGGAGTCTTACAATGAAACAACTTCTTGCAATACTGGTGGATGGTTCAGTCTATGCCTCATGGCTGTTCATCATTTCTGCCGGTCTCACCCTGATTTACGGGGTCATGCGAATACTCAATATGTCTCATGGCAGCTTTTACGCCCTTGGTGCGTACTCGGGCGCCGCCATGGTTGGCTGGTACTTCTCCACCGGCTCCGTTCCCTGGTTCAGCTTCGTCGCGTTGATCGCTGCCGCTCTTGTCGCCGGTATTTCCGTGGGACTTCTTGTAGAACGCGGTCTCCTTCGCTTCATGTACGGCAGGGATGAAGTCGTAATGATTCTGGTCACCTACGGCGTCCTGCTCATCATGGAAGATGCCATCAAGCTTATATGGGGTGTTGAGCCCTACTTTGCTTACCAGCCCTATACCCTTTTGGGTCGAACCAAGTTCGCCGGTTTATCGTTCGCTAATTACGATTTCATGCTTATCGGCGTGAGCATCTTGATCGGTATCGCCCTCTGGTATGGCCTGAACCGCACCCGCAACGGGAAACTCCTTCGAGTCGTAATTCACGATCGTGAGATAGCCAGTGCACTTGGCATTAACGTCGCGCGAATTTTCACAATCACCTTTTTGATCGGCGCTGGTATCGGTTCTCTAGCCGGTGCTCTCACTGCGCCGGGCCTCTCCGTGGTGCCGGGCATGGGCATTGAAGTGATTGTGCTTGCATTCGCAGTGGTAGTGATTGGCGGCCTTGGCAGCATCACTGGCGCCCTTGTAGGTGCTCTGATCGTGGGCATGGCCCGAGCTACAGCTGTACATCTCTACCCTGATGTCGAGTTGTTCGTTATTTACGCGGTCATGGGGCTTGTGCTGGCATTCCGTCCGCAAGGCCTGTTTGCTGTTGCCAACGCGAGGAAAATCTAATGAAAACGAGATCCCTAGCGCTTTTATCTGTGCTCGGGTTGGCCGTCATTGTTGGTGGCCTCCTGCTACCACAGTGGATGTCTTACCTGTTTACCATTGCCATGGGCAAAGGCCTCGTAGTTCTCGGGCTGGTCCTTCTCATGCGAGCCGGCCTGGTCTCCTTTGGCCAAGGTCTGTATTACTGCGTGGGTGCATACGTTGCGGGCATGCTGACCCAATTTGCAGACGTCACTGACATCCTGGTCATAATGCTCGCCTCGGTTGCCGTCAGCGTTGCCATAGCAGCCATCATCGGCCTTCTACTCTGCCGCTACCGTGAAATCTTCTTCGCCATGTTTTCGATGGCGTTCTCGATGATTCTTTATGGCTTGCTGGTGCGGAACCAGTTCCTTGGATCCACCGATGGTTTTAACGTTGCCAATCCGAGCCTGTTGGGCTGGACGCCGGGTGCAGAAGCTTCATCAGATCTGGTGCTAGTTGTAGCGGTAATCCTTGTAATCACTCTTGGAACCGTTGCATGGCGGTACCTGAAATCGCTTTCCGGTTACGCCGGAGAAGCCGTCAGAGAAAACGAAATCCGGTTGGAGTACCTGGGCGGCTCTGTGTTCCGCGTGGTGTATGTGAAGTACATAATCGCGGCGGCTTTGGCGGCTATTGGTGGCACCATTACCGCTTTGGTAAGCGGCCACGTTGATCCGGAGATGGCGTACTGGACCACTTCCGGGGAGTTTGTGTTTATCGCTCTGATGGGAGGTACTGCTCATGTTGCGGCACCGCTGGTTGCAGCTGTTCTGTTTGAGGCCTTGCGCACCTATGCGTTCGCCGTTGCCCCATACACCTGGCAAATGATTCTTGGCTTTGCCCTGTTGGCAATCATTATCTTTATGCCTTCTGGTCTGTGGTCACTGGTCGAACGATTCCAGAACAAGAAAGCGGGGAAAACGTCATGAGCGCTTTGCTGAAAACTGTAAACCTGGAACGAACCTTTGGCGCCGTAACTGCAGCGACCGATATCAATGTCGAACTGAATTCCGGCGAAGTCGTTGGCGTCATAGGTTCCAATGGCGCAGGCAAGACTACCTTCATCAATATGGTAACTGGCTATATTCAGCCCTCCGGTGGCGACATCCTCGTGCGCGGCCAATCCATCATCGGGAAATCCCCCAGGGACGTCTCGCTGGCCGGCGTAGGGCGCTCCTTTCAGGTGCCTCAACTATTCCAGGAATTGACGGTTCTGGAGAACATGCTGATTGCGTTCGGTTTCTCAGTCGATCGCAAATTGAGTTTTCTGAAGCCCCTGAGGTCCAAAGAAAAAGTCGAAAAAGCCCGAGCGGTACTGCGCGAATACGAAATTGAGCAGTATGCGGAGGAGGTTGTCTCCACTCTGCCCCAAGGGGTTCGCAAGCTGTTGGACATTGCCATGGCTATGCTCGCTGAACCCGGGCTGATGCTGTTGGATGAGCCTACCTCAGGCGTTGCCATCGAAGACAAATTCCTGCTGATGGATACCGTAATGGCGGCCGTTCGGAAAAGTGACGCCGCAACAATGTTCGTGGAACACGACATGGAGGTTGTTTTGCGTTACGCCGACCGGGTCCTCGCGTTCTACGACGGCCGGGTTCTTGCGGACGGTCCGACCCAAACCGTTCTGTCTGACCCCAAGGTGCAGGAATTGGTGGTGGGGCATCACCTCGATCTTGGCGAAAACGAGTCCAACACCAGCAAGGAGCCTGATCATGCTAGAACTTAAGAATGTCACGACGGAGATTGCCGGTACCACTATTCTCCGGGACGTTAGCTTTTCCGTCAGCAAGGGCTCCATGGTTGGTCTGATCGGACGCAACGGCGCGGGAAAAACCACCTCTCTCCGATCGATTATGGGTCTTATCAAGCCAAAAGCGGGCCAGATAGTGATCAATGGCGAGGACATGACCAATCAGGGTTCTTTTGAGCGAGCGGGCATGTCCATTGGCTACATGCCAGAGGATCGTCGTCTGGTACCAGATCTTACGGTCGAGGAAAATATCATGGCGCCAGCATGGGCCTGCCAACTCGTTAACGCAGAGGCCAGACTTGCCTGGATCTATGAAATGATGCCAGAGGTGGAGTCCTTCTCCGATCGCCGAGCGCTCCAGTTATCTGGCGGCCAACAAAAGCTCGTTGCCCTGGCCCGAGCAATGATGACTGGAACCAACTTGTTGCTACTGGACGAGCCGTTTGAGGGGGTGGCACCGGCACTCTCAAGACGGCTCGCCAGCGTCTTGAGCACACTCAAAGATGAAGGCCTGACTGTGTTACTTTCAGAATCGGACCAATCCCATTCCGCAGATCTTGTCGACAAAGCCTTTCAGATTGAGCGTGGAAGCGTCGAACCGATTGCGTCGCTGACCTAGGAGGAAGAAATGTCTGCATTTACGTTTAACACAACCAAAAGCGTTATTTGCGAACCCGGCGCGATTAAGCGCCTCGGGGAAATCGTAAAAGAACAAATGGGTAAAAAGGTACTGCTCGTTACGGATCCCGGCCTGATCAAAGCAGGACTGCTCGATAGAGCGACAAGATCCCTCAACGAGGCAGGCGTGGAATACACGCTATTCGATGGCGTGGTTGCCGACCCCCCTGTATCGGTCGTGGAAGCAGCGTTAGCCGACGCGCGAGAAGCAGCGGTGGATGGGGTCATTGGGTTTGGTGGCGGTTCATCCATGGATGTTGCCAAACTGATTGCGCTTCTGATTGGCGGCGGAGAAAGGCTTGACGACGTTTACGGTGTTGGACAGGCCAAAGGCACACGATTGCCCCTGATTCAGATTCCAACGACAGCAGGAACAGGCTCAGAGGTCACCCCGATCTCAATCATTACCGTTGGTGAAACCGAGAAGAAAGGTGTTGTTGCACCTCAACTGCTTCCCGACATTGCTCTTTTGGACGCGGAATTGACCCTCGGGCTTCCTGCTCACGTGACCGCGGCTACCGGAATTGATGCCATGGTTCATGCAATCGAAAGCTATACCTCAGCTTCCGCAAACAACAATCCGGTTTCCAAGGCACTCGCTCGCGAAGCCCTCCGCTTGCTTGGAGCCAATATCGAGTCAGCCGTGAAGGACGGAACCAATGTCAAGGCTCGCTCTGACATGCTGCTGGGTGCCATGCTGGCCGGCCAGGCATTTGCCAATTCGCCCGTAGCGGCAGTGCATGCCCTGGCCTACCCGATCGGCGGAATCTTCCATGTACCCCACGGACTGTCCAACGCACTGGTGCTCCCTCACGTCATGCGCTTTAACACCGAGACCTGCGGCGAAGCCTATGCCGTTCTGGCCACCGATGTCTTCCCGGATCTGGCCGCTACCCCCAGCGATCAGAGGGTGAATCAGTTCATCGACCGCCTTGAGGCTCTCAGTGCTGACCTGGGGCTGGAGCAAACTCTGCGTGAGGTCGGGATTGGGGAGGCAGATCTGGCCACCCTGGCGTCGGATGCCATGAAGCAAACTCGGCTGCTTGTGAACAACCCCAGGGAAGTGTCTGAAACGGATGCCCTGGCAATCTACAAGGCCGCTTTCTGATTCGGCCATAGCATTGATTGAGGTTACTCATGTCTCTTGAATTAACGAATCGCGGACTTCTGCGCGAACAGGCTTACATCAATGGCCAATGGATAATGGCCAAGTCGGGGAAGACTTTTGCCGTGACCAATCCTGCCAACGGTGATCAGTTGGCAACGGTACCTGACATGGATGATACCGATACCCGTGCAGCCATTGAGGCGGCAGAAGCCGCCTGGCCTGCATGGCGTTCCACCCCGGCCAAAGAGCGCGCGGGTATTCTGCGCAAATGGTTTGATCTGCTCATGGCCAACCAAGAGGATCTTGCTCGCCTGATGACCGCTGAACAAGGGAAACCTTTGGCGGAATCCCGAGGCGAGGTCGGTTACGGCGCAAGCTTTATCGAATGGTTCGCCGAGGAAGCCAAACGAGCCTACGGCGATGTCATACCGGGGCATGCAAAAGACAAGCGCATCGTTGTTATCAAACAGCCGGTGGGCGTAGTCGCTGCCATCACACCGTGGAACTTTCCGATTGCAATGATCACTCGCAAAGTCGCGCCGGCACTCGCAGCCGGCTGTCCAGTGGTGGTAAAGCCAGCTGAAGATACTCCTCTTTCGGCCTTGGCAATCACCGCACTTGCTGAAGAAGCGGGCGTTCCACCCGGTCTGATCAATATTGTTAC
Organism: Marinobacter salsuginis; assembly: GCF_009617755.1. Taxonomy (NCBI): domain Bacteria; kingdom Pseudomonadati; phylum Pseudomonadota; class Gammaproteobacteria; order Pseudomonadales; family Marinobacteraceae; genus Marinobacter; species Marinobacter salsuginis. The sequence continues at coordinate 206,224 of NZ_BGZH01000003.1, forward strand.
CTGCTCCAAACCGAATGCCGTTGCCGTGGGTGGAGAACTGACTGGTAATCCCATTGTGCGCAAGGTCTCGTTCACCGGATCCACCCCGGTTGGCAAGCTGCTCATGCGACAAGCCAGCGAATCGGTTAAAAAAGTCAGCCTGGAATTGGGCGGCAACGCTCCCTTCATTGTCTTCGACGATGCGGACCTTGATGCGGCCGTAGCCGGGTTGATGGCGTCAAAGTACCGGAATACGGGCCAGACTTGCGTTTGCGCCAACCGGGTTTACGTTCAGGCCGGCGTTTATGACGCTTTCACCGAAAAGCTGAAGGCTGCCGTCAGCAAAATGGTGGTTGGTCCGGGTCTTGAAGGCGAAACCCAGCAGGGTCCGCTGATCAACGACGCTGCGCTAAACAAGGTCAAACGGCACATTGAAGACGCTACATCGAAGGGTGCCAAGGTAGCTTTGGGTGGACAGCCCCATGCCCTGGGCGGCACTTTCTTCCAACCCACGATTCTCACTCATGCGACCCAGGACATGCTTATCGCCCGCGAGGAGACGTTCGGGCCCGTTGCGCCCCTGTTCAGGTTCGAAACCGATGACGAGGCCATCTCCATGGCAAATGATTCCGAGTTCGGTTTGTCAGCCTATTTCTACAGCCGTGACATTCATCGTGTATGGCGCGTAGCGGAAGAACTCGAATCAGGAATGATTGGAGTCAACGAAGGCATCATCTCGACGGAAGTAGCCCCATTTGGAGGAGTGAAGGAGAGTGGCCTCGGGCGGGAAGGTTCCCACTACGGTCTGGACGAGTACATGGAGCTCAAGTACCTGTGTCTTGGCGGTATGAAATAGCGCCTCAATTTCGCGAGGGCGTCCCGCTATCAGGAACACGGGCGCCCCCGGTTCTACTCTTGGAGGACTAAAATGAACCGGCAAGACTTCACGGTTTTCTACCCCGTATACACCCGGTGGATGGACAATGACGTATACGGGCATGTGAACAACGTTACCTATTACTCCTATTTCGACTCAACGATCAATCGATACCTGATTGAGCATGGTGGGCTCGATATTCACTCGTCCAGGATCGTGGGCTATGTCGTAAGCTCATCCTGCCAATTCCGCCGTCCCGTTGCCTATCCAGACTCAATTTCTGTCGGCCTCAGGGTATCGAAGCTTGGAAATAGTTCAGTCACTTATGAGCTGGCTGTTTTCCGCGAATCGGAAGAAGAAGCCGCAGCCCATGGTCAGGTGGTGCATGTTTTCGTGGATCGTGACCAGAATTGCTCAGTACCTATTCCTGAACAAATTCGGGACTGTCTTGAAGAAATCCTGCCCGCCCAGGCTAGTGCGGCAGAAACTTGAATGTCCCTGAGGATAAAAATGAACAGTTCATTCGTCTATGCCCTGCTCATGTTGATCGCAGGTATCGGAATACCCGTGATGGCAACGCTCAACGGAGGACTCGGCGCGAGACTTCAAAGCCCAGCCCTGGCCGCAACGATCCTCTTTTTCGTTGCCCTGGTTTTAGCGATCTCTTATTTGGTCACCACCGAGGGGCTTCCCGACAAACTTTTCCCGGCCAATGTCCCCGTGTACTTCTATTTCGGCGGCTTTTTTGTTCTCTTTTACATCCTGACCATCACCTGGGTAGCACCTCGCTTTGGGATATCCAACGCTATTGCATTCGTTTTGCTGGGACAACTCATCGCGATGAGTCTAATCGACCACTTTGGTTTGATGGGCGTGCAAAAATTCACGATGAGCCTTAAGAGGCTTACTGGGCTGGGAGTAATGACAATTGGCGTTTTCCTGGTACTGAACAAAGTACCGGGCGGGGCCAGGTAGGGAGTTGATGTCTGCTCTTTAGTCCGGCCAATGACGGCTATTAAACAAAAGCGAACATTCGCACCACACTCGATGAACCCTTCTCATAGTCTCAGCGTTCGAAGATCTCTATTTCCGCTGCTTTCTGAGTGCATTGATCATGTTTAACTACTCACGACACATTGGATCCTTGCAGTTAGAAACTCGTGATTACAGTTGCGCCGAGAGACTGAAACTTGTCCATGTTAATGAGGGCCTCTGGAGCTTCTTCCAAAGAAATCCTATTGCCGACAAGGCGGGACGGATCGAGCTTGCCGGAGCTGATCATGTCCAGCATCGCACCATAACGATATGCTTGCATGCCATGGGAACCAAGAACTTCCAGTTCCTTACCAATCACCTTGGCCATCGGGACTTGCGGTGTGGTGTGATCTCCCAGCATCAGGCCAACCTGGATGTGCTTCCCGCGTGGTCGAAGATTTTGAATTGAGTTGAAGCAGGTCATGGGATGGCCGAGGGCATCCAAAGACACATGAGCCCCGCCTTTGGTCAATTCAATGACAGCCTCAGGCACGTCTGCCACAGCTGCGCCGTTCAGGGTTGCAACTGCTCCCAAGTTCTTTGCCAATGCGAGCTTTTTGTCATCTATATCGATTGCGATCACATTTGCGCCAACAGCATTTGCGATCATGATCGCAGATAGACCGACTCCGCCACAGCCATGGACCGCAACCCATTGTCCGGCACTTACCTTACCTTGATCGACAACGGCCCGGAACGAGGTGGCAAACCGACACCCAAGACTGGCTGCTGTCGCAAAGTCCATATTTTCGGGTAAGGCCACAAGATTTAAGTCAGCTTGGTGGATACCGACGTACTCGGCAAAGGAACCCCAATGAGTAAAACCTGGCTGTTCCTGATTGTGGCAAACCTGCTGATGACCAGCATGGCATTCCGAGCATGAACCGCAACCGGAAATAAAAGGGACGGTCACACGATCGCCAGTTTTCCAGTTGGAGACGTTCTTGCCAACCGCAGTGATCACTCCAGCCAGTTCGTGTCCGGGCACATGGGGTAGTTCGATGTCTTTGTCGTGCCCCATCCAGCCGTGCCAATCAGATCGGCATACACCGGTGGCCTCTACTTTAATGACCACGCCATGTGTTTCGGGGGTTGGATCGTTCACCTCAACGAGCTTGGGTAGCTCCTGAAACTTCTCAATCAGAACGGCCTTCATGGGGTGCTTTCCTCTTTTCAGTGAATGCTTCGGATTCTCTATGTTAATTCCGACAGCCTGAAAATACCTTGCTATTCACACTACAAAATTGAGATAAAATGAAATAGTCTTTTAATAGATAGTTTTTTAATGAATGGATCTTTCTAAATGTTCAAAATTGATAGAGTGGATGCCGATATTCTCGATATGCTCCAAGAGAATGGAAGGCTATCCAATGCCAAGGTAGCGGGGCGACTTTCGATAAGCGAAACGCCATGCTGGCGTCGATTAAAGCGACTTGAGGAGAGCGGAGTAATCGCCGGGTATCAGGCAGTCCTGGATCGGCGAGCGCTAGGTCTGGGTGTCTTGGCGTTCGTCCAGCTAGGGTGTAATGAGCATAGCGAGGAAACAACAGAGGAATTTCAACGGATTATTCAATGCAGCCCGAACGTTCTTTCTTGCCACAATACGACTGGCGAGGCTGATTTTCTTCTCCAAGTCGTTGCTAAAGATCTGGATGATTACAGTCGCTTCGTCGAACGTGTATTGCGGCGATTGCCAGGTGTTACGAGCATCCGATCCAACGTCTCCCTGCGCGAACTAAAGTCGTCCAACAGGCTACCGATACCGATTTAGATGGCGGAAATTGAAGAGGTCTCAATGTTCGCTTTGCGACCTTAGCAAACATTCACGGTCCGCGGGTATCCACCCTATCATGAGCACATTCTGGCTCAAGAAACTGATCAACCGGTACCGGTACTAAACGCTATCAGCGAGAGAATGAAAGGCTGATTTTCTGAGTGAAAATTAGCGCTTTGGTATGGCAAAAAGGGAGGGATTATTCGGGCCTGCGGCCCTCACCCCTTCGGGGCCGTCGTCGCTTTGCTCCGACGTTCCTCAGCCTGCTTTGCAGGCTTCGGTCGAACCGCGAGGGTTCTTTCTACCCTCCCTCTCCGCCAATAAAAAACCCCAGCATCTCTGCTGGGGTTTTGTATTGGCGGAGAGGGAGGGATTCGAACCCTCGAAACGCTATTAACGTTTACACACTTTCCAGGCGTGCGCCTTCAGCCACTCGGCCACCTCTCCAATAAACTGTTTCAAATCAGCGATGTCGTCGCTCATTTGAGGGCGCAAACTTTAATGGTTTTATGGGCGGTTGGCAACTCCCTGGCGGAAAATCGTCGAAAAAATTACTGCCTGGGCGGTTTTGTGTTTACCGGTTGAACAGATTCAGGGCTATCGTTAACACAATGCCGACAGGAATCATCAAAGCAATCGGGAGATAATAAAAATGCTGATGAAAGCCGAGCAATCGACACTGGTGCTAATCGATGTTCAGGAGAAGCTGATGCCCGCCATCAGCCACGGTGATGAAGTGGTGGACCGGTGCATCGTTCTGGCCACCATTGCCGGGCTTATGGAGGTTCCTGTGTTGGGAACCGAGCAATTGCCTGACAAGCTTGGGCATAACGTTGAAGCCATTCGGGAACTGTGTAACACGACTCTGGCCAAGCACCATTTTGATGCCTGCCCGGATGGTCTCGTTGATCAGCTACCCGAGGGCCGACAGCACATTGTCATAGGCGGTTGCGAGACCCATGTCTGTATGATGCAGACCGCTCTGAGCCTGATTGATGCGGGTTACAAGGTCTGGGTGGTGGCGGATGCGACCGGGTCCCGTAACGAGTTTGATCGCGATGTTGCGCTGGACCGCCTCAGCGAGAGCGGCGCAAGGATCGTAACGCTTGAAATGGTCGCGTTCGAGTGGATGCGCCATTGCAAGCATCCGCAGTTCCGGAACATCCAGGCCCTGATCAAATAGAGGCATCCACTGTGCAGCTACATACGTAGACAATCGCTTCAGTCACAGGTGGTTTTCGAGGTTCACAATGCTCAATATGGACTTTTCCAAGAAGGTTGTCGTTCGCACCACCGAGGAGGAGTGGGTTCCCAGCCCCGCGGGAGGTGTTCTGAGAAAGCCCCTGGCCCGTGAGGAGGCCGAACGTGGGCATGCCACCAGCGTCGTCCGATACGAGCCCGGAGCCTCCTTCAAGCGACACGAGCACCCCCTGGGCGAGGAGATCCTGGTTCTGGAAGGCGTGTTTTCCGACGAGACCGGCGATTATCCGACCGGCACCTATTTGCGCAATGCGCCCGGCAGCGGACACGCCCCGTTCAGCAAGGAAGGTTGCACCCTCTTGGTCAAACTTCATCAGTTCGATGAGCGTGATCAGTCGACGGTGCGCATCGACACCCGCAATACTCCGTGGCTCCCGGGTATCGGAGGGCTAGAGGTAATGCCTCTACACGAGTTCGAGCACGAGCACGTCGCCCTGGTGAAGTGGCCGGCCAAGGAGATCTTTCAGCCCCATCGGCACTTCGGCGGTGAGGAAATTTTTGTGCTGTCCGGGGAATTCTGTGACGAGCATGGGCGCTATCCCGCCGGCACCTGGATTCGCAGCCCGCATATGAGTCAGCACCACCCGTTCGTGGATGAGGAAACGATTATCTGGGTAAAAACCGGTCATCTACCGATCGAAGCGCATTAAAAAAGGGCCCCGGAGGGCCCTGAAGAGGCTAAGAGATCGCTGTGCGTTGCCAGTTGTGCCTGCTGAATGCGTCGTTGCTTGCGCCCTCTGACACCGGGCTGAAGAGTGCCTCTTCGTCCGCAGGGACCGCAAACACGTGATACGCCTCAGGGCCAAATGGATCCAGAGCGGTGTCGACATACTCGAAACTGTCTGGCACGGGTTCACCCGAGAAAGCGACACGGAACTGGCGATCCAGGGTCGGTGTGGTCACGCTCAGGGGCTGCTCTACCCAAAGGTAAACGGCCTTGTGGGGCACGATGTATTCGCTGCGCACCACCCTGTAACCCTCTTTGAGCGTGAGCGTGGTCGGCTCCTTGCCCGGTTCCAGACGGAATTTGTGGATGGTTTTCATAGCTGCTGCTCCTCTTCGGGTTGCTGCCTTTCACAACTCCATCATGGACAGGAACAGGAATCGATAAAATAAGCTTTTGTGAGCTTTTAACTTCGACATTTTCGATGTACTTAGGCTTCTCTGCTGTCAGCATGCGCCTCAACGATCGCCCGAACACCTTCGTGGGCAGTTTTTCGGCCCCGAGTGATGGCAAACAACTCATCCATTACCTCGTCGATTGAGGCAATCTGCTCTACCTCATACTGACGACACACCTCCTCACGGATTGATGTTGGTGCGGCAAAAACGCCATAGCCCTGGCTGCCAAACACTTTGATCAGGGCGCTATCGTCGACACGGGCTACGAGTTTCATGCGGACCCCGTTCAGGGAGAACCAGTTCATCAACCGCTCGAAGTAAGGGGCGTCGGTGGCGTTGGCCAGCAGCGGCTGGCCATTGAGGGATTCCGGAAACCCTTTCCTCAGCTTTTTCGCGAGCTTCGGTGCGGCATACAGACTCATGCTGGACCCCGAAAGGGGATGCACTGTGAGGTTGCCATCTTCTTGCAGTTTCGGCATGCGGTCAGTCAGCACAAGGTCCAGCTCCTTGCGCTTCAGGCTCAGCACCAGGTCCTCGGTCCGGCCCGTCTGGCATTCCAGCTGAACGGAGCGCTCACCTGCCATAGCCGGTTGCAACAGGTAATAGGCAATCAATTTGTGAATGGAAGCCGATACGCCGGCGCGCAGGGTCAAGGGACGCTCGGAAGGATCAAGCCGGAGGGTTTCAGCAAGCTCGCCAGTCAGGGCGAAAATATCATCGGCGTAGCCGAGAATCAGCCGGCCAAGGTCCGTGAGAATAAGCTTGCGTCTCTCCCGGGAAAACAGGCGACCACCCACCGACGCCTCAAACGTCGCCAACTGACCGCTGAGCGTCTGCGGAGCCAGCTCCAGGACCTCGCTGGCGCGCGCGATCGACCCTTCCCTACTGATTACCCAGAAATAATACAGGTGGCGAAGATTCAACTGTTCCATGGATCTGCCCTGTCAGCGTCAGGAGGGCCGCGGAATTTTGAGAATCTCACCGAAGGTGACATATTCGCTACCACCCAGGCGGCCAATGGGATCAATCGCAGCGCCGTCGAAGGTCAGACGATTCTTGTCATCGTAACGGGCCGCCGCATCCGATACCCAGACCCGGGTAACCTTCCCGAATACCAGCGACTGCGGCGCTGCACCAATTTCCTTGATGTCATAAAGCTCGCAGGCAAAGGCGACGTGACAGTCCTTGAGCCGGGGCAAGCCTGTACCCTCGAAATCCACCAGCTCCAGATCAAGATTTTTGAGCTCCGATTCGCCATGGGGCAGCGTTCGTGAGGATTCCGTAACTGCGGCGGCGAGATCCCGATGGGCGATGTGAACCACAAAATGCTTTCTTGCCTCAATGTTGACCCGGGTGTCCTTGGAAACACCCTCCGCCGGCTTTTTACCAACCGAAATCATCAGCAGGGGTGGATTGCTGGTAATGGGCGTGAAAAAAGAGAACGGCGCCAGATTGAAGTCGCCGTCCGGATTTTCACTCAGCACCCAGGCCACCGGTCGGGGGATAACCGTCTGGGTCAGGATGTGGTAGGCGTCCTTCGGATCCATACCCTCGAAATCTATCAGCATTATTCTCTCCCTTTGACGGCGGCTTCGGGCGCTCGTTCGCGCAACAGCCACAGAGTCATCAACAACCCGTGAATTATGAGGAATGGCACTGCAACCATAACCAGGCCGCCCCACCCCAGCCAGCTCAGAATAGCGCCGGCAGACAGCGCAGCGGTGGCCTGGGAGCCAAAGACCATCATGTCGTTCAGACCCTGAACCCGGAAACGTTCGGCATCCCGGTACCCCCGGGGCAGCAGCGTTGTGCCGCCAACAAAGAGAAAATTCCAACCGACACCGAGTAACAGGAGCGCTGAAAGGTAATGGTGAAAACTCACGCCACTGGCCGCCAGGCCGATGCAGCCCAAATACGCCAGCAATCCCGCGGCCATCATCAGCGGTATGCCCACAACTCGGGTCAGCCAGCCGCTGATCAGCGAGGGTAAATACATGGCCATGATATGAAGCTGGATCACGCGCTTGGCGTCGTCCAGATCATGCCCGGCCATCTCGGTCATACTCAGCGGCGTTGCTGTCATTATGAAACTCATCACCGCATAGCCAATGGCGGCCGCACTGACGGCAGCCCAAACCAGTGGGTTGCCGAGAATTTCCCGCAAGGGACGCCCTCCGCCAGGCCGCGTTTCCTGTACTCGCTCAGCGCCGGCCCGGTAGCCAGCACCAAGAATCAACAGGGCTGCGGCCTGAACCACGGCGAGCCCAACCCAGCTGATCAGAAACGGATACCGCTCGGCTGCGCCGCTTCCCAGCCCTGCCACTTCCGGCCCGAGCCAGGCCGCGACCAGACCACCCAGCAGCACACGGGCGGCGGCAGAGCCGGCCATACCCTGTGCCACGGATTCCATGGCGGCAAACCGGTATTGGTGAACGACCGCAAGGCCGGTACCACCGACCACTGCCGCCAGACACAGCAGTGAAAACAGACCGGACCAGGAGGCCAACGCTCCGAGAAGACCGGCGAGGATGCCCATGACCGCACCGAGCAGCATCACGCGCTTGCGGCCCATGCGTTCCATCAACCAGGTTGCAGGTTTGATGGCCAGTACAGTACCGACTACCACCAGACCGACGGGCAGCGTTGCATATTCAGGCGCTGGAGCCAGCAATCGTCCCTGGATGCTGCCGATAAACACAATAAAAGGCGCGGTGCACATGGCGAGCGCCTGGGCAGCAACCAGGACCCAGACATTAAGGGGCATGGGCTACTTTTTCCTGTAGATGATTCCGGGATGGCACTGCACCATCTCGTAGAGGTGAGGCAAACCGTTCAGCGATTCGGAGGCACCCAGAACAAGGTAGCCGCCGGGATTCAGGGTGGCGTGCATCCGGGTAAGGATGTCCTTCTTGAGATCTGCGGAAAAATAGATCAAAACATTCCGGCACATCACGATGTCGAACTTGCCGAGCATGTAGCGCTCAAGCAGGTTCAATTCCTTGAACTCCACCATACTCCGGATTTGCGGCTTGATTTGCCAGCCGCCATTCAGGGACGGGGTGAAGAACTGCTTTTGTCGCTCCGGTGACAGGCCCCGGCCAATGGCGATCATCTCGTATTCACCCTTGCGGGCGACTTCCAGAACGCTTTTGGAGATATCCGTGGCCGTGATTTTCACGTCGCGAAGCTTCCCGGGCCTCGCACGCCGGAATTCTTCCACGATCATGGCGATGGAGTAGGGTTCCTGACCTGTTGAGCAGGCCGCCGACCAGATACGAAGGGGTTGGGCGGTTTTGCGCTCAGCGAACTCGGGAAGCAGTTTTTCCTGGAGAATCCGGAAAGGGTGATTGTCGCGGAACCACAGGGTTTCATTGGTGGTCATCGCATCGATGACCACCTCCTTCAGGCCGCCCCGCCCGGGACGCTTGAGGCGATCAAGGAGTTCACCCAGGGTATTCAGACTGTTCTCTTCGAGAATCCTGCGCAGCCTGCTTTTTACCAGGTACTGTTTGTTCTCGCCGAGTAAAATCCCACAGGCATCCTGCAGGAACGATTTGAAGGCTTCATATTCCTGTGGCGTTATTTCCGCTTTCATTGGATCTCTGTTCTGAGTGAATCTTCGAGCGGCGCCATCAACCCTGGTCGATGATCTCCATTACCCGCTCCGCCAGCTCGTCCGGACTGAACTTTGCCATAAAGTCGTCGGCCCCGACCTTCTTCACCATCGCCTGATTGAACACACCACTGAGGGAGGTGTGCAGCATAACAAACATATCGGATAGAGCCGGGTCATCTTTTACTTTGGTTACCAGCGTATACCCGTCCATTTCCGGCATCTCGACATCAGAAATGATCAATGAGAAATGGTCTTTCGCACGGGAGCCGTCCGCAGTGATTTCTTTCAGATACTCGAATGCCTGCTTGCCATCATTTTTAAGCACAACCTCCATGCCTATTGCCGTCAGGCACCGCTGTATCTGGCGACGTGCGACAGAGGAGTCATCCACTACCAATACCGGAAGATGCCCGGGCACCCGCTCTGCGCTCTTGCTCAGTACAGCCTCGGTCACGTCTTCACCAAGCGGAGAAACTTCCGAAAGAATCTTTTCTACATCTATGATTTCTATAAGCTTATCATCAATTTTTGTTACAGCGGTAAGATATACATCCTTGCCTGCCCCTTTCGGTGGCGGCAGAATTTCCTCCCAGTTCATGTTCATGATCCGCTCAACGCCGGTAACCAGGAAGCCCTGCGTTTTGCGATTGTATTCAGTGATGATTACGAAACTGGTCGCCAACTCGTCCTGGGGAATGCCGGGCAAACCAATAGCCATGCTTAAATCGATAATGGGAATCGTCTCACCACGACTATGAGCGACGCCACGAACTACCGGCCGACTATTGGGCAGCGACGATAGCTTGGGGCACTGCAGGACCTCTTTCACTTTGAAGACGTTAATACCGTATATCTGCCGTCCCCTCAGGCGGAAAAGAAGCAGCTCAAGACGGTTTTTCCCGACCATCTGAGTGCGCTGGTTAACACTGTCCAATACCCCTGCCATTTCGATTCTCCTGGCCTGCCGGAATTACAACGGCATATATCTTGCTGGTCACTGAATAATAGCGTGATTGACGGAAAGCCGTCATATCAGCGGCGGATTAGCCCGTTTAACGGCCACTGCCATCGAATCCTTAGCCGGATTCGGGCTTTTCTGCCTTGTTGTTGACAGCATAGGACAAACTGCTACGTATGCGCACCACCAAATTGGCTCTGATACTGCTAATGTCTTGCTTGAGCGCCCCGCTGCTGGCTGACACAACCGCTGAACAGATTCGCCAGGCGACACTGGAATTTCTTGACGGCTTCGCCAGAGAACAGGCCGCAGAAGGCTACACCGTATCCTTTGAACCGGGCTCCATCGACGACCGACTTGCACTCGCGGAATGCGAGAAGCCCTTGAGTGTCGAATTCAGTGGAGATCCCTGGAAAAGCACCAGCCCTTCGATGCAGGTGGCCTGCGAAGGATCAAGGCCCTGGCGGATGTTTGTGACGGCTTCCGTTTCCATCCACGGGCCGGCCCTTGTGGCGGCAAGACCGCTGACACGGGGAGAACGGGTAACCGAAGGCCTCCTGACCAAGCAGTCCGTTGAAATCAATGCCTCCCGGCGCGGCGTCATTACCGACGCGCAACAGGCCATTGGCATGGAAGTGCGCCGGTCGGTCAACGCAGGCTCGCTGATCACGCCGGATATGCTCTCCGCGCCAAATGCCGTGGAACGGGGCGACCATGTTATCATCACCGCCAAAACGGGCGGATTCTCAGTGCGTTCGCGCGGGAAGGCCCTTGCCAGCGCAGGGGTTGGCGAACAGGTTCTGGTTGAGAATCTGCGATCCTCCCGCACTATCAAGGCCAGCGTTGTTGCGCCAGGTCATGTCGAAATCCCGATGTAAGCCCGGCTCGGCATGAGCTTGCCGGTGCGGCAAATCCCTGCCGGAAACCCGGTAGAAAAAAAGAGACGAAAAAACTACTGAAAATTACTAAAGGTTTTCGCGGCCCCGCCGTTAAGAAGACATAAACTCGAGTAAGCGCTGCATTCACGCGGCGCGACAGGCAAGCAGGTACAGATATGTCAGTTGACTTAAATGGAATTGGCCCCGGCCAGGTCAACACCCAGAGAACCACGGCCGACAAAAGCGCCGGCACCCAGAATACCCAGCCGGCGACCAACGAACAGGCGAAAACCCAGGCCCAGGGTGCCCGGGGCGAGAACGTGAGCCTGAGCAATCAGGCCAAGAATCTCAAACAGCTTGAACAGAAGCTGGGCGATTATCCGGAAATGGATGACGACCGCATCGAACAGATCCGCTCCGCCCTGGAGAACGGAACCTACAAGATTGACGCCGAGAAACTGGCCCAGAAAATGCTTGAGATGGATGAAAGCATTTTCGGGTGAGTAAACCATGGCCGCAATCGATGATCTGAAGACCCTTCTTTCCCAGGATGTCAGTCAGCTGGAGACGCTGGCTGATATTCTCGAAAAAGAAAAGACATGCCTTGCCAGTTCCGACCTCCGACAGCTGGAAACTCTGACCAAAGAGAAAAACGAGCTTCTGGGTGCCGTTCGCGAACGCGCCAAACAGAAAATCCGGACATTGGTCCAGATGGGATACCGCCCGGAAGGCGGCGAGCCTTCCCGTTTTATCCGCAGCGGCGGCTTTTCTGAGCTGTTCCAGCTCTGGCAGGAAGCGGATCAGAAACTCCGGGCCTGTCAGACGCTGAACCAGACCAACGGTCGGGTGATAAGCCATTTGCAAAAACGCCTGTCCCGGCTTACCGACATCTTCCGTGGCGCCACCGGTCAGCAAAAGCTGTACGGTGCCCAAGGCCAGCAGACCACAGTTTCCAGCAGCACAGTGCTTGCCAGCGCCTGAGCAGGGCCCTGGCAGGCAACGCTTTTTACTTCATCGGGTATAGATTGTCATCTGGGAGTCCGGATGGAAGCGGATGTCGTGGATACTCACGTTACCCATTGAGGCACCCTGGCTACCGCTGACCCGGATATTGTCCATGCGGATTTCCTCGATGCGCTCGGGGAACGCAAGCATCAAGGCGCCATCCTCCCTCACCCGATAGCGCGGCTCCCCCTCGCGGTAGTGGACACCGGAAATGGTCAGGTCCGAGTCGAGGAAGTTGAGGACCGGTACAAAAATATTGGCGGTAAGTTTCAGCCCCTCGATGACATCTGGGGATCCGTCTGCGCCCTGTTCGCCGTCACCCGCCGGATTCTCAACCATATCGCGTACAATACCGATACGCTCCAGCAGGTTCGGGTCTCCCTGACCTGAGACGGCCGCCAGCTCAGTCTCGCTCAATGGAGCGAGCTTACCGCGCTCATACAATTCACCAGCCTCCAGCGATGCCTGGGACGCTTCGGCCGAATTGCTCGCCGCAAAGGTGACCAGGGGCTGGAATGGCAGCGTTACCGCTGTGACGAGCGCCGCAGCGTTGCGATACCGGGACTGGTGCTTCAGGACCCGGTGAAGTTCTTTTTCGCTGATCCAGCCGGCCTGGATGAACACCTCACCCAGACGCTGTCCGGTTTCGCGCTGGAGCTTCAGGCCCTCATCCAGTTGTTTCTCGGACAGGTAGCCGCGATTAACAAGCAGCCGCCCGAGGCGTGACTTTTCTTCAAATCCCTGACGGATTCTCACCCAGTGTCTCCTTTTGAACAGTGAAAACCGTACAACCCGGCTCGGCTAATGTGATCCATGCTTTCCGATACCCGGAATGTTAGACGATCACAACGCAATGTGCGTGGATACAGTCATCGTTTTACCATCCCCTTCTGGTAAGATCTGGCACCTGATAACAGAATTCGCTGAATTGTCGCAGCTAAAACGCCTGCGCATAACACAGAGAGCGGTTGCAAATGACAAACTTGGTAAAACCCCTGAAAACTGTGACACCCGTACTGCTGATGGCTCTCGCCTTGCTGGTGCCGGCCTCCTGGGCAATGGCCCAGACCAATGAGCAGCCCGCCAACGAGCCACTGCCAATCGTTCGCATGGTGACCAGCGAGGGCGTAATCGAGCTCCAGCTGCGACCGGATGTCGCCCCGGATACGGTTGCCAATTTCCTGCAGTACGCCCGGGAGGGTTTCTTCGACGGCACCATTTTTCACCGCGTTATCCCCGGATTCATGATCCAGGGCGGCGGGTTTACCGAGGAGCTGTCCCGGAAATCGACCCGCGCCCCGATCCGCAATGAAGCCACAAAAACCCTGCCGAACCTTCGTGGAACCATTGCCATGGCGCGAACCAGTGCGCCGGATTCTGCAACGTCACAGTTCTTTATCAATCTCACGGACAACGGGTTTCTGAATGCCGGCGTCCGCGGCCCGGGCTATGCGGTTTTTGGCAAGGTCACCCAGGGCATGGGTGTTGTCGATGCCATCGCCCGCAAACAGACCACCCGGAAACAGGGCATGGCCGACGTGCCGGTGGAACCTGTGACCATCGAAACCGTCACCGTGGTTGAATCCGAAGGCTGACACCGTGAACCGGCAATTGCAGCCCCCTGCGATCGAGCCAGCTGAACTGGTCTGGCACGACGGGGTCCCGGAATCAAAGCGGTTTGGCGATGTTTACTTCAGCCGGGACAACGGCCTGGAGGAAACCCGCCACGTTTTTCTGCAGCATAACCAGTTGCCGGAGCGCTTCACGCAGATTCCCCGGGGCGGGAGCTTTGCTATTGCCGAAAGCGGTTTCGGAACCGGCCTGAACTTTCTGGCAGCCTGGCAGGCCTGGCGCCACCATGCGCCAACCCATGCTGCTACCCTGCATTTTGTCTCGGTGGAACGTTTCCCACTCACTCGGGAAGACCTGACCCGCGCCCTCGCCTTGTGGCCCGAGTTAAAGGTGCTCGCTGACGAACTGCTTCTGCATTACCCACCTCTGGTGCGAGGGGTTCACCGACTGGTTCTCGACGGAGGGCGGGTTCGACTGACGTTGTTTTTCGGCGACATCAATGACGCCTGGGAAGCCCTGGATTTTAAAGCCGACGCCTGGTTTCTGGACGGCTTTGCTCCGGCCCGCAATCCGGACATGTGGCTGGAGAACACCATCCGCCTGGTTCGTGCCCATAGCAGGCCGGGCACAACGCTGGCTACCTTCACTTCCGTCGGTCGGATCCGTCGGGCTTTCCTCGAGGCCGGATTCCACATGGAGAAAACCTCAGGGTACGGCCGCAAGCGGGAAATGCTGAAGGGAGTACTTGAGGCGTCGGCCCGGGCTGAACCCGAACAATCCGGGAGCATCGCCATCATCGGGGCGGGCATTGCAGGTTGCACGCTGGCACGAAATCTCGCCGAGCGGGGTCTGCCCGTCACACTCGTTGATTCCCATGGGCCGGGGAACGGCGCGTCCGGAAATGCCCAGGGCGCTCTTTACGTAAAGCTGGGAGTTGAGTTCAACGACCAGACCGAACTGGCCCTCACGGCCCTGACCTTTGCCCAGCGCTTTTACAACAACTGGCGCAACCAGTACTGGCATCCGACTGGCTTGCTGCAGTTGGCCCACAGCCCCCAGGAAGAGGGCCGACAGGCGAAATTTCTCGATCGAAACGAATACCCCGGGGATATTCTATGGCCGGTGAACCGGGATCAGGCCAGCAAACTTGCCGGCGTTCCGACGCAAACAGGCGGTCTCTGGTTTCCCGGCAGTGGCTGGCTCGAGCCGGGAAACCTGTGCAAAGCACTGGCTGACCACCCGCTGATATCGACCGCGTTCGGTGCCACCGTCAGCGGGCTCCAGCCCTGCAACGGGCAATGGCACATATCCATGGAAGACGGATCGCCCATCGTGGCCGACCGCGTGGCCATCTGCTCGGGTCATCTCAGCCCGGAACTCATTCCGGCAGAGGGGCGCTTTCGGCTGAAAGCAATACGGGGCCAGGTTTCACACCTTCCGGCACCAGCCATTATCAGCCCCAAGGCCGTTATCTGTGGCAACCGGTACCTGAATCCGACGCTCGGTGAGATCGCCGTGACTGGAGCCACCTTTGATCTTCGCGACAACAACCCGTTGCCGACGATCGAAAGCCATAACGAAAACATGCAGGAACTCGGCTCAATGCTGCCGTCCCTGTTTTCTTCCACAAGCGAAAAACCCGGTGGCGCGGATCTGGACGGCCGGGTCGCCTTTCGATGCACCACACGCGATTACCAGCCCGTCGCCGGCCCGGTATTCGATGGCGAAAGCGCTTCTCTGGATGGTCTCTTTCTCTTCACCGGCCTCGGCAGCAAAGGCCTGACCTACGCTCCGCTGCTGGCCGAGTATCTGGCGGACCAACTGACCGGGCAGCCTGCCTGCCTCCCGGCGAACCTGGTCAGACGGCTGGAAACACAGCGTCTGTACCAGACTCATATGGCGGTTTCGTAATAAACTACCTCTGAAGTTTCCGGTCAGACTGCCGTTAACCTTGGAAAGAGTGGCATAGTCACGGAGAGAGCCCATGTCCATTTATGTCAGCGAACCCGGCCGACCGGTCGGCACCCGGCTACCGGAGACATTCCGGGCAAGGCCCGTGGGCGATGTCACGGAGCTGGCAGAAACCAAGGCGATTAATCCCGGCAGGAGCGAGGCAACAGACGCAGAGTTTCAGCAGGCGGCTAATGCCGGTCGGTACAAGGCTTTGGAGGAATATGGGGCAGCGGCAGCCGGCGAGCGTCGCGAAGATCGCGCTTACCTGCCCGTATCCCGTATTTCATCACCGGCACTTTACTCGGTGCAGGCTTCAGCAACCATTTCCGAAGCGCTGTCAGTGATGGATGAGCATCAGGTTCATCACCTGGTGATCATGGCGGAAAACAACGTGGCTGGCCTTGTTGATCTGCGCTGGCTCCTTGGTTGGCTGCACGAACACGAGGCCAATGCCATGACCCAGAGCCTGGTTCACATTGAGCTTCCCGCCTTTCTGACGGCCTCTCCCGAAACCGATGCCCACCAACTCGCCAGGCTGATGCTGGCCCATCAGCTCAATGCCGCACTGGTGGTAGACGCCAGTGGCGCAGCCGCGGGCATCGTAACCAGTACAGACTACCTCAAGCTATACGCCAGCTCTGGGCGACACGAGGGGACAGTTTAGCGCCCCCGGGCCAGCTAGTTCAGTGGCGTCAACAGCTGACCCTCGGGGCTGAACAGGAGCACGTACCAGTCACTGCCGGTTCTGCTGAGCGCGACGATCTCATCCTCCCGGTAATTCGTCAGAGCGAGGATTTCCGAGTTGTCCACGGCAAGCTGATAGCGCCAGTCGTTTCTGAACCCGGTGTCTTCACCCTCAGTCTCCGCTTCCGGAACCAGCGATACCCGGGCAACGATGCCCTGCTCCATACCCGACACAACGCCTTCACTGGCAAAATCTCCGTCCGTGGACCCTGCAACAACTAAGTCACCATCGAAACCGGTCAGGCCCTGAAGTGTTTCAGTAGCCTGGTCGTTCTCATCATTCAGGGAAAAGGCACGACTCACGAGGCCTGAGGAGGAGTAACCCAGAAGGAACCCTGCCGTACTGGAAAGCGGCTCCCGCTCCAATTCAGGGTCCTCTTCTTCCTGCTCCAGCACAGAGTACGCCCCGTCACTGGCGCCTATCAGCCAGAGCGTGCTGCCCTGGAACAGCCCATTGGATACCGGTTCATCCCCGGCAGTGCCCACCTGTTTGACACTGAGTTCGCTGGTTGCACTGGACGCGGTGTAGAAGAATGCATCAATGCCTCCTATTACCGGAACGCCTTCAACAGAGCCCGCCGCGGAACCAAATAACCCCGGGCTGATAGACTCGATACTGCCGCCGGCGACGCTGTCATCGGCAGCCGACCCCACCTGGCGGGTCCAGGCCACCGCAGGCTGCTGGGTATTGCCGTCCAGCTCCGTATCAATACGCTGCAAAAAGCTGTCCGTGCCGCCCGCTGCCTGCTGCTGATCAAAAACACCATCGGTTTCCCCTGCCAACACCACATAGCCGGTGTCCCGGTTGATTCCGGCCCAGCGCACCTTATCGTCGGCATCCGTCCCGGTCCGGCTCGTCCAGGTTAGAACGTATTCGCCACCGTTGGAGGCGGAATCAAACCAGTACAGGGAGGTTACAACATCCTTGCCACCGAGTGCGGTGGTGCCCGCGACCGGTTGATCGGTGCTGTACGCGACGACAAATTCAAATCGGTCTACTCTGGTGCCACCCTCGGTCACCTTACGCTGTACCACGTTAATGACCGGATCTGGCGACATCAGGCTGTCACCGGCAGAGGAAATGGCCACCTGCTGTAACTGGGCACCGCGCTGGTCGAAAATCCGCACCAGTACCCTATTGTTATCCTGAGTGTCGAAGCCTGCGACAAACAGCCTGCCGTCGTGCCCCATGGCAAGGTCCGTGGCAACAAAGCCATTACCGCCGCTCAGCGCGAGGGGCGTTGTCAGTTCGTTGAGGCTGATACGGAGCAGGTTGTCAGATGCAGCCCGGGCGTAGTCCTCGCGGCCAGCCTGGAAACTCTCATTGATGCCAAGCAATATGAATCGGTCACTGAAGGCCGGATTGGCGTAGCTGCCCGCGGGCACCCGGATCCGGAATGGCACTTCGTCGGTTCCCTCGGGGAAAACCAGCTCGTCGTTCTCAACCCAGTTGCCGCCTTCCAACCGCTCGATAACGAACTCGGAATCAAGCCTCGCCGTAGAGTCTTCGGTATGGCTGAGTTTGGCAAAAATATCCCGGTCTCTGTCGCCGGAAAGCGTGGCAACATACTCGCGCACATCACCCACGTTCAGGGTATCCCTGCCCCCACCTTTTACCGTTTCGAGGGACAGGACAGGCTCGTTATCCTGAATCGAAAGATTGGTGACGACGCCACCGTTACCGCTTCCGAGGCCCGCCAGACCGGAGCGCACTTCTGTGAGAGCCAGCCTGAGGGATTCAACCGGCTCAGCAAAACTGTCCTCGACCACTTCCAGCGGCAGATAACACTCGGTAATACCGGGCTCAAGGGTGATGACACCCCGGGTATAGAAGCCCTGCTCATCGAGCTCATAGTCGATGTAGTCGAGTTCATTCTCACCGGTTTCGTCCAGCGGCACCGGACTGTTACTGCCCAATCCAACGATGTCCTTGCCCAGAATGGCATCACCAGCGTTGGAGGCACTGTAATCGCAATTCTGGTGTGGAGGCGAGAATCCGACGTCGCAGCTGGAGGCGTCATAATCGGACAGCAGCTCAAAGGCGACCGCAACCCGGGTAACCGACGGTTGATCGAGGATTACCTTGACGAAAACGCGGCGCGTCGGAAGTGTCAGATCTTTGGTGCCGGAGACCGAGCCGTCGTCGTTGTAGAGATTAATGGTAAAACTGTGCTCACCGCCGGTCTCCAGATCCGGCAAGGCGCATTGTTCGCGATTGCTTGCCGGAATCTTCGGGCTT
Organism: Marinobacter salsuginis; assembly: GCF_009617755.1. Classification (NCBI taxonomy): domain Bacteria; kingdom Pseudomonadati; phylum Pseudomonadota; class Gammaproteobacteria; order Pseudomonadales; family Marinobacteraceae; genus Marinobacter; species Marinobacter salsuginis. The sequence goes on from NZ_BGZH01000003.1 coordinate 225,236, forward strand.
TCGCCCTCCGTGAACGGCTCGGCATCCAGGGACATCACGTTGTATTTAACATCGATATCAAACGGTTGGGCGCCCGCCATGCGGCCATCGGTTGTTACCAGGTTGATATCTTCGGTTTTGCCCAGGTCTGCCTCTCCCCTGCTACCCCCTGTAAGCCCAGGAACGCCACGCATTATGATGCCCTGCCGGGCTTTGTTATTGGTGTCTTCGAGCGCCAGCCAGGACGGCGCGTTGGTCAGGGAATAGTCAAGGATGTCCTCGCCACCGTAAGCCCCGAAGTTGTAGGAGTACTCAACGCCGAGATAGGCAAACACCGGGGGCACGCCGAGAATGGTGGGCTGATCGGGATCTTTTTCCGTCTTGCAGCCAGCGAGCCCGAGCGAAAGCAGGGCCAGAAAGACAAGTTGGCGAACGGGATGAATGCGGGAGTAAAAATCGGCGCCCATGGAAAAATCCGTTTCAATCGTTGTTATTGTGGTAGCGACCGCCGGGTGAAGCAGAAACACCGGGCGGTTTACACACCGTTACAGAACAACGCCATGGTAGCCAATTTGTTACGCAGGGGATCTGCGCGAGTTCTCAGATTCGGTTAGCCCGCATCCACGCCATGCTCCTGCAGCAGAGCAACCAGGCCCGCCTCATCCAGGACAGGAACCTCCAACTGTTCGGCCTTCGCCAGCTTGGAACCCGCGGCCTCGCCCGCTACCACGCAGGCGGTCTTTTTGGAGACGCTTCCGGCCACCTTGGCTCCCAGAGACTCCAGCTTTTCTTTGGCTTCGTCGCGAGTCATTCCTGAGAGCGTGCCCGTCAGCACCCAAGTCTGGCCCTTCAGGGGCTTGTCCCCTTTCTGGATCTGCTCTTCCTGCCATTCCACGCCGGCGTCCCGCAGGGCATCCAGGGTTTCCCGGTTATGGGTCTGTTCGAAGAAGCTGCGGATATGACCAGCGACAATCGGCCCGACATCGGGAACTGACTGCAGGCTTTCTTCATCGGCGGCGGCAATGGCCTCGAGAGTCCCGAAGTGCGAAGCCAGGCCCTTGGCGGTGGCCTCCCCCACCTCGCGAATCCCAAGCGCGTATAGAAAACGCCATAGAACGGGTTTTCTGGCTTTATCGATGGCAGCGACCAGGTTGGCGGCCGACTTCTCCCCCATCCGCTCAAGTTTGACCAGATCATCGGTGGTCAGGTGATAAAGGTCGGCCACGGTTTTTACCATGCCCTGATCAACCATGATGTCGATCCATTTGTCACCCAGCCCTTCAATGTCCAGGGCTTTCCGGGAAGCATAGTGACGGATGGCTTCCTTGCGTTGGGCCGGACAGAACAGGCCGCCAGAGCATCGGGCTACCGCTTCCCCTTCAATCTGGATAACGTCGGAATCGCAGACCGGGCAATGGGCGGGCAATTCCACTTCCCTGGCGCCCGAGGGACGCTTTTCGGGAACCACCTTGACCACCTGAGGTATCACATCACCGGCGCGACGGATAAACACGGTATCGCCGATGCGAACATCGAGCCGGCGGATTTCGTCCATGTTGTGGAGAGTGGCGTTGCTGACGGTCACGCCACCGACAAACACAGGCTTGAGACGGGCCACCGGGGTAACGGCACCCGTTCGACCCACCTGGAACTCCACATCCTCAATAACGGTGAGCTCTTCCTGCGCCGGGAACTTGTGGGCGATCGCCCAGCGCGGCGCCCTGGAGACAAAACCCAGGGCATTTTGCTGGTCAAGGCGGTTCACCTTGAACACTATGCCGTCAATTTCATATGGGAGCGTGTCCCGCTTTGCCATTAGCTCGCTGTAGGCCTCAAGGCACTCCTCCACGCCTTTCGCCTTGCGCATCTCGGGATTGATCCGGAACCCCCAACTCTGAACGCGCTGGAGGCCATCCCACTGGGTATCGGGCAACAGGCTCTCGTCCGTCACGGCAACACTGTAGGCGCACATTTCCAGCGGACGCTTCGCCGTGACCGTGGACTTTTTCTGCCTGAGACTGCCAGCTGCTGCGTTGCGAGGATTAACGAAGGTTTTCTCTCCGCGCTCGGCCAGTCGACGGTTCAGTTGCTCGAAACCGTCCTTGGGCATGTAAACTTCGCCACGGATCTCTACAAGATCCGGCACATCTTCGCCCCGCAGCTTCAATGGCACCGAAGGAATCGTTCGGATATTGGCGGTGATGTCCTCTCCGGAGTAACCATCACCCCGGGTGGCGGCAGTGGTGAGGGCGCCATTCTCGTAGTGCAGACTGACCGCCAGCCCATCGAGTTTGGGTTCGCACACGTATTCCACATCTTCGCTGATGCCCAGCCGGTCCCTCACCCTCCGATCGAATTCCCGCAGTTCATCCTCATTGAAGGCGTTGTCGAGCGACAGCATGGGCAGCCGGTGAACCACCTCCTCAAAACTGGTTTCCGCGGCACTGCCAACTCGCCGGGTGGGCGAGGTATCTGAGGCCAGCTCCGGATAATCGGCTTCCAGGGTCTGCAGCTCACGGAACAGCCTGTCGTATTCCGCATCGGGAATACGGGGGTCGTCCAGCACGTAATACCGGTAGTTGTGATCATCAATAACCGAACGGAGTTCTTCTACACGCTGGGTAATATCGGGCGTGGCTTTGCTCATGGACTGGCACTCTCGTTTCTCAAAAAAATGCCCGGAGCGAACCGGGCATCGGGCCATCTGTTACCGCCTGGTTTCACACTTTCTGGGAACGTTGCTTACGCTCGAACTCGCGGATTCTCTGGCGGCAGTGCTCGATAGTTTGCGGGGTCATCACGCTTCGGCGCTCGTCTTTCAGTTCCCCGCCAAGGTTACGTACCACTGCCTGGGCGGTTTCGAGCATGAAGTCGAATGCCTGCAGCGCATTGGTGGGCCCCGGCATACTCATGAAAAAGCTGATCCCGGGCGTGGTGAGGGCCGGCATATCCCCGGGTTTGAATGTGCCGGGTTCCACGGCGTTGGCAACACTGAACTGCACAGGGCTGGTGGTATCGGATTCTTCATGGCGGTGGTATATGTCCATGTCTCCGTGCTCCAGACCGCACGCTTCGAACAGCTTCTTCAACGCCGGCCCCTTGAAGTCCTCGTCGCTCTTCGCCAACACGTTGATGACGATCACTTCCCTGGCCTCAGGGCGATTCGCGCCCGCCAGAGGTTGACCGGCCGACGGTCGGGAGGGCTCACGCCGCGCAGTGTCCTCTTCCACTTCGGTCGTGACCGTTGGCGGGACGGCTTCCGCCTCGTCTTCAATGGCGCCCCAGCCGGATTCGAGCTCGGTTTCCTCAGGCTCCTGACTGGAAAGTCCGAAATCGGGCTCCGACTCAACGGACTCTTCGTAGCGCTCAGCCGTCGGTTCGGTTTCCGTTTGTGGATCCGGTTCTGACGATTCGGGCTGCTCCGATTTGGCAGCGGCAGTGACAGGACGGGTCGGCTTGGGTTTCGGAGAACCGAATCGACTGGGCTTTTCGCGCTTCACATAGCCCCGTTCTTCGAGGGTATCGCGGGAAATGGTTCTTGCTCCGCCATTGGGCAACTCGGGGTTGTACTCTTCGTCGAGTGGCGAATCCTCCAGCTCGTCGGCGCCCATACCGGATGAAATCGCCATGGATTCCTTACGGGCGCGCCGCATCCGGCGCACGCCATCAATGACAATGCCGATTATAACCAGGGTACCGATGGCAATTAACCATTCCCTAAGTGACATAGTGCTGCTGTCCTGTTTGCAGATCCCGTAACGTTGCTACTCTAAGAAAAGCCCGTAATGAATACAACGCACACCCGGGCCAGATGGCGTTTTTGTCATGGTTGCCCGAATTCTGAACAGCCTCAAGCCTCCGCGAGGGCTGCGGCTTCGTCCACGTCCACCGACACCAGCCGCGAACATCCCGGTTCATGCATGGTGACCCCCATCAACTGATCCGCCATCTCCATCGCAATCTTGTTGTGGGTAATGTAGATGAACTGAACCTGCTTGGACATTTCTTTGACCATATTGGCATAGCGACCCACGTTGGCATCATCCAACGGTGCATCCACCTCATCCAGCATACAGAAGGGTGCCGGGTTCAGCTGGAAAATCGAGAACACCAAAGCGATCGCCGTGAGGGCCTTTTCGCCACCTGACAACAGATGGATGGTGCTGTTCTTCTTGCCAGGAGGCCGGGCCATGATCGCAACGCCGGTTTCCAGAAGATCCTCGCCGGTAAGCTCCAGATAGGCATTACCACCTCCAAACACCTTCGGGAAGAGCGCCTGGAGGCCACCGTTCACCTGATCGAAGGTTTCCTTGAAGCGTTGACGGGTCTCCCGGTCGATCTTCCGGATCGCATTGTCGAGTGTTTCCAGGGCTTCCATCAGATCTTCGTGCTGGGAATCCAGGTAGGTCTTGCGCTCGCTCTGTACCTGGTACTCCTCGATAGCCGCGAGGTTGATGGCGCCCAGCCGTTGTATCCGGTTGCCGATGCGCTCCAGCTCGTCAGCCCAATCTTTCTCATTCGCACCTTCAGGCAACTGCGAAAGAATGTCCTGGAGTTTTACGTCCAGCTCCTTGAGCTGCTCGATATGATTGCCAGAGCGGATTTCCAGGGCCTGGGATTCCATCTTCAGCTGTTCCAGCCTGGACCGGACTTCCTGGATGCGGTGATCGGTGCCGCTTCGGCCCTGCTCTTTCTCCCGGACCTCACGGTCGATCTCTTCCAGGGCGTCGCGCGCCGCGCCCAGCTTCTCCTCTTCCGCCAATCGGCGATCCAGCAGGCCTTCAAGCTGCATCTGCAGATCTTCAATGGGTTCCTCGGCGCTTTCCCGGGATTCCCTCAGAATCTCCAGTCGCTCATCGATACGCTCTTTCTGCAACTGCATCCGGTCAATTGTCTGCCTCAGACCGTCCCGCTGACTGTGCAGAGTCTGGAGCTGAAGCTGCAACTGATGCGCGTGGTCACGGTCGTGCCGGGCCTCTTGGCGCAGACGGTCGAGGTTCTCGCGCAGGCTGTCCCGCTGCTCGAGAAGCCGCTCTTTTTCTTCATCGCTGTCTTCACTGGACGCCAGCGCCAGCTGCCATTCTTCCCGAGCCTCCTGCAGGCTCTCTTTCTGGCCCTCCAGGTTTTCAGAGACATCCTCGATATCGTCCCGGATTCTCTGCAGACGGGCGTCAATCTGCTCGGCTCGGGCTCGGAGGCCGCTGACCCTGGACGACAGCGAGCTCAGCTCGCGGTCTGCCTCGCTCAAACGGGCCTGGGCCTCATCCCGGGCGGATTCGGAGCGCTCGGCGCGCTCGTGCAATTCGTCCAGTTTCTCGCTGGCCGCCTCCAGTGCTTCCTCAGCCTCTGTCAGTTGCGAAGCCAATTCGGTAACTTTCTTTTGTCGTTCAATCACCCCGACCTGGCCTGCGTCGGAGTCCGGCATCAATACCCAATCCCGGGACACCCAGACGCCTTCCGGGGTCATCAGGCTCTGCCCTTGCTGGAGGCCGGCTCGCATACCCATGGCATCGGAAACCGTTTCCACCGCGTCAATGCCGTGAAGCAACGAGGCAATTCCTGGCACACCGGAAACCTTGGCCGCGAGGCCAGTTGGTCCAGCATTACCAGACGCACCGGCTTCAACGAGTGCCAGGCCCCTTGGCGCTTCTCTCATCGCCGAGGAGAGCTGGTCGATGTCGGGAAGACACAGGCCCTGGGTAAAACGCCCGATAACCTGTTCAACCGCAAACTCCCAGCCATCGGCAATATCGAGCTGGCTGGCTACCCGGGGCATATCGCCCAAATCGTTCCGGGAAAGCCAGGATTGCAGGACATCATCTCCGGCCCCCATCTGTTCATCCAGAAGCGCCTGCTGAGACTCAAGAGAGGCGCGAAGGCTCTGGACCCGTTGGCGCTCCTCCGAGACGGCCTGCTCGGCGTCACGCTGATGCTGCCGGGCGTCGTAGAGCTCATCCTGGATCGCCGCAATGCGCTCAGCCGCTTCCTCGCGTTTCAGCTCCAGTGTTTCTTGCTGGTCCAGCAGCTCCTCAAGTTCCGCCCGATCCATCTGGCCTTCCAGCAATTCCTGCTCATCCTGCAGTTTGCGTTGCCGAGTGAGCAGTTGCTCAATGGCGTCTTCGAGAGAGCGAATCCTGGACTGGGCCAACTCGGCCTGGCGCCGGGCATCCGACGAGCGGGCGCTGAAATCTTCCCATTGGTGCTGCCAGTCGCTCATGGCGTCTTCGGCCTGCTGCAGTTTCTCGCCCGACTCTTCAGAGCGTATCGCCAACGCTTCCTGTTCTGGCTCCATCATGTCCAGCTCTTCCTGGATACCCGCCAGCTTGTCCTCGTCCTGCTCCAGTTCCCTGGCCAGCTCGCGCTGGTTGGCCATGGCCTGGTCCAGTTCCGCGGCCATCTGCCGGCTACGCTCGCGCTGGTGCTCCAGACTCTGTTCGATACGGGCGATATCCGCGCCGGCCTCGTAATAGCGTGCCTGGGCCCGGTTGAAATGTTCGGTCCGTTCCTGATGATTGTCCCGGAGGGATTCGAGAGAGGTCTCAAGGCTGACGCGTTCGGTCAGGTATTTTTCGAGCTCAAGCTCGGTGTCCCGGATCTTGCCCCGCCAGGCCTGCAGGTCATTGTCTAGGGATTGCCAGCGCAGTACCGTCAGTTCGGCTTTCTTCTGGCGCTCCTCCTGCTTGTAAGCCTTGAACTTTTCCGCCGCTGCCGCCTGGCGCTCCAGGTGCTGCAGTTGTCGGCCCAGCTCCTCCCTGAGGTCGGTCAGCCGTTCCAGATTTTCCTGGGTCCGACGGATGCGATTCTCCGTTTCCCGGCGACGTTCCTTGTATTTTGAGATGCCGGCCGCTTCCTCAATGTAGATCCGGAGCTCTTCCGGTTTTGCCTCGATCAGGCGGGAGATCATGCCCTGCTCGATAATGGCGTAGCTCCGCGGGCCAAGGCCAGTCCCCAGGAACAGATCGGTAATGTCCCGGCGCCGGCACTTGGAGCCATTCAGGAAGTATTCGGACTGCCCTTCCCGGGAAACCCGGCGGCGAACGGAGATTTCGTTGAATTTCGCGAATTCACCCGGGGCCGAACCATCGCTGTTATCAAACACCAGTTCAATGGAGGCCTGACCTACCGGCTTTCGTGCGCTGGAGCCGTTGAAGATAACGTCTGTCATGGACTCGCCGCGCAGGTACTTCGCGGAGCTTTCCCCCATCACCCAGCGCACCGCGTCGATGATGTTGGACTTGCCACACCCATTTGGCCCGACCACGGCTGTCATGTTCGATGGGAACGGCACGGTGGTTGGATCAACGAAGGATTTGAAGCCAGCCAGTTTGATGGACTTCAGACGCATATCAGGCGCTCGCCTCCTGCCGGAGAATCGTCAACACCTGCTGCCGCTGGTGTTCACCAAAGGCCTGTATGACCGCTTGCAATCGTTCCGCGTCATCATCAACGGCGGCCTCGGCCAACTGCCGGAAGAAGGTCGCGGTTTCCCCGATTTCTTCCCGAAAGTGCTCCAGCGCCACAAAATAGGTTCGGCTGATGGCCGGCCGGAAGTTCTCGAGAGTCTCCTCAAGAAAAGGGTTCTCAACCAGCCCGTAGGCGTAGCGCATTACCCCGAATCCGGCGTCGATGACCTGCTCGGCAGCGTCTGCGCTGGTCGCGTTGAGGGCGTCAATGACCGCCTGCAGTTCACGGACCTGACCCATGACACCGCCAAGCTCTTTGCCGGACCAACGTTCAAGCACCTTGCGCCCTAGCATGCAGAGAAGATCGATGTAGATATCGTAGAGGCTGTTGACGCTTTCCGGCGTCAGGCTGGAGACAACCGCGCCCCGCCTCGGGAAAATTTCGATCAGATGGCGGCGCTCCAGAATAAGTAGCGCTTCGCGCACAGAGCCACGGCTGACATTCAGTTCACCCGACACTTTCAGTTCCTGAATGCGTTCGCCGGGTTTGAGATCTCGCGTGATGATTCTTTGCCCCAGATGCTGGGCAATTTGTTCAGACAGACTTTCCGGGGCCTGAAACCTCATAAAGTTGGTCACTCATTCCTGAAGACGGCACGATTTCAAACGCAGAAGTTTACCACAGGGAATCTATAGCCCCACCCCTTGTCTGACATTTTGAGCGGTCAGGAACGCATCACGGCAAATCACTGCCGGTTTTTTGACAGCAATTCCTGAACTACCGCTGAAAAATCATAAATTGAGTGAAAAATAGTTCATTAGCATCTGTTTTTGTTGTTATTTTTTAAGTAGGCACGGTTTCTGCTTTTGACCCCGAAAGCACTGTAAATTTCTGCGACAGAGTGAACCGTAGTGAAAAACATACCGTCGATCCATCAGTCTCCTTCCCAGCCCCAGAAACTGGCTGCGCTGCGTCAGGCACATCAGGACTGGACCAATACGCCGGATGTGCTCGCAAGACTGACACGACGGCTCTCGACTACCCTGTCGCTGGAGCAACAGCTGGCCATCCTGGCCGAAGAACTGGTCGCCATTATCCCGTTCAGTTCCCTCAACTACCGCCACCGGATCGGTAAACAGGATTTCGTCTATGCCACCGGAATGGGCGGCCCGCACCGCTGCGAGTATCGTCTGAGCCTTGAGGGAGTCAATTACGGGACTCTTGTGCTGCAACGCCGTCAGAGGTTCACCGAACAGGAGCTTGAAGGCATCGAGATAATTCTGGGCGCGGCCATCTGCCCGATTCGTAACGCCTGCCAGTACGTCGCCATTGAGCAGGCGTCTCTGACCGATTCCCTGACCGGCATTCCCAACAAACGCGCCCTGGATGACGCGCTTCAGCGCTCCAGCCTGTTGTCGGAAAGACATGGCGAACCATATTCACTTGTGCTCTGCGACCTGGATCATTTCAAAACGATCAACGACACACACGGTCACGTGGTAGGCGACCATATTCTGCAAATCGCGGCGGCGGAGATCGAGAAGTCCATCCGCACATCTGATTCAGTGTATCGCTTTGGTGGCGAGGAATTTGCCATCCTGCTGCCGCATACCTTGGAGCAGGATGCAAAAGATGTGGCGGAGCGGGTTCGCAAAGCGATCGCGGCCATCCGGGTGGATGGCGGAGAAAAGGAGCTGAAAGTCACAACCAGCTGTGGCGTTGCTACGTTTCTGCCCCAGGAAGCCCCGCAGGCCTGGCTAGCCAGGGCTGACGAAGCGCTCTATCGTGCCAAACACCAGGGTCGTAACTGCACCCGGGTGTTTGCCACCATTTCGTGACGCTTAACCCCGCGGCGTCTTGCTTCGGGCTCTCTCTGGCCTGGGAGTCCGCCCGGCGGGCCTGGCGGGCTTGGTGTCGCTGACCGCCCATTTATTGCCAGGAGTTTTCTTTCCGGACCGGCCAGGGCTCTTGCGCCTCTGGCGATCATGGGCTGCCTTTTCGTTTGGCGTTTTCTGGGGAATCTCGACCGACTCGAGACCAACGGTTCGACTGAGGGTATCTACCGCCCGCTGATCCAGCTCTTCCCATTTTCCCACGGTCAGCCTGCTTGGCAGGAAGATCGGCCCGTAACGCACGCGTTTCAGCCGACTGACTCGAACGCCCTGGGATTCCCACAGGCGACGCACCTCCCGATTGCGCCCTTCCAGCAGGGTAACGTGGAACCAGCGATTCATACCGCTGCCACCGGCCGGAGAGATATCGGTGAACTTGGCCATGCCATCTTCCAGGAGAACGCCCTGAAGCAGTCGCTCGATCATGGCGTCGTCCACTTCCCCGAAAATCCGCACTGCGTATTCCCGGTCAATCTGGTTGGACGGATGCATCAGGCGGTTCGCCAATTCACCGTCTGTAGTAAACAGCACCAGGCCGGTGGTGTTGATATCAAGCCGACCAATGGAGATCCACCGATGCTCTTTAAGGCGTGGCAAACGATCAAACACCGTCGGTCTGCCCTCAGGGTCCTTTCGGGTCGTGACCTCGCCCTCGGGCTTGTTATAAATCAGCACCCGTCGCATCACTTCAGCCGCGCCGGACACTTCCAGTCGTTTGCCATCGAGCTCGAAACGGTCCTCGACGGACGCCTTCTGCCCTGGTGCCACCGGTTGTCCATTGACCAGGAGACGACCGGCTTCCATCCAGCCCTCGATTTCCCGGCGCGAACCAACACCTGCCCGGGCGAGCAATTTCTGAATACGCTCAGGGCCGCCCTGACTGGCTGGGTCACGGGCGGGTCTGGCTGGTTTGTTGGGGCGTTCTGCCGCCATGTAATCAATCCTTAGTTTCTGACTGACACCCGAATGGCGTCAGTGAAGTGTCTGGCTCGAAGATTCGTCGTCGTTCTCGGCAGTCGTGGATTCGAACTCGATCTCACCCTGCATGTTCTTTTCAATTTCCCGGCCGATTTCTTCAAGATCGCGGACTTCATTCAGGGGCGGTAGCTGGTCCAGGCCCGTGAGATTAAAGTAATCCAGGAATTGTTTCGTGGTCGCGTACATGGCCGGCCGCCCCGGGACATCCCGATGCCCAACGACGCGCACCCACTCTCGCTCAAGCAGTGTACGAATGATATTGCTGCTTACCGTAACACCCCGGATGTCCTCGATTTCACCCCGGGTGATGGGCTGTCGGTAAGCAATCAGTGCCAGGGTCTCCAGCAAGGCCCGTGAATAACGCTGGGGCTTTTCCTCGAACAGTCGACCCACCCAGGGCGCATACTCCTCACGCACCTGGAGTCGGTAGCCACTGGCGACCTTTTTCAGCTCGAAGCCTCGCCCTTCACAGGCCGCTTCAAGAAGCACCATGACGTGCTCCATGACCTGTCGCGCCGGCCGCTCCCCTTCACTGAACAATTCCCGCAGCTGGTCAAGAGACAGCGGTTTGCCCGCCGCCAGCAGGGCGGCCTCGGCAATTGCCTGGATTCTCAGCAGGTGCTCTTCGTTCATGGTGTCTGATCCGTATTTCCGTGCTTCCGACTTCCAGGGGCCCTAACTTGCCGCCCTGGCGCGAACATGAATCGGCCCGAGAACTTCCGCCTGAACCACCTCGATCAACTGCTCCTTGACCAGCTCAAGCGTCGCCAGGAAGGTTACAACAACCCCCAGCCGCCCCTCTTCGACCGTGAACAGGCTCTCAAAGGTCACAAAATGGTCATCCTGAAGCACCGAAAGGATTGCCGACATGCGTTCACGGGTGGACAGCTTCTCACGCTCAACATGGTGACTGGTGAACAGGTCTGCGCGCTGTAAAACACCCTGAAGGGCCAGCAGCATCTCCCTCAGATCCACATCGGGATGGGGCTGACTTGACGGCATCCTGGGCAGGGCGGCCGAGGCTGCGAAGTTATCCCGCTCCAGCCGCGGCAGTTCGTCGATATCCTCGGCGGCCTGCTTGAACCGTTCGTACTGCTGAAGCCGACGAATCAGTTCGGCACGAGGATCGACCTCTTCTTCATCGTCGCTTTCCTGGCGAGGTAACAGCATCCGCGATTTGATTTCCGCCAGGGTGGCCGCCATCACCAGGTATTCGGCAGCCAGTTCAAAGCGCATGGCCTCGACGGCACCGATGTAATCCATGTACTGCCGGGTAATCTCGCTGACGTCGATGTCCAGAATGTTCATGTTCTGGCGACGTATGAGGTACAGCAGAAGGTCCAGCGGGCCTTCAAACGCTGCAAGGAAGACCGCCAGGGCATCCGGCGGAATGTACAGGTCCTTGGGAAGATCCACCACCGGCTTGCCGGACACCAGCGCCAGGGGCGATTGCTCCGGGCCGGCGTCCTGAGCTTCCGGCGTCGCCTGATCGGTGGATTCTTCGGTCATAACCTTTCTCTCCGGATCGGTCCCGCGGCTCTGTGCCCGCGGCACCGATTCCTGCGGATTCAGCGGTAATGAAGCCCCATGGCCGCCCGGACTTCCTCAAGGGTATCTCTGGCAGCATCGCGGGCGTGTTCGCGACCTTCCTGGAGAATGGAATGAACCAGGTCCGGGTTGCCCTCATACTCACGCGCGCGCTCGTGGAGCGGTCGCTGCTCTTCTACAATCGCGTCAATCAACGGCTTCTTGCAATCAAGGCAGCCAATGCCGGCACTGCGACAACCGGTCTGTACCCACTCCTGGGTGTCCGCGTCCGAATAGATCTTGTGCATCCCCCACACCGGGCATTTCTCGGGTTCACCCGGATCCGTACGGCGGACTCGCTGGGGATCGGTTTGCATGGTGCGGACCTTCTGGGCAACGCTGTCCGGCTCCTCCCGCAGTCCAATATAGTTGTTGTAGGACTTGGACATTTTCTGCCCATCCAGACCAGGCAACTTGGACTCCGGTGTCAGCAGCGGCTGCGGCTCTGGCAGAATCACCTTGCCACCACCCTCGATGTAGCCGTACAAACGTTCGCGATCGCCCAGGGAGATGTTCTGCTGTTCTTTCAACAGCGCACGAGCAGTTTCCAGGGCGTCCATGTCGCCCTCTTCCTGGTACCGCTTCTTCAGATTGCGGTACAGCTTGGCGTTTTTCTTGCCCATCTTCACGATGGCGCCTTCTGCCTGCTCCTCGAATCCGGGCTCACGACCGTAGATATGGTTGAACCGACGGGCAATCTCCCGGGTGATTTCAACATGGGACACCTGATCGGCACCGACCGGTACCTTCCCTGCCCGGTAAACCAGAATGTCTGCACTCTGAAGCAACGGGTAACCCAGAAATCCGTAGGTCGCCAGATCCTTCTCCCGCAGTTTCTCCTGCTGGTCCTTGAAGGTCGGCACACGTTCCAGCCAACCGAGAGGCGTAATCATCGACAGCAACAGGTGCAATTCTGCGTGCTCGGGTACCTGTGACTGAATAAACATGGTGGACGAACCCGGGTTCACACCGGCCGCCAGCCAGTCAATGACCATGTCCCAGACGCTCTGCTCAATGCCAGAGGGGTCGTCATAGTTGGTGGTCAGGGCGTGCCAGTCCGCCACAAAGAAAAAGCATTCGAATTCATGCTGGAGTTTAACCCAGTTTTTCAGCACACCGTGGTAGTGGCCAAGGTGAAGCTTGCCGGTCGGACGCATGCCGGACAAAACCCTTTGCTGGGAATCTACAGAACTCAAAGCACGAACTCCTTATTTGATATTGGAACCGCCATCATAGTTCAGGCGACCCGGCATTATAAATAAAAAACCCCCGCTCTGCAGGGCAGAAACGGGGGTTTTTGCTGAAAGAAGGCCAGCTTACCAGCCAGTGACTTCCTTCAGGGCCTGGCCGATCTCGGCCAGACTGCGGACGGTGCGAACGCCAGCGTCTTCCAGGGCGGCAAACTTCTCGTCTGCAGTACCCTTACCACCGGAGATGATGGCGCCAGCGTGGCCCATGCGTTTGCCCGGAGGCGCAGTAACACCAGCGATGTAGGAAACCACCGGCTTGGTGACGTTCTGCTTGATGTAGGCCGCGGCTTCTTCTTCGGCGGTACCGCCGATCTCACCAATCATCACAATGGCTTCAGTCTCAGGATCTTCCTGCAGCAGGGCCAGAATGTCGATGAAGTTGGAGCCCGGGATCGGGTCGCCACCGATACCGATACAGGTGGACTGACCGTAGCCGAAGTCGGTGGTCTGCTTGACCGCTTCGTAAGTCAGGGTACCTGAACGGGACACGATACCAACCTTGCCCTTCTTGTGGATGTGGCCAGGCATGATGCCGATCTTGCACTCGTCCGGAGTGATAACACCCGGGCAGTTAGGACCAATCATTCGAACGCCCTTGCGATCCACGTATTCCTTGGCGTACAGCATATCGATGGTCGGGATACCTTCAGTGATACAGACGATCAGCTGAATGCCGGCATCCGCGGCTTCGATAATAGCGTCTTTACAGAAAGGCGCCGGTACGTAGATAACGGTCGCCTCTGCGCCGGTTGCTTCAACGGCGTCACGAACGGTGTTGAACACCGGAAGGCCGAGGTGCTCAGTGCCACCCTTGCCGGGGCTAACGCCGCCAACCATCTTGGTGCCATAGGCAATCGCCTGCTCTGAGTGGAAGGTGCCCTGCGCGCCGGTAAAGCCCTGACAGATAACCTTGGTGTCTTTGTTAATCAGGATGCTCATTATTTACCCCCTGCGGCTTTAACAACTTGCTCTGCCGCATTCGACAGACTGGTAGCGGCAATGATGTTCAGGCCGCTATCGGCGAGTACCTGAGTACCCTTCTCCGCGTTGTTGCCTTCAAGGCGAACCACAACAGGAACCTTGACGCCGACTTCCTTCACGGCACCGATGATGCCTTCTGCAATCATGTCGCAACGAACGATACCGCCGAAGATGTTGACCAGAACCGCCTTGACGTTGGAGTCAGACAGGATGATCTTGAATGCTTCGGAAACACGCTCCTTGGTTGCACCGCCACCAACGTCCAGGAAGTTGGCAGGCTGGCCGCCAGAAAGCTTGATGATGTCCATGGTGCCCATTGCCAGACCAGCACCGTTGACCATGCAGCCAATGTTGCCTTCCAGGGCCACATAGTTGAGCTCCCACTTGGCCGCTTCCGCTTCCCGGGAATCTTCCTGGGAGGGATCGTGCATCTCGTGGATCTTCTTCTGGCGATACAGCGCGTTACCGTCAACACCGACTTTGGCGTCCAGGCAGTGCAGATCACCGGCCGGCGTGATAACCAGCGGGTTGATCTCTACCAGCGCGAGGTCGCACTCTTCGAACAGCTTGGCCAGGCCAATGAAAATCTTGGTGAACTGACCGATCTGCTTGCCTTCCAGGCCAAGCTTGAACGCAAGCTCGCGGCCCTGGTAAGGCTGTGCGCCTACCAGTGGGTCGATTTCGGCTTTCAGGATCTTCTCGGGCGTCTCTTCGGCAACCTTCTCGATCTCAACACCGCCTTCGGTGGAGGCCATGAACACGATGCGACGGGTGCCACGGTCAACGACCGCGCCCAGGTACAGTTCCTGGTCGATGTCGGTGAGGGATTCAACCAGAATCTTGCTGACCGGCTGGCCATTTTCATCAGTCTGGTAGGTTACCAGGTTCTTGCCCAACCACTTTTCGGCAAACTCACGGATCTCGTCTTTGCTTTTAACCAGCTTAACGCCACCAGCCTTACCACGGCCGCCTGCGTGCACCTGGGCCTTCACTACCCAACCATCACCGCCGATTTCGTCAGCAGCTGCTACTGCTTCCTTGGGAGTATCACAGGCAATGCCTTTGGATACGGGCAGGCCATATTCAGCGAAAAGCTGCTTGCCCTGATATTCATGCAAATTCATAGTTAATGTCCCGAATTAAAAAATTCCTGGTTTGCGTTACTTCTTCTTGCGGCGGTTGGCGATATGAATCGCGCCACCACCGACGGCCAGAGCTGCTTCGTGCACGGACTCGGACAGAGTCGGATGTGCAAAGCAGGTCAGGGCCAGATCTTCGGCGCTGGAACCGAATTCCATGGCGATTACGCCCTGGGCAACGATTTCAGAGGCCTGGGGACCAACTACATGGAAACCGACAATGCGGTCAGTTTTTGCGTCGGCAATGATCTTGACCAGACCGGACGCCGAGTTTGCAGCCATGGCACGACCGTTGGCCGCAAACGGGAAGGTACCTACGTTGTACTCTTCACCCTCTGCCTTCATCTGCTCTTCGGTTTTGCCAACCCAGGCAACTTCCGGCGAGGTGTAGATCACGTTGGGGATGCAGTCGTAGTTGACCTGGGGCTTGTGCCCGGCAATGCGCTCGGCAACCATGATGCCCTCTTCGGACGCCTTGTGGGCCAGCATTGGGCCGCGGACCACGTCACCGATAGCCCAGACACCCGGCGCCTCGGTCTTGCAGTTGTCATCCACGAAGATGAAACCGCGCTCGTCCATCTGCACACCGGAATCCTCGGAAAGCAGGTTATCGGTGTACGGACGACGTCCAACGGCAACAATCAGCTTGTCAAACTTGGCTTCTTGCTTGCCCTTGGAATCTTCATAGGTAACGTTGACCAGCTTGCGTTTGACTTCAGCGCCGGTCATGCGAGCACCCATGACGATGTTCAGACCCTGCTTCTGGAACTGCTTGAGTGCGTCCTTGGCAACCTGCTGATCCACCGCCGGCAGGAAGGTATCCACCGCTTCAAGGACCGTCACCTCGGAGCCCAGACGTGCCCAGACGCTGCCAAGCTCCAGGCCGATAACACCGGCACCGATCACACCCAGACGCTTGGGCACTTCGGTGAACTCAAGGGCTCCCTCGGAATCCACAATGTACTCGCCATCGAACGGCGCAGGCGGAATCTGGATCGGCTTGGAACCAGTGGCCAGAATGATGTTTTCGGCTTCGTAGGTCTTGGACTTGCCGTCCTTGTCAGTTACTTCCACTTTGCGGTTGGCGAGCAACTTGCCGTGGCCGTGGATGGAGGTAACGCCGTTGGACTTGAACAGGCCGGCGATACCGCCGGTCAGCTGCTTCACGATACCAGCCTTGCGCTCCATCATCTTGCCGATGTCCATCTTGACATCCTTGGCGATGATGCCCTGCATCTCGTAATCGTGGGTGGTTTCCTCAAACTTGTGGGAAATCTCCAGCAGTGCCTTGGAGGGAATACAGCCCACGTTCAGGCAGGTACCGCCAAGTACCTGCGCCTTGCCGTCTTCGGCGGTCCAGGATTCGACACACGCGGTCTTGAGACCCAGCTGGGCAGCCTTGATGGCAGCAACATAGCCGCCCGGGCCCGCACCAATAACAATGACGTCGTATTTATCAGACATAGTTAATCCCGTTTTCCGATACGTTTAAAGTCGACTCAGACGTCCAGCAGAATACGTGCCGGGTCTTCAAGCATTTCCTTGATGGCAACGAGGAACTGCACCGCTTCCTTGCCATCAATCATTCGGTGGTCGTAAGAAAGCGCCAGGTACATCATCGGCAGAATTTCCACCTTGCCGTTCACGGCCATCGGACGCTCCTGAATCTTGTGCATGCCCAGGATTGCAGTCTGTGGCGGGTTCAGGATCGGTGTGGAAATCAGCGAGCCGAAGATGCCGCCGTTGGTAATCGTAAAGGTACCACCGGTCATGTCTTCAATGGCCAGCTTGCCCTCTTTCGCCTTGGTGCCGTATTCAACGATCTTCTTCTCGATGTCGGCCAGGCCCATGGCGTCGGAATCGCGGAGTACCGGAACGACCAGACCACGATCCGTGGATACGGCCACGCCGATATCCTGGTAACCGTGGTAAACCATGTCGTTACCATCAATGGACGCGTTCACCGCGGGGAACCGCTTCAGGGCTTCGGTGGCCGCCTTGGTGAAGAAGGACATGAAACCAAGCTTGATACCATGACGCTTTACAAAGCTCTCCTGGTACTGCTTGCGCAGTTCCATGATCGGCGCCATGTTCACCTCGTTGAAGGTGGTCAGCATGGCTGCGCTCTGCTGCGCGTTGACCAGACGCTTGGCGATGCTCGCACGCAGGCGGGTCATCGGCACGCGCTTCTCTGGACGTTCGCCCTGGCTGACGCTCACTTCCGGCATACCCGCCGCAGGCTGGGGCGCGGAAGCACCACCGGAGGACTTGGCACTGTCCACGTGGTTCTGAACGTCTTCCTTGGTTACACGGCCATCTTTGCCGGTACCCTGGATGCTGTTCGGATCAACGTTGTTTTCCTCGGCCAGCTTACGCGCTGCCGGGCTCAGAATCGCTTCGCCGGAAGCGGCTTCACTCTTGGCCTCTTCTTTCGGAGCCTCTTCCTTGGCCTCTTCTTTCTTGCCCTCGGCAGGCTTGGCCTCGCCCTTGGCACCTTCCTTGAACTTGCCGACTACCTCACCACTTTCAACGGTATCGCCTTCGTTCTTGATGATTTCTTCGATCACGCCGTCAGCAGGCGCAACCACCTCAAGAACGACCTTGTCGGTCTCGATATCGACAATCAGCTCGTCACGGGAGCAGGCTTCACCCGGCTGTTTGTGCCAGGTCGCGACAGTACCTTCCGCGACCGACTCCGGGAAAACGGGGGCTTTAATCTCAGTTGACATTACAGATCCTTAGTTCGGTAGCTCGTCAAATTTCAAACGCGTCGTTAACCAGTTTCTTCTGCTCTTCAATGTGGACCGACATATGGCCACAGGCAGGAGCAGCCGAAGCGTCACGACCGGCATACTGAAGGTACAGCTTGGGATTCAGGCGGTGCAGCGCATTACGCATGTGATGCTGGCTGCAATACCAGGCACCCTGGTTCATCGGCTCTTCCTGACACCAGACAACGTGCTTGAGCTTGGTGTACTCGCTCAGGAGCTCGTCAAGGTCGTCTCCGGGGAAAGGATACAGCTGTTCGATCCGGACAATGGCGACGTCTTCACGCTCGTCCGACTTCTTCTTCTCGAGCAGATCAAAATAGACCTTGCCGGAACACAGGATCAGACGGGTGACTTTCTTCGGATCGGACGGCTCTTTCTCAGGCAGCACGGTCTTGAAGGTACCGGTGGTCAGATCGTCAAGATCGGACGTCGCTTCCTTGTGCCGCAGCAGACTCTTGGGCGTGATGGCAACCAGAGGCTTGCGCAGCGGGCGCTTCACCTGGCGACGCAGCATATGGAATACCTGCGACGGCGTGGTCGGCACGCAGACCTGGATATTATGTTCGGCGCTCAGCTGCAGGAAACGCTCGAGGCGTGCAGAGCTATGCTCCGGCCCCTGCCCTTCGTAGCCATGAGGCAGCAGCAGGGTCAGGCCACAGAGGCGCCCCCACTTGTGCTCACCACTGGTCAGGAACTGATCGATCACGACCTGGGCACCGTTGGCGAAGTCGCCAAACTGTGCTTCCCAGACCACAAGGCCATCAGGCGCCGTGGTCGCATAACCGTACTCGAACGCCATAACGGCTTCTTCCGAGAGCAGCGAGTCGTAAATTTCGAATTTCGGCTGGTCTTCCGACAATTGCTCAAGGGCAATATGAGTCGAGCCGTCTTTCTGGTTGTGCAGAACCGCGTGGCGATGCGAGAAGGTGCCGCGGCCAACATCCTGGCCGGTAATGCGGATCGGATGCCCTTCGTTGAGCAACGTCGCATAGGCCATGACTTCACCGTAGCCCCAGTTGATCGGCAGGGCGCCGGCGGTCATTTTCTCGCGGTCGGACACAATCTTGGAGACCTGGCGCTGGATACTGAAACCTTCAGGGACCGAGGTCAGTTTCTTGCCCAGCTTCTGGATGGTCTTCAGCGCAACGCTGGACTTGCACTTGGCCGTCCACTCGTGGCCCAGGTACGGTGTCCAGTCTACGTAGAGCTCCTTGTTGGGCTCCTTGACCAGGGATTTGACCACGTGCTCGCCATTGTCCAGGGCGTCACGGTAGTCGTTCTCCATCTGCTTGGCTTCTTCCTCGGTGATAACACCGGCTTCCACCAGTTGGTCAACGTACAGGTTGCGAGTGGTCTTCAGCTTACGGATCTTCTCGTACATGACCGGCTGGGTTGCGGCCGGCTCATCCGCCTCGTTGTGACCACGACGACGATAGCAGACCAGATCGATCACCACGTCGTTCTTGAATTCGTTGCGGTAGTCCATGGCCATCTGGGTCACGAACATGACCGCTTCAGGGTCGTCCGCATTCACATGCAGGATTGGCGCCTGAATCATCTTGGCCACGTCGGTGCAGTACTCCGTGGACCGCGCATCTTCCTGCTTGCTGGTGGTGAAACCAACCTGGTTGTTGATAACAATATGAATGGTGCCACCAACGCCAAACCCACGGGTCTGGGACATCTGGAAGGTTTCCATCACAACGCCCTGGCCGGCAAACGCCGCGTCACCGTGCATGATGATTGGCACTACCTTGCTGCCATCCTCGTCGTTGCGACGGGTCTGGCGGGCCCGAACGGAGCCTTCAACCACCGGCGAAACGATTTCCAGGTGCGACGGGTTGAAAGCCATCGCCAGGTGCACTTCGCCACCTGGTGTCATCACGTTGGATGAGAAGCCCTGGTGGTACTTCACGTCACCTGAACCGGAATCGGCCAGTTTCTTGCCTTCAAACTCGTCGAAGAGTTCTCTCGGATTCTTGCCCAGAGTGTTGACCAGGACGTTCAGGCGACCACGGTGCGCCATACCCAGAACGATTTCCTTGGCGCCGTAGGAACCGGCACGCTGGATCAGCTCGTCCAGACAGGGAATGAGACTTTCGCCACCCTCAAGACCAAAGCGTTTCACACCCGGATAACGGGAACCCAGGTACTTTTCGAGACCTTCGGCAGCCGTCAGTCGCTCAAGGATGTGCTTACGGGTGTTGTCCTCGTATGCGGGACGTGAACGAACCGGCTCCATGCGTTGCTGGAACCAGCGCTTGATGCGGGTATCGACAACGTGCATGTATTCAGCGCCAATGCTTTCGCAGTAGGTCTGGCGCAAACCATCGACAATATCTCCGAGCTTCATGGTCTCGGAGCCGAGGTTCAGTGAGCCGGTCTGGAACTCGAGGTCACGGTCAGAGTCGGACAGTTCATGGAATTCGGGATCGAGGTCTTCAACCTTGGGACGTTGCCAAACACCGAGCGGGTCCAGCTTCGCTTCCTGATGGCCGCGGAAGCGGTAGGCGTTAATCAGCTGGAGAACGCGAATCTGCTTCTTGTCCGCATCCGACGTTGCACTGGCGGGAACGCCGCCACTGGCAAGAAAGCGCTGGTTACGGGAGATGTGTTCGAACTGTTCGCGGATGGAAGAGTGGACAATGTCACGGCCTTTATAGCCATCGACACTGGGGAGTTTGTCGAAATAGCTGCGCCACTCTTCGGGAACGGCATTGGGGTCTGTCAGGTAGGTTTCAAAAAGCTGTTCAACATAGGCGAGATTTCCACCCTGAAGGTGGGAAGTCTGCCATAACTGCTCCATTATGCTTTCGTGCATCTTGAATAGCTCACCTTGGGCTGGTGCGGGGAGCCCGATATGGTCGGCCAGGGGTATATCTCAGTCAATACGGGTTTTTACGGGATCGACTTTGGCCACCACACCCGACATGGATGTTTTCCATTCCCCGGTGGTTTTTGTACTCAGCAAAACAGGGAGAAAACTTTATAAGTTCCCGCCACGGCTTGCGTAGTGTGCACCCGGGTAAGACTTTTGACTATAAGCCTTTGGTTGAAGGCCCCGCAAACTTGCGAGGCCTTCCGGGTACTAACCTGATCAGAACAGTATAGCGTCTGTCGCAAATCCTGCTGCTTAAGTCGCCCTTTGCAGCAGAAGATTCCGAATGTGGCCGATAGCCCTTGTGGGATTCAGACCTTTCGGGCAGACACTGACACAGTTCATGATGCCCCGGCAGCGGAATACACTGAACGGGTCATCAAGGCCGGCAAGTCGCTCGTCCTGGGCTGTATCCCGGCTGTCCGCCAGGAAACGGTAAGCCTGAAGCAGGCCAGCAGGACCGATAAACTTGTCCGGGTTCCACCAGAATGACGGACAGGACGTGGAACAGCAGGCACAGAGAATACACTCGTACAGGCCATCCAGCTTCTGGCGGTCTTCCGGAGACTGCAGCCGCTCGATCGCGGGAGCAGGCTTGTCGTTAATCAGGTAAGGCATGACCTTTTCGTACTGCTTGTAGAAAAGACTCATATCTACAACCAGATCACGAATAACCGGCAGACCCGGCAGCGGACGCAGCACCAGCTTGTCGCCCTTCACCACCTGGGAGACAGGCGTAATACACGCCAGGCCGTTTTTGCCGTTCATGTTCATGCCATCAGAGCCACACACGCCCTCCCGGCAGGAACGACGGTAGGCCATTGAAGGATCCCGCTCCTTGATCAGGTTCAGCACATCAAGAACCATGAGATCCTTGCCTTCCGGAATATCAACATCCACGTCCTGCATGTAAGGCGCGTTGTCAGTCTCCGGGTTATAACGATAAAGGCTTACTAACATTTTCGGAGTCCCCCTTAGTAAGTCCGGACCTTCGGCTCGAACTTGTCCACCGTCTTCGGTGCAAAGTTCACATCACGCTTGCCCACGCGCTTTTCCAGCGGGAAGAACATGGAGTGCTTCAGCCAGTTCTCATCATCACGCTCGGTGTAGTCGTTCCGGGCATGAGCGCCGCGACTTTCCTTCCGCTCAAAGGCGGAAACCGCTGTAGCCAGGGCAACCTCGTAGAGGTTATCCAGCTCGAGCGCTTCGATACGGGCGGTGTTGAAGGCGTTGCTGGTATCGGCCAGCTTGGTGTTGCGAACACGCTCACCAATCGCTTCCAGCTTCTTGAGACCCTCTTCCATGCTCTTGCCGTCACGGAACACGCCGAAGTACAACTGCATGCAGTTCTGCAGATCCTTGCGGACCTCTGCAACGCTCTCGCCCTCGGTTGCGTTGTTCAGGCGGTCAAGCCGCGCCATGGCACGCTTGATATCGTCCTCACTGGCACCGTCTACCTCGAAGCCGCCGCGAAGCTGCTCTTCAATGTGCAGGCCAGCTGCGCGACCAAACACCACCAGGTCCAGCAGAGAGTTACCACCCAGACGGTTGGCGCCGTGTACCGATACACACGCTGCCTCGCCACAGGCGAACAGCCCGGGGATTGGCTTGTCTTTTCCGTTTTCATCCTGGGTCAACGCCTGACCACCAACGTTGGTCGGAATGCCGCCCATCATGTAGTGACAGGTAGGCACGACCGGGATCGGCTCTTTGACAGGATCCACATGCGCAAAGGTGCGGGACAGCTCACAGATGCCCGGCAGGCGCAGGTTCAGGGTCTCTTCACCCAGATGATCCAGCTTCAGCAGAACGTGGTCCTTATCCGGACCGCAGCCACGACCTTCCAGAATCTCGATCACCATTGCCCGGGCTACAACGTCACGGCCCGCCAGGTCTTTCGCGTTCGGCGCATAGCGCTCCATGAAACGCTCACCCTCGGCGTTGATCAGGTAGCCACCCTCACCCCGACAACCTTCGGTCACCAGCGTTCCCGCTCCGTAAATGCCGGTCGGGTGGAACTGCCACATTTCCATGTCCTGCATCGGGAAACCGGCACGCAGTGCCATACCGATACCGTCGCCGGTGTTAATCAGCGCGTTGGTTGTTGAGGCGTAAATACGTCCCGCGCCACCGGTAGCAAGAACGGTCGCTTTGGATTTGATGTAGGCGACTTCGCCGGTCTCAACCTCAATGGCAACCACACCAACGACCTCATCCTTACTGTTCTTGACGAGATCTACCGCGTACCACTCGTTAAGGAAGGTGGTTCCGCCCTTGATGTTGGCCTGGTACAGAGTGTGAAGCAGGGCGTGACCGGTACGGTCAGCAGCGGCACAGGTACGTGCTGCCTGAGTCGGGTTATCAGGGCCTTTGGACTGACCACCAAACGGACGCTGATAGATACGGCCCTGCTCGGTGCGCGAGAACGGAAGCCCCATGTGCTCAAGCTCGAATACCGCCTGAGGACCAACGGAACACATGTACTCGACGGCATCCTGGTCGGCAATGTAGTCCGAGCCTTTAACCGTGTCATACATGTGCCAGCGCCAGTCGTCATTCGGATCAGCACTGGCGATCGCACAGGTGATGCCACCTTGGGCAGAGACCGTATGAGACCGCGTCGGGAAAACCTTGGTGATACACGCGGTATTGACGCCGGACTCGGTCAACTGGAGCGCGGCACGCATGCCGGAACCGCCGCCGCCGATAACAATTGCGTCAAAGGACATGGTCTTGATATTAGCCATCGATTAAAGCCCCCAAAGAATCTGAATGCCCCAAACCACATAGACGAACATGGTCAGCCCACAAGCCGCCTGCACGATAAACCTGGGACCCATGGCCTTGATATAGTCGGTGGTCACCGTCCAGAGCCCCACCCAGGCGTGAGCACCGATTGAAAGCAGTGCCATAAGGGTAAAGATACGGAACCAGGTCTGGTCGAAAAGCGCACTCCAGGTTTCGTAGTTGACGTCGGAGGTCAACAGAAAGCCGAGCAGGAAAATTGTATACAAAGCAAGTACGTAGGCGGTTACCCGCTGGATCAGCCAGTCATAGACACCACTGCGACCCAGGTTCGTGACGCTGTTTACCATACCCAGACTCCTGCCAGAACGATGAGAATGACGGAAACCACAATCGTGATCTTCGAGGCGAGGCGGCCGCTCTCGAGCTCTTCACCAATGCCCATATCCATGAACAGGTGCTTGATACCCGCAACCAGGTGGTACAACAGAGCAGACAAGATGCCCCAGATAATCAGCTTGGCAAGGAAGCTGTCCAGCAGTTCATTGACACGACTGAAGCCCTCTTCCCCCGACAGGGAAAGCTGAAGCCCGTAAAGCAGGAACGCAACACCAACAAAAATGATGATGCCGCTGATACGGTGCAATATGGACGTAATGGCTGGCAGCGGAAAATGAAACTTGCCGAGATCGAGATTTACTGGTCGTTTGCTATTCACAGCGCTCTCACACTCTCTCTTGGTTCCGCGGGACCGGAAAACCGGGTGCGGATGGTTGGTATGTAAGGATCGGCGTGCAGATACGAAACCGGCACACGATTGGCTCAGAAGGGAGATAACCTCACCGGCAAACCACTATTTACAGGCAGCGGGAGAAGGTTTATCCCCAATTCCGGGCTAGGGATTATAAGGAGTACCCTAACCAATTACAAACCTGCAACGTCGCTCAAGCCGCGTATTTCAGGGGGTTAAGCCAGCTATAAGGATGATTGACAAATCCTTTTCCATCCCCAATCCGTTGTTATTCGGGATATCCCTGATTTACAGCGAATGTCAAATTCTGGGTTTTCCCGACTCTTCCATTGACAAAAAAAGCCAACGCCCTATATTTTGCCGCCAGTTTTGCGATAATACGCGCCTTCTAGCGCATCCATAACTGTAGATAAAGCTTTCAAAGCTGATAAATAGGAGAGCACCATGACCGACAGGAAAGCCACGCTCTCGGTGGGGGACAAGTCCATTGAGCTACCGATTTATTCCGGCACCGTCGGCCCTGACGTTATCGACGTACGAGGCCTAGTCCAGGAAGGCGTTTTTACATACGACCCCGGATTCGTATCGACCGCAGCCTGCGAATCGGCCATAACCTACATCGACGGTGCAAATGGCGTTCTCCTGCACCGCGGCTACCCGATCGAACAGCTCGCGGAACACTCCGACTACCTTGAAGTCTGCTATCTCCTGCTTCACGGCGAACTTCCAAGCGCCGAGGAGAACCAGAAGTTCCACGAGACCATCAAAAACCACACCATGCTGCACGACCAGATGCGGAACTTCTTCCAGGGTTTCCGTCGTGATGCACACCCGATGGCCATCATGTGTGGTGTGGTCGGCGCTCTGTCCGCCTTCTACCACGGCGAGATGGACGTAGCTAGCCAGGAGCAGCGTGAGATCACCGCTCACCGCCTGATCGCAAAAATGCCGACCATTGCCGCCTGGTGTTACAAGTATGCCATTGGCCAACCTTTCATTTATCCGCGTAATGACCTCTCTTACTCCGAGAACTTCCTGCAGATGATGTTTGGCGTTCCTTGCGAGGAGTACAAGCCAAACCCGATCCTGGCCAAGGCCATGGACAAGATCTTCATTCTGCACGCAGACCACGAACAGAATGCGTCGACGTCGACCGTGCGTCTGGCTGGCTCCACCGGTGCTAACCCCTACGCCTGCATCGCCTCCGGCATCGCTGCACTGTGGGGCCCTGCCCACGGCGGCGCCAACGAAGCGGTCCTCGACATGTTGGCCGAAATCGGAGACGAGTCCAACATCGAGAAATTCATCGCCAAGGCCAAGGACAAAGACGATCCGTTCCGCCTGATGGGCTTCGGACATCGGGTTTACAAGAACTTCGACCCGCGCGCCAAGGTGATGGCAGAAACCGCTCACGAGGTTCTGACCGAGCTAGGCCTGGAAAACGACCCGCTGCTGAAGATCGCCCAGCGCCTGGAAAAAATCGCGCTGGAAGACGAGTACTTCGTAAAGCGCAAGCTTTACCCGAACGTCGATTTCTACTCCGGACTCATCCTCAAGGCCATCGGAATCCCGACTTCGATGTTCACCGTTATCTTCGCCCTGTCGCGGACCATCGGCTGGTTCTCGCACTGGAACGAAATGGTCAGCGGCGACTATCGCATCGGCCGTCCGCGCCAGCTTTACACTGGCTCGGATTCCCGGGATTATCCGGCGAAATAAGCCTGATTTCTCGGGCAACGCATGGAAAGGCCGCTGATTCAGCGGCCTTTTTTATTGCGTGCCGCCCCGCCCTTCTGTGCTAAGTTAACCCGACAAAAACATAAGAGGAGAAAGCAATGACTACAGCAGCGTTTATCGGCCTCGGCGTAATGGGCTATCCAATGGCCGGGCACCTGGCCAAGGCCGGGCTCAACGTCAGGGTCTGGAACCGAACCAGCGCCAAAGCCGAGCAATGGGCAAGCGAATACGGGGGAACCAGCTGCACCTCCATTGCCGAGGCCGTGAAGGGCGCGGATATAGTACTCACCTGCGTTGGTGCGGATATCGATCTTAAAGCAGTTTACGAAGGCGATGAAGGCATCCTCGCCAATGCCTCCGAAGGTGCGGTTCTGGTCGACCACACCACGGCTTCAGCCGGCATTGCCGAGTATCTTGCTGAAGCTGCCAGTAAAAACAACATGGGATTTGTGGACGCGCCTGTATCCGGCGGCCAGCAAGGAGCCGAAAACGGCAAGCTGACCATCATGTGCGGCGGCTCTGAACAGGACTATGCGAAAGCCGAGCCGGTTATGGAGCACTATGCGCGCGCACTCAACCGAATGGGCCCAGCTGGCAGTGGCCAGAAAACCAAGATGGTGAACCAGATCGCCATTGCCGGTCTTGTACAGGGCCTTTCAGAGGCGCTGCACTTTGCCGAGCAGGCTGAGCTGGATGTGGCAAAAGTGGTGGATGTGATTTCGAAAGGGGCAGCCCAGTCCTGGCAAATGGAAAACCGCTCGGCAACGATGATTGCGGGTGAATTCGAACACGGCTTCGCGGTTGACTGGATGCGTAAGGACCTGGGGATTTGCCTGGAAGAGGCACGAAAAGTGAACGCGTCTCTGCCAGTCACCGCTCTGGTGGATCAGTTCTACGCGGATGTGCAGTCCATGGGGGGCAAACGCTGGGATACATCCTCTTTAATCCAGAGACTCAGGAAGTTTCGGTAAGTCT
The DNA here is from genome assembly GCF_009617755.1 of Marinobacter salsuginis. Classification (NCBI taxonomy): domain Bacteria; kingdom Pseudomonadati; phylum Pseudomonadota; class Gammaproteobacteria; order Pseudomonadales; family Marinobacteraceae; genus Marinobacter; species Marinobacter salsuginis. The sequence continues at coordinate 252,303 of NZ_BGZH01000003.1, forward strand.
CTGAAGCTGGGGCCGGATGAAAGCTCTCACCCGGCCCCGAATCCACAGGCACTACTTTTTCTTGTCCTGCGGCTGCCACTTTCCGTTCACATACCACGCGGACCAGCCAGTCGCCTTGCCTTCCTTCTCGGACATGACGTACTGCTCCTTGGTCTTGCGGCTGTAGCGAATCACCGTCGGATTGCCTTCAGGATCACGCTCGGGCGCATCCATCAGGTAATCATACTTCGGATCAATTTCCTTCCGGTGTGGTTTGATCTCCATCACCAGAGGTGGTCGCGTTTCCCGATTTTTCGGGAACTTGCTGGCGGCCAGAAACAACCCGGACGCCCCATCACGAAGAACGTAAGTGTCATCCACCTTCTGGCACTGAAGCTCCGGCATGGGTACCGGGTCCATCTTGGGCGGTGCTGGCTCGCCATTTTTGAGCAGCTTACGTGTGTTCTTGCACTCGGTATTGGTACAACCGAAATACTTTCCAAACCGCCCCGTCTTCAGCTGCATCTCAGAGCCACACTTGTCGCACTCGAGGGTCGGCCCATCGTAGCCCTTGATGCGGAACGTGCCCTTTTCTACCTCGTAGCCAGAGCAATCCGGATTGCTACCACAGACATGCAGCTTGCGGGTTTCGTCCACCAGGTAGCTGTCCATGGCAGTGCCACACTTGGGGCAGCGGCGCTTCTTGCGCAGCAGCCGGGTCTCGCCCTCGCCTTCCACGTCATCGTCAGCACTGACCACTTCGTCGCCGGACACTAGATTGATGGTGGTCTTGCAACGCTCCTTCGGTGGTAATGAGTAACCGGAGCAGCCCAGGAATACACCCGTACTGGCCACACGAATCTGCATATTCCGGCCACAGCTCGGGCACGGAATATCAGTCTCGGTGGGCGTGTTGGCGCGCATGCCGCCGTCTTCGCCACTTTCTGCCGTTTCCAGTTGCTGCTTGAAACGGCCGTAAAAATCATTCAGGACTTTCTTCCACTCGACATCACCCTCGGCAATCTCGTCGAGCTCATCTTCCATCTTCGCGGTGAAATCGAAGTCCATCAGATTCGGGAAAGATTCTGACAGGCGCTCGGTCACAATCTCGCCCATCTTCTCGGCATAGAAGCGGCGGTTCTGCAGCCTGACATAGCCGCGATCCTGAATCGTCGAAATAATCGACGCATAGGTCGAGGGACGGCCAATACCCTGCTTTTCGAGCTCTTTGACCAGGCTCGCCTCGGTGTACCTCGGCGCAGGCTTGGTAAAGTGCTGGCTCGGGTCGAGTTTTTTCAGGTCCAGCACTTCATCTACCTGAATATCAGGCAGCGCGATGTCTTCATCTTTCTTGGCCGCCTGTGGCGCGGCTTTCAGGAAACCGTCGAACTTGATAATCCGGCCCCGGGTGCGCAGCTCATAATCGCCGTTGGCAACGACTATCGAGGTACTGAGGAACTCCGCATCGGACATCTGGCAGGCAATGAACTGGCGCCAGATCAGGTCGTAGAGCTTCTCCGCGTCTTTCTCCAGGCCACTGATATCCGAGGGCCGGCGACTGACTTCCGTTGGCCGGATGGCTTCGTGGGCTTCCTGGGCGCCCTCTTTACTACCGTAAACCCGGGGCTTTTCCGGCAGGTATTTATCGCCAAACTGTTTCTGTATGAAGGTACGGCAACTGTTAATCGCATCCTGACTCAGGTTCGTGGAGTCAGTACGCATGTAGGTAATGAAACCCGCCTCATAGAGACGCTGGGCAAGCATCATGGTTTTCTTGACGCTGAAGCCCATTCGGTTACTCGCCGCCTGCTGCAGCGTGGAGGTGATAAAAGGTGCTGAGGGGCGAGAACGGGTTGGCTTGTCTTCACGCTTGGAAACCTTGAACGTGCCCGCCTTAAGGCGATTGACATGCTCGGTGCTCTCCTGCTCGTTGACCGGGCGGTATGGCTTGTCATCGTGACGGGTCACCTCAAAGCGGACCGGCTGATCTGCCTTGGCGGACGCGAGATCGGCATGTAATTGCCAGAACTCCTCCGGAACAAACTTCCGGATCTCCCGTTCCCTCTCAACAATCAGCCGTACGGCGACTGACTGCACCCGACCGGCAGACAGGCCCCGGGCAATCTTGGCCCAAAGCAGGGGCGACACCATGTAGCCTACAACCCGATCCAGGAAACGTCGGGCCTGCTGGGCATTCACCCGGTTATTGTCAAGATTCCCGGGATCCTTGAAGGCTTCCTGGATGGCACGTTTGGTGATTTCGTTGAACACTACACGTCGGTATTTCTCGGGCTCGCCACCGATCGTCTGCTGAAGGTGCCAGGCGATGGCCTCCCCTTCGCGGTCCAAATCCGTTGCCAGATAGATATGGTCTGCTGATTTGGCGAGACGCTTGAGCTCGCTGACCACCTTCTCCTTGCCGGGAAGGATCTCGTAACGCGCACTCCAGTCCTGATCCGGGTCGACGCCCATCCGGGCGACCAGCTGCTCACGGGCCTTGCGCTTTTTATGCACCGCCTTTTCTTCCGGGCTCATCTTCCGGGTGAGCGCAGCCTGCTTGGCACGCTCCTTGGGATCGGTTTGGGATCCGCTGCCACTGACGGGAAGATCACGAATATGCCCGACGCTCGATTTGACGATGAAGTCAGAGCCCAGGTACTTGTTGATGGTCTTCGCTTTCGCTGGTGACTCGACAATTACGAGACTTTTACCCATATCGGAGTTCTGTATCCTTGGCGATAAATCGGTCAATTAATCAGCAAACCGTAAACTCGCTGTAAAATCAGTCGGCTAGAAAACACTCATACGCCGCCAATCTGTATAGGCTCACTGTTTTACAGGGTCAAGAATAGCAAGACAACCCATTCTTTGGTTTCAATCCTGCTTTTTTTCACATTCGGGAACCCGGTTCAGGCCGCCGATTGAAACAGAAAGGCCCGGCATTTGCCGGGCCTTCTGAAACCGCGTACTGCAACCTGCTTAACGGGTTACAGACGCTCCCAGACCGTCGCGATGCCCTGGCCCAGACCGATACACATGGTGGAAACACCAAGTTTACCGCCTTTGGCCTGCATCACATTCAGCAGGGTTGTGGAGATACGTGCACCAGAGCAGCCCAGCGGATGGCCAAGGGCAATCGCGCCGCCGTTCAGGTTCACCTTCTCTTCCATAACGCCCAGCAGCTTCAGGTCCTTGAGAACAGGAAGCGACTGGCCGGCAAAGGCCTCGTTCAGTTCCCAGAAGTCGATATCTTCAACTTTCAGGCCTGCGCGCTTGAGCGCCTTTTTGGTGGCAGGCACCGGACCATAGCCCATGATTGCGGGATCACAGCCGGCAACGGCCATGCTGCGAATCTTGGCAATCGGCTTAAGTCCCAGGGCCTCAGCCCGCTCTGCGGACATCAGTACCATGGCAGCGGCACCGTCGGTCAGCTGGGAGGAAGTCCCGGCAGTCACAGTACCGTTCTTCGGATCGAAGGCCGGCTTCAGCTGGCTCAGGGATTCAGCCGTGGTCTCCGGACGAATAGTCTCGTCCTGCTCAATCAGCACCTTGAAGCCATTCTCATCGTGACCTTCAATCGGCACGATTTCGTTCTTGAAACGGCCTTCTACGGTCGCTTCATGGGCCAAACGGTGGGAGCGAGCACCGAACTCGTCCTGCTGCTCACGGGTAATCCCGTGCATCTTGGCCAGCATTTCCGCAGTCAGGCCCATCATGTTGGACGCCTTTGCGGAGTACTTGGAGGCCGCCGGATTGTGGTCGAAGCCTTCGGTCATGGGTACGTGCCCCATGTGCTCGACACCACCCACGAAGAACACATCACCGTTACCGGTCATGATGGCCTGCGCGGCAGTATGGATCGCACTCATGGCCGAACCACACAGACGGTTCACGGTCTGAGCAGCAGACTCGTGGGGAATGCGGGTCAGCAGGGAAATCTGACGCGCCACGTTGAAGCCCTGCTCCTTGGTCTGGTTTACACAGCCCCAAATAACATCTTCAACTTCTTTCGGGTCGAGCTTCGGGTTGCGCTCAAACAGTGCTTCGATCAGATTGGCGGACAGGGTCTCTGCACGCACGTTCCGGAAACAACCGTTTTTGGCACGACCCATCGGAGTCCGCACGCAATCGACGACGACAACGTCTCTCGGATTAAGGCTCATAGATCTTTCTCCGTTCGGAAATCTCGTTCAGGGTTAGCCAAAGAACTTTTTGCCAGTCTTGGCCATTTCACGCAGCTTCTCGGTCGGGTGATAAAGAGGACCAAGGTCTGCAAACTTGTCTGCCAGTTCGACGAACTTGTCTACACCCATATCGTCGATATAGCGCAGGGCACCGCCACGGAACGGCGGGAAGCCGATACCGAAAATCAGGCCCATATCAGCATCTGCCGGATCTTCGACAATGCCGTCTTCCAGGCAGCGAACGGTTTCCAGACACAGAGGAATCATCATACGGGCGATGATGTCTTCTTCGCTGAATTCGTTCTTACCCTGAACAACCGGCTCGAGCAGCTTGTAGGTCTCTTCGTCGACAACCTTCTTCTGCTTACCCTTGCGGTCCAGTTCATACTTGTAGAAGCCCTTGTCGTTCTTCTGTCCGTAACGGTTGTTATCGAACATCACGTCAATGGCGGTTGTACCTTCGTGCTTCATGCGGTCCGGGAAGCCGTCTGCCATCACTTCACCAGCGTGCTTGCCGGTATCCATGCCGACAACGTCCAGCAGGTAGGCAGGGCCCATGGGCCAGCCGAACTTTTCCATAACCTTGTCAACGTGCTGGAAGTCAGCACCGTCACGCACCAGGCCGATAAAGCCGCCGAAGTACGGGAACAGAACGCGGTTAACCAGGAAGCCCGGGCAATCGTTAACAACGATCGGGGTCTTGCCCATGGCTTTGGCGTAAGCCACGGTGGTCGCGATTGCACGATCACTGGTCTTTTCGCCACGGATTACCTCAACCAGCGGCATCATGTGTACCGGGTTGAAGAAGTGCATGCCGCAGAAGTTTTCCGGACGCTTCAGGTTCTTCGCCAGCAGATCGATGGAAATCGTCGAGGTGTTGGAGGTCAGGATAGTGTCCTCACGAACCGCATCTTCGGTTTCACGAAGAACCGCGTCTTTCACCTTCGGATTCTCAACCACGGCTTCAACCACCAGGTCGACGTTCTTGAAGTCACCGTAGTTCAGGGTCGGCGTGATGCTGTTAAGCACGTCAGCCATCTGATCGGGCTTCATCTTGCCCTTCTCGACCCGCTTGGTCAGAAGCTTCTTGGCTTCCTTCAGGCCCAGGGCGATACCGTCCTGGTTGATGTCCTTCATGATGATCGGCGTGCCTTTCAAGGCGGACTGGAACGCAACGCCACCACCCATGATACCGGCGCCGAGTACGGCGGCCAGGTTCACGTCATTGGCTTCTTTTTCCCAGGCCTTGGCCTTCTTCTTGAGCTCCTGATCGTTCAGGAACAGGCCAACCAGGCAAGCCGCAACGTTGGTCTTGGCCATCTTGGCGAAGCCTTTGGCCTCTACCTCGATTGCCTTGTCACGGGTCATACCGGCATGCTTCTGCATGACCTTGATGGCCTCGACCGGCGCCGGGTAATTCTTGCCAGCCTTGCCGGCCACGAATGCCTTGGAGATCTCGAATGCCATCATGCTTTCCATGGCATTAAGCTTGATCTTGCCCTTCTTCTCTTCGCGACGAGCTTCGTAATCCAGCTTGCCTTCATTGCACTGGTTAATAATGCCAACCGCTGCATCCACAAGCTTGTCGGACTCGAGCACAGCATCCACAGCGCCGACTTTCAGTGCCGCATCTGCACGGTTCTCGGTGCCGCCACTGATCCACTCAACGGCGTTGTCGACGCCTACCAGACGGGACAGACGCACGGTACCGCCGAAGCCAGGGAAGATGCCCAGTTTCACTTCCGGAAGACCAACCTTGGCCTTCTTGTCCATCACCCGGTAGTCGGTCGCCAGGCACATCTCGAAACCGCCACCCAGGGCCATACCGTTGATCGCGGTAACGGTGGGGAACGGCAGATCTTCAACGGCGTTGAAGACTTCGTTGGCCTTGAGGTTGTTGGCTACCAGATCCTCTTCCGAGCCCGCAAACAGCTCGGTGAATTCGGTAATATCGGCACCAACAATGAAGCTGTCCTTGGAGCTGGTCACTACCAGGCCCTTCAGGTTCTTCTGCGCTTTAAGTGCGTCAGTCGCGGCGCGGAGCTCTTCAATAGTAAGACGGTTGAACTTGTTCACTGACTCGCCCTGCAAGTCGAAGTTCAACTGAGCGATCCCGCCTTCGATCTCTTTAACCGTGATGGCTTTACCTTCGTAAATCATCAACTGATCTCCAGTCTGTGTTTGGAACTGCTTCCAGCCGAGCGGTGCTTTTGGTTTACCGGCGCGGCTGTTTGTGCAGCGAGATTTCGGTCACTGCCCGATCATCCGATCCAAAAATTCATACAGTCGTTTGAATCGTGAGGGCACACGATGAAAAAAAACGGCGCGTTTGTCAATTTGTTTCTTTCTGGAGGGTTGCAAAAGTCCCCAAAATGCCGGGGGCAACCGAAGAAATTGGAGCGGAATTGTTATGTTTCAGTGAACTGGAAGCCACTGCTCAGGGAAATTAGGAACTTCGTCACGCAAATTTCAAAGTTATTTACATTTACGGGCGACAACGCCGCCAAAACTGCTTGATTGGCTGACGCAGTTACTTTACCTTCGATCTACGACTTTGGTCCACAATAATAAAACCGCATTACGGAGACCCATCCGATGAAAGACGCCAACCCGCGGATACGCTCCCTCGTAGCCGTATTTATTTTCCTTGCACTGACGTCCATGGGCGCCCGCGCCCAGGATAGCGCCGACGGATTTCTCTCCGATCTTCATAATTTCCGGGTCAGCAATTACGTAGCTCTGGATGCGTACTACCGTTTCAGTGGAACCGGGGACACCGACACCCTGAACGAGATCGTACAGGGCATCAACTCGGCCAATGACTCCATGAACTCCGTTGCTGGCAGCGACTCGGGAGTACTGTCGGCCGAGGAGCTGGAGGGGCTGAATCAGGAATTCGACAAGTTCAAGAACCTGATGCGAGACAATATCAACGATGTGCGTAATCAGGGTTATCCGGATTTGCGCCTCGTCTCCGATATGGCCAACCAGGCGCTGACCATGAACGAAAAAGCCACCGAGCTTTACCGGGTGGCACAGGAGAGCTCCCAGACCGACACCAATCCGAGGGTTGAAGCGGCCCGGTCGGCTGCCGTAAAGATGGCCCAGATGATGGCCAAGTACTCGGTCAGGACCAACTCCTCGGTTGCCCAGACCTTCCAGGGTTCTTCCACCGAAACCCCGCTGGACGAGCAGGCCCGGGAGCTGGACGAATTGCTGGCTTCGGTCAAAAAGGGCGAGGGAACACAAGAACTTAAAGCAGTAATTGACGACATCTCATCCAAGTGGCAATTCATTCGCGGATCCTACATCAACTACAACGAAAACAACGTGGGTTTTGTGATCGACCGGTATTCCAAGGGCATCCTCAAGGGCCTGGCCACAACCATTGAACTTCTTCAGGGTAACGCCTGAACACCTACCCCGTTTTCTGGCAGGCGTAATTGCCTGCCAGAAAAGCAGTTTTCCGCTTCTGTTTTTGATACCCGTCAGTTTCCCGCTACACTTTCCCGACCGAATTTAAGGTACTATCCTCAGAACAATACCCCGTGTGCGAAGGAGCGAAACGATGTCTGCCTATAAAAAGATGCTTGTTGCCATTGATCTCACTGAAGAGGCGCCTCAGGTGCTGGACAAGGCAAAGGCCGTGAGCGAAGCCCATGGTGCCGAGCTGATGCTGGTCCACGTGGTTGAGCCGGTCGGGTATGCCTATGGTGGTGACATCCCGATGGACCTGACGGAACTGCAGGATCAGCTCGACAAAGCGGCGCGCGAGCAGTTGGGAACCTACGGGGATCAGTACGGCGTCGCAAAGAACAATCAGGTAGTGACGGTCGGTCGCCCGGAATCAGAAATTCACCGGCTCGCCAAGGAGCAGGAAGTGGATCTGGTGATCGTCGGCAGTCACGGGCGAAAGGGTTTCCAGCTGTTGCTGGGCTCAACCGCCAACGGGGTCCTTCATGGAACCGAATGCGATGTTCTGGCCGTTCGAATCCACTAACGGTTCGTAAATAGAAGGCCCGGGTCTTACCCCGGGCCGGCACAATGGGACAGCGGTTATCAGGCTCCCTCCCCGCCCATCTTAGCCTCCAGTTTGCGCAGCTGGCTTTCCAACGAAAAGCTGACGCTTGAGGCCATTGAAAAGAAGTTCAGCAGCGCCTTCAGGTTGCTGTCTCCCCTGCAGACCGAGTGGATACGCTGCCACAGGGCCTGGTTAACCAGTTGCAGCCGCTGATTCCTCTCCACAAGCCCTTTCAGCTCCCAGTCCGGGGTCTGGTGATTCCGTTTCGCAAAATACTGCTGCAACAGGTAGTGGGAAACACTGCGCATGATGAATTCGTCGGTATTTGCAAACGGCAGGTGATGAACAGCCATCGGCTTGAGCTCTGACAGCACCGGACACCCGCTGGTCGCCATCTTCAATCCAAGCAGCGAACGGAGCGCCTCCTCCAGGGCAGTCTGCTTCACATAGCTGCGGCGGTCATCCGTTACCTTTACTTCAACCTTCTGATAGGCGTCCTCATCCCGGAAGGCCTCTACAACAGGCAATATTTCTGTTGCTGCCGGGCAGTGAGGAGATTCCGACGCTTTCAGCGGGCAGTTGCTACACTGGCAATGCTCCAGTTTTGTCCATGAGGGCAGCGAGTCCGAGGGCCGGGACGGTTTGTCCGTTACTTTGAATTCTACAGTACGGCCGTCCTGAAACTTGAAATCGTAGTGTACGTTCATTGGTTTGCCTGTTCTTCCAGCTCCATCCACCGCTCAATGACCTGCTCCAGACGGCTTTCCTTTTCCGTCAGTGCTTCCAGAGTGGCCGAGACTTCATCCGGTGGGCCTGAATAAAAATCGGCCTGGGAAATTCTTTCCTGCAGGCCGGCGACTTCCTGCTCGAGTGCCTCGATCTGCCCTGGCAACTGTTCGAGCTCCAGTTTGAGCTTGTAGCTCAGCTTAACGGGTTTGCTTTTCTGGGGCTGCTCTCCCGCTTTTACGCCATCCGCAGCTTTCGGTGATTCGGCCTTGCCGGTATCGCCAGGGCTTTTACCGGTTTTATCCTGCTTGTCCGGCCGATTGCCGGTCGCTTCCGATGGGAAACAACCGCCCTGTCGGCGCCAATCGGTATAGCCACCGACGAACTCACGCACTTTGCCCGATCCATCGAGGAAAACCGTTTCGGTGATCACATTATCAAGAAACTCACGGTCGTGACTGATCACAATCACGGTGCCGGCAAATTCCGCCAGCTGCTCCTCCAGCAACTCCAGCGTTTCCACATCAAGATCGTTGGTGGGCTCATCAAGCACCAGGATATTGGCGGGCTTGCTGAACAGCTTCGCCAGCAGCAGCCGGGCGCGCTCCCCCCCGGAAAAGACGCTTACCGGCGATCTGGCACGTTCCGGTGTAAAGAGGAACTCCTGCAAATAGCCGAGCACATGCTTGCTCTGGCCGTTGATTTCGATGAACTCCCGACCCTCGGACAGGTTATCCAGTGCGTTCCGTGACAGATCCAGCTCACCTCGCAACTGATCAAAGTAGGCAACCTGAAGATTGGTTCCCAGACGAATGGAACCCTCGGTTGGTTCCAAATCTCCCAACAGGAGTCGCACCAGGGTGGTCTTGCCCGTGCCATTCTCGCCAACGAGCCCGATCTTGTCCCCTCGCAGGATGGTAAGGTTCATATCTCGGATTACCGGGCTGCCACCCGGATAGGCAAAGCCCGCGTCCCTGGTTTCGACCACCAGCTTGCCGGAACGCGCCGCGTCCTCCACCGAAAAGCTCGCGGTGCCACCCCGAACCCGGCGCTGCCGGTGTTCTTCGCGCATGGCTTTCAGGGCCCGAACACGCCCCATATTACGGGTCCTGCGGGCCTTGATACCCTGCCGAATCCAGGCCTCTTCCTGCTTCAGACGCTTGTCGAATAAGGCATTCTGCCGCTCTTCTTCTTCCAGCGCCTTTTCTTTCAGATCGAGGTAGCGATCATAGGTGGCGGCAAAGCTCACCAGCTTGCCCCGGTCGAGCTCCACAATCCGGGTCGCCATACGACGGATAAACGCACGATCATGGCTGACGAACAACATGGCGCCGCGGAATTGCCCAAGAGCCTCTTCCAGCCAGGCAATGGCGGGTACATCCAGATGGTTTGTGGGCTCATCCAGCAACAGTATGTCCGGATCGGCAACCAGCGCCTTGGCCAGCAAAACCCGACGCTGCCAACCGCCGGACAGGGTATTCAGTGTCTGGTCCGGGTCGACGCCGTACTGCCCAAGAATGGTGGTAACTTTCTGATCGAGGCGCCAGCCATCCAAGGCCTCCAGGCGCTCTTGAACCTTCATCAGCCGGTCGAGACTCGCCTCATCTGCCTGCTGGGACAGTTGATGGAATTCAGCGAGCAGCTGGCCCGTTTCCGGAAAGGCGCCAGCGACCACTTCATAGGCGGTACGGGAGTCTTCCGAAGGCAGGTTCTGCGGAAGTACTGCCAGAACAGCGCCGTCGTCGAGACGCACCACGCCACCGTCGGGTACCACTTCCCCACTGACAATCTTGAGCAGCGTGGATTTTCCCTCGCCGTTGCGCCCCAGCAAACATACGCGCTCGCCGGCATCAATGACCAGGGAGGCCTGATCCAGCAACGGATGCATTCCATAAGCCAGGGATACTGAGTCCAGCGTTAACAGTGGCACGTTTGGTTCTACTCCGATTTGTTGACAGTAACGGGATCACCCACCCGAATAATGCCCGGTGATTCGTGAATGGCGTTCTGGCCAAAGATGACGCCCTCCTGGGTTCTCCGATAGCCCGAGAGCGTCCTGAGTGGTTGCAGGGCAGCATCCTTCTGGCCCGTCGAGGGATCCACGGTGGTCATGACACAACGCGAACAGGGTTTCACCACACTCAGGCGGTTGGCGCCGATACTCAGGCTCTGCCAGTTGTCCTCCTCCCAGGCCTCAGTACCCTCAACCACTATGTTAGGACGGAACCTGCGCATCTCTACTGGTGCGTCGAGCCGGTTATTAAGCTCTGCCAGGGAGGCGGTATTGGTCACCAGAAGCGGGAACCCGTCAGCGAAGCCCACCCGCCGATATTCATCAACCCGGCCCGCATCAACACGGCGAAAGGAATTGTCCGGCATAAAGACCAGGCGAACGGGCTTGCCGCAGAAGCGGCTCAGGGCGTCGTTTGCCTCCGGCAAACCCGTCTGGGCCTTCACCCAGTCTCGCCAGACCAGAACCCGAACCTCTTCCTCTGTGGCAGTCAGGGCAAACTCGCCCTCATCGGGAATACTGATGACCACCCGGTCATCATCCAGACGGGTTCCTACCCGGGCGAGTTCCGGATGCTCTCTCTGGGTAACAAACCGGCGATCATCATCGACGATCATCCACCGGCGATCCCCAACAGGCCCGAAATCATCGGTATTGAAACAGGAAACTTCAATGCCAGACAGGGATTTGACGGGGTACACGAACAGCGAATGGACCTTCATGACGGGCAGCCTCCCCCAAAGAATCAGGATACGAAACAGGCTGCTGAGTATACCTGACCACACACCCTGGCGCCGAGTTTGGCGGTGCCCGAAAACGAAAAAACCCGGTCCTTTTCAGGACCGGGTTTTTGAATCTGGAGCGGGAAACGAGATTCGAACTCGCGACCCCAACCTTGGCAAGGTTGTGCTCTACCAACTGAGCTATTCCCGCAGTGCTGATCGGCTGTAACCGACAACGGAGGCGTATTCTACGGATCCCGACGAAGGCGTCAACCACTTTTTTTCAGGTTTTTTCCAGCCAGCGTTTTGTTGTCGCATTTCAGGAACCCGGAACTGTGCAGCCACTCCTGGTCGGGATAGTACTTGAACACCAATTGCCCGCCCTTCAGGTTGTCTACCACCCGTTTGACGATCTGGTTATCCACGGCCGGGCACCCGTGGCTTCGCCCGATGCGGCCGTATTTGCTGACCCAGTCATCATTCACGTAGTCGGCGCCATGAATCACGATGGCACGCTGCCTGGCAAGATCATTGATCCCCGGCTCAAGACCATCGAGCCTGAGCGAGTAACCGTGTTTTCCGAAGTAGGATTCCCGGGCCTGGAAAAGGCCGATGCTGGACTGATGGCTGCCCTCTACGTTGGAGAAAGCAGTCGATTCAAAATTCCCGGAGTTCTTGCCGTGTGCAACAAGATCACGCAACAGCAACTCTTCCTTCTCCAGGTCAAAGATCCACAGCCTCTCCTGACTGGAGGGCAAGGAGAAATCGATAACCGCCAGGCGCTCGGGCATTTGAACGCCGTTGGACACAGCGCAACGGGAAGCATTGATCGCTGTCTTGAGAACCACTTTGTCAATTTTCGGCGCGACTTCACTGAGGCGATCAAGAAGTTGCTCGTCAAGCGAAGCGCCAAACGATGAAAAAGGTAGCGCAGCACACACGGCCAAAAACAGCCCTGCAGTCGAAAAACGCCGCGTTCTATGCATTACATATCCCCGATAACTTAATGGAAAGCCCAACGTTGTCTTGCGGGCCTGTCACAATTCAGTGTTGCGCATTTTATCAGGGAAAATTGCCAACCCCGTCAGAATGTACGTTTTTTATACAAAACTTTAAGGAAACTGCGATCATCTTACTGACCGAACCGTCGCCCACCTTCCAGATAATTCTGCTCCTCTGGTGTTGAGGTCCTGCCCAGGGCCTTGTTGCGGTGGGGGAAACGGCCGTACTGCTGGATTATGGCCCGATGATCCCGGGCGGACTGCAGAAAACTGCCCATGAAATCGGCAAGAATACCCTGCGTCGACCGTGCAAGCTGTTCATAACATTCCACGGACATATCCTGATCTTCCTTGAGCTCGGAATGCTGCAGGGGCATATACAGAAACGCCCTGTGGACCGGTGCGAGCATCATATCCTGCCCCTTCTGCATCGCTTGCCGGCAAAGCTTTCGGGCCTGTCGGTCCTGATCGAAGGCCATGGCACCGCCACGGAATATATTCCGGGAAAACTGATCGAGCAGAATGATCTCCGCGAGTATCCCGCCGGCCTCACTTCGCCAGTGGTCGAGACCCTGCTCGGAGGCGAAAAGCACCATCGACAGGAAACGCCGACGGATTTCCTGGTCGAACCGTCGATCCGATCGGAACCACTTGTTCCGATGGTCACTGTCCGGCAGTCCATGTTCGTCCAACTCGCCAAACCAGAAATCCAGAATCTCTTTCCAATCGAACATTCAGCGTCACCCTGTTACTTTAAATAGTGCCGGAGATATTGCCGGAGGCCGGAGATAGTACCGAGCCCCACCCGAGGCCGGCATCCCGGACTTACGACAGGCCCCGTAAAATTGACTACTTCAGGAGCGGCAATGAACAGCCCCCGCATTATTCTGTTGGCCCATGGAAGCAGTGACAAGCGCTGGTGTGAGACCTTTGAAAAGCTTGCAGCTCCAACCCTCGCCTCTGTCGACAACGCGCGCGTTGCCTACATGGAACTCGCCGAACCATCCATAGACACCGTTGTAGGAGAAGGTGTTGCGGAAGGAGCCACCGAATTTACCATCATCCCCCTGTTCCTTGCTGCTGGGCGACACTTGCGCAAGGACGTTCCCGCGATGATTGAGGACCTCGAGAAAGAGCATGGCGCAACCATCCAACTCGCGCCTCCAATCGGAGAAAATTCCCTGTTGGGACAGGCGATCCGGGAGGTTGTTATGCTTCAACTGGAAGAGACGCCAGCCTGAGTCGGGCTTTTGCAAACAAACGCGGCCATTGGACGACAGGAGCAACAAATATGTCGAAAAGGATTCTGATTACCGGCGGTACCGGTTTTATAGGCCATGTCCTGTGTCGCCAATTGCTCGCACGGGACTACGAGCTGACGGTTTTCAGCCGGCAACCCCCGGAAACGGTGAAGTCCAGTTGCGGTCGGGTTGAAGCAGTCAGCGACCTCCAGCAGCTTCGTTCCCACCCGGGATACGATGCCGTTATCAATCTTGCCGGTGAAGGCATCGCGGACAAGCGATGGTCTGAGGCTCGCAAGCAGGAACTGCGGGACAGCCGTATCGGTGTAACGGAAACGCTGGTTGAAGTCATCCGCAGTTGGGAGCGGGCGCCGAAGGTGTTGGTCTCGGGATCAGCCGTGGGCTTTTACGGGGATCAGGGAGCCGCGACGGTCACTGAAGACACCAACCCAAATGATGAATTTACTCACCGCTTATGCCGCGACTGGGAAAATGCCGCCAAACCTCTCGCCGACGATGGCGTGAGGGTCTGCTTTTCAAGGACCGGAGTGGTAGCAGGCCCGGGCGGTGGTTTTCTGGAACGAATGATACTGCCCTTCAAACTTGGACTTGGCGGGCGCCTGGGAAGCGGTACACAGTACATGCCCTGGATACACCGAGATGACGTCGTCGGGGCCCTAATCTGGATGATGGAAAACCCGAACGCGTCTGGTCCATTCAATGTGGTGAGCCCTAACCCGGCAACCAACGCAGAATTCACCCGAACTCTCGGGAAGGTTTTGCATCGCCCCACCCTTTTCCCGGCTCCCGCACCGGTACTCAAGGTTGCGCTGGGAGAAATGGCGCGCCTCCTGCTCACGGGACAAAAAGCGATTCCAGAGAGGCTTACACAGGAAAAGTTTGAATTCCGGTATCCAGACCTCGAACGGGCCCTTGCTCAATCCGTCTCTCCGAGGTCATCCCGATGAGACAGAGTACGAACTTTTTTTCACAAAAGGCGTTGACACTGCTCTGAGGCTTACTTAATATACGCGCCACCTCGACGAGGCAAGGTGTTGAAAACGTTGCGTCCCCTTCGTCTAGTGGCCTAGGACTCCGCCCTTTCACGGCGGCAACAGGGGTTCGAACCCCCTAGGGGACGCCAATTTTTCTGCCTTGATGTGTCAGGGAAACAAATGTTTCCCCATGACACGGTCAGACCGGTTTATGGCCGTGCTTCCCTTCTTTTCTGTCCTGGTGTCCGTGCTCCTTCTGATCTTTCATCACGAAGATGCCCACACCAACGAAAAAGCCAACCATCAGCAGTACAGTCGCAATACCCGCGATAACAACGGCGTCCATATACATTTTGCTTCTCCTTCCGGCAATTAACTTGATTAAACTCAGGTTACGCCCGGCACGCCCGCAAGGTATTGATCCAGGTCAACGTATTTGTCAGGCTCGATGTACGCATAAATACTGAACCACAACACATTTCCTTCGATTTTTCCTGCATTTGCAAGGCATTTGAAAGAAACTGCTGCTATAGTCGGAATCAAAGGAAGTGTCCGATCTCCTAACCGGTCTGGGTGGCTGAAGTTCAATACATGCCAAAACTGTCGACGCGTCTTCAACGTTTTCGCACAGGCTCGCCCCTGTCTTTCAGGCTGCTGGCCTGGATTCTTCTGTTCAGTTCCGCCTTTACGCTGGTGGCCTCCGCGCTTCAGATCTACTCCGATTATCGAAAAGATCTATCCCAGATCGACAATCGCATGCAGGTGGTTGAGTCTGGCTATGCCTCCAGTCTGGCGCGCAGTCTGTGGGCCCTTGACCAGAAGCTCCTGCAAACCCAGATGGAAGGCATTCTGAGCTTGCCCGATGTGGTGCATCTTCGGCTGAGAATCGAACCCGACTCCGAGCTGGTTATGGGTGAGATCCCACGGGACGCGAAAACCACTTCCCACAGCTTCAATCTGGTTCACCAGGGCGATGAAATGTTCAAACTGGGCGAGCTTACGGTGACCGCCGATCTGGACCGCGTCTACGATGAACTCAAGCGGAAGGTGGGTGTGATTCTCCTGACCCAGTTTCTCAAGACGTTTTTTGTTTCGATCCTCATCATCCTGATCTTCCAGCACTTCGTGGCACGCCATCTGACCACCATGGCGAATTACGCGCGGGACTTCTCCCTGAAAACGACCTCCAGGCCACTGACACTGGAAAGGCCCAGCACACCCTCAAACCGCAACGACGAGCTCGGCCGGGTTACGGACGCTATCAACCAAATGCGTGAACGGCTCAACGCGGATATGGAGCGTCAGCAAAAAGATGCGGCGGAGATCCGGAAGTTTTCCAAGGCCATCGAACAAAGCCCCTCGTCGGTTCTCATCTGCGACCGGCAGTGGCGCATCGAGTTTGCAAACCAGAAATTTACTCAGCTGACCGGCTACGATGCCTCGTCGATTGTGGGAAAACATCCCGGGGCGCTTGGAAACAACGAAATCGAAAACCGTGAAAGCCGTCATCTATGGCAATCAATTCGCTTACAGGTACAGCGGGTCGGTGTCTGGCAGGGTGAAGTGAACAGCGTGCGTCGAAACGGCGAACGTTTCTGGGAGCAACTGATCGTCACTCCGATCAAGGACGAATCCGGCAGTACGACCGGATACCTCATCCTGGGCGAGGACATCAGCATTCGCAAGCGCTATGAACAGCAGCTGCTGCGCCAGGCCAACTACGACATCCTCACTGGCCTGCCCAACCGGATGCTGGCCCTGGACCGACTGAAGCTGGCTTTGGCTCAGGCGCGTCGGGAGAGCACCCTCGTGGGCGTGATGTTCCTCGATCTCGACAACTTCAAACACATAAACGACACCCTCGGCCACGATGCCGGCGACAACCTGTTGATTGAAGCAGCCCGTCGAATTTCCAGCTGCCTCCGCGGCACCAGTACCGTTGCCCGGCTGGGCGGCGATGAGTTTCTGGTGATCTTGCCCGGCCTGACCGGCCCGGAGGCGTCATCCCAGGTGGCAGAGCGTATTCTGAAAACCTTTTCGCCGCCCTACATTCTCAATGGCCAGGAAGTGTTCGTAACGACCAGCATCGGGATTGCGATTTTCCCGACCGACTCGGATAACAGTGGCACACTCTTACAACACGCCGACGCAGCCATGTACCAGGCCAAGCACAAAGGCAAGAGCTCCTTTGCCCACTTTGCGCCGGAGATGACGGAAGTCTCTCACGAACGCTTGAAGATGGAGTCCAGCATGCGCAGGGCTCTGGAACTGAAGGAATTCGAACTGTATTTCCAGCCGATCGTAAATACCGATTCCGGTACGCTTTGCTCGGTGGAGGCCTTGCTGCGCTGGAATAATCCGGCCATGGGCATGGTGATGCCCGATCGATTCATTCCGCTGGCCGAGGAAACCGGCCTGATAACGCCGATCGGCGAATGGGTTCTTGAGGAAGCCTGTCGGGCCGCCGTGGGCTGGAAACAGGCCACTGGCAAAGACATTGGCATTTCCGTGAACGTCTCCCCGCGCCAGTTCCGGGATCCTGGTTTTACCGAGGCCGTGATGCACGCCCTTGCTGCCAGCGGCCTGGCACCGGAACAGTTGGAGCTTGAAATCACTGAACGACTGATTCTGGACAACTCCATTGAGACCGCCGAAATCCTGCGCCAACTGGACAAAGCCGGGATCCGCTTGTCAGTGGACGATTTTGGTACAGGCTACTCAGCACTCAGCTATCTCAAGAGCTACCCGTTTGATACGCTGAAAATTGACAAGTCCTTCGTCCAGGACGTCATGAAAGAGCCCGAGGATGCCTCACTGGTCCGGGCCATCATCAACATGGCCCATAGCCTGGGCCTGCGGGTGATTGCAGAAGGGGTGGAAGAAGAGGCCCAGACCCACTTCCTGAAAAAGGAAGGTTGCGACTTCTCACAGGGATACTTCTACAGTCGCCCTTTGCCAGCTCCGGATTTTGATGCCTGGCTGGCCAGCAATCACCGGGTATAGATTCGAATTCGTTGGAAACCCACTCCCATGGAAGACACCGTACTTGTCGTGAACTGCGGCAGCTCATCCCTGAAACTCGCCCTGTTCGATTGCCAACATAACAAGCTGGCTTCTGCCCTCGCCGAGCGCCTCGGCCAGAACGATGCGTTTGCCCATGTTGGAGGCCTGGACAAAGCCATTCCCCTGGACCCAGGCGCCAGTCACGATCAGGCGCTCAATACACTGGTTACGGTATTTCAGGATGAAGGACTGATGGCGTCGGCTCCCACGGCCGTTGGCCACCGGGTAGTTCATGGCGGCGAGACCTTCCGTGAGGCCGCGCTTATTGATGACGATGTTATCACTGCCATTGAGGACTGCGCGGGCCTTGCGCCCCTGCACAATCCGGTCAACCTGTCCGGAATTCGCGCAACCCTGGCCCGGTTTCCCGACGTGCCCCAGGCAGCGGTTTTCGACACCGCCTTTCACCAGACCCTGCCCAAAAGAGCATATCTCTATGCGGTGCCGGAAGCCTGGTATCGCGATTGGGGAGTTCGCCGGTACGGATTCCACGGCACCAGTCATGCGTTTATGGCATCAGAGGCTGCCAGTCGGCTGGGCAAAACACCGGCAACCATCTCGGTCATCTCGGCCCACCTGGGCAACGGGTGCAGTATTGCAGCCATCCGCGATGGGATAAGTGTGGACACCAGCATGGGCCTTACGCCGCTGGAGGGCCTGGTTATGGGAACCCGAAGCGGAGATGTCGACCCTGGCCTGTTCGACTTTCTCCGCGGCAAGGGAATCGCCGCTGACGAAGTACATCGGGTCCTGAACCAGGAAAGCGGCCTGCTGGGTCTTTCCGGCCAGACCAACGACATGCGCTCGCTCTGTGAGCTGGCAGACCATGGCCATGAGCCATCTCAAACCGCCATTGATGTGTTTTGCTTCCGCCTGGCCCGTTACATTGGCGCCATGATGGCTTCCCTGAGCCATCTGGACGCGCTCGTCTTTACTGGCGGCATCGGGGAAAACAGTGCCCGGATCCGGGCCGAAACCATTCACCACCTCAAGCTCATGGGATTTGAACTCAGCCCGGACCTCAATAATCATCATGGCGAATTCAGCGACGGCCGGATCGAAAGCGCCGACTCCCGGTTTCCCGTATTGGTCATCCCCACCAACGAGGAACTCGTTATTGCCCGGGAAGCCTCGCGGCTTGCCGGCGCTCTTACGCCCGACTGACCCATACGCATCATCAGGATTACCATCATGGCAAAGAGTCTCTTTCTCGCACCGACATCCATGGATTCAGGGCTCACGTCGGTCTGCCTCGGCCTGCTGCGCGCCCTGGAACGGGTCGGCGTGAGCGTTGGCTTTTACAAACCTTTCTGTCAGACCGTTCACCATGCCGAATCCATGCACAACGCAGGTCAGGACACCTCGGTCTCTTTCGTAAGGGCCAGCAGCCATCTGAATCCACCAGATCCGATTGCGCTCAAGGAAGCGCAGCAACTGCTCAACAGGGGCAAATCCGATTACCTGCTCGAGACAGTGGTCGGGGAATACCAGAAAGTTGCGCGCGACGTGGACGTCGTCGTCATTGAGGGATTGGTCCCAGACCGCAGCGAAGCCTATATTGCCCGGCTAAACGTGGAGGTCGCCCGCAATCTGGGTTCCGAGGTCATCCTGGTGAGCACGCCCAAAAACCTGGACGCCCGGCAAATGGATGAGGAACTGGATTTTTCATCACGCCTGTTTGCCAACCCAAGCGATCCGGACGTCATCGGTGTCATCCTGAACAAGGTGGGAGAACCCGAACACGCGGCCCTTGAACCTCGATCCAACAGCAAACCCCATACCCCGTCTGCCATCGATTACCGCGGACAGTGCAAGGTGTTCAGTGAGGGCCGCTTTCGGCTGATTGCGGAGATTCCCTGGCAGCCGGAGCTGCTTGCACCTCGCGTCTCTGACATTGCCAGAGAGCTGGGGTTACCGGTTCTCAATGAGGGGCAGATGCACAACCGGCGGGTCCAGAAGGTATCCGTGTGTGCCCGAAGCATTCGCAATATGACCGAAACCCTGAGGCCCGGTACTTTGCTGGTCACCCCGGGTGATCGGGAAGACATTGTGGTGACCACTGCTGTTGCAGCCCTGAACGGGGTTCCACTGGCTGGTTTGATGCTCACTGGCGGTCTGATGCCTGACCAGCGTGTGATCGAGCTCTGCCACCGGGCACTCGAAACGGGGCTGCCGGTGCTGGGCTCCGATGCCAATACCTATGATACGGCCCACATGCTGGCGAATCTGTCTTCCGCCATTCCCGTTGATGACCCCAACCGGATTGAAAAAGCGATGGAGGTGGTCGCCACCCGGATAGACACCGATTGGTTGCAGCAGCACCTCAAAGTGGCCCGACAGAACAGGCTGTCCCCGCCCGCTTTCCGGTATCAGCTGTCGGAACGCGCACGGGCAGCAAACAAGCGTATCGTACTGCCGGAAGGCAGCGAGCCACGAACCGTGCAGGCCGCTATCATCTGTCATCAACGCAAGCTGGCCCGGTGTGCCCTGATCGGAAATGCCGCTGAGATCAGGCGCGTGGCGGCTTCCCAGGATCTGGAACTGCCCGAAGATATCGAAATCATTGATCCGGCTGAAGTGCGGGAGCGTTATGTCGACCCGATGGTCGGGTTGCGCAAGCATAAAGGCCTCACTCCGGACATGGCCGAAGCTATGCTCGAGGACAACGTCGTTCTCGGTACCATGATGGTGGCTCTGGACGAAGCCGATGGGCTGGTTTCAGGTGCCATCCACACAACCGCGAACACAGTCCGCCCCGCCCTTCAGCTCATCAAGACCCATGACCACGCAAAAGTGGTTTCTTCGGTGTTTTTCATGCTGCTTCCGCAACAGGTCGTGGTCTACGGGGACTGCGCCATCAACCCGGATCCGAATGCCGAGGAACTGGCAGACATCGCTATCCAGAGCGCTGAATCGGCGGAAGCCTTCGGCATCGAGCCCCTGGTCGCAATGATCAGCTACAGCACCGGGGAATCCGGCAGTGGCCAGGACGTGGACAAGGTGAGAGAAGCCACGAGGATAGCTCGTGAGCGCAGACCGGATCTTTTGATAGACGGGCCGCTTCAGTACGACGCTGCGGCCATCGAGAGCGTGGCAAGGAGCAAGGCGCCAGACAGCAAGGTAGCCGGCAAGGCCACGGTGTTCGTGTTCCCGGATCTGAATACCGGCAACACTACCTACAAGGCGGTTCAGCGCAGTGCCAATGTGGTCAGTATCGGGCCAATGCTGCAGGGTTTGCGAAAGCCGGTCAACGATCTGTCCCGGGGCGCACTGGTGGAGGATATTGTGTTTACCGTCGCCTTGACTGCGGTTCAGGCAAAGCAGGTTGAAAACGCTGAAGCGGGCAAGGGATAAACCCTGAGCCCGATCACCAAATCAGCGTTTGAGACTCTTCTGGCGCTGTTTCTTTGGACGACGGCCTTTCTTCTCGTCGTTGTCCTTCTTCACCTTCTGACGTGGGGTCAGGCGATCCACTTTACCGGCAAACGGGTTTTCACCCGATTTGAATTCAAAGCGAATTGGTGAACCGGTCACTTTCAGAACCTTCCGGAAGGTATTCTCAAGGTACCGCTTGTACGCCCCTGGCAGTGAATCCACCTGGTTACCGTGAACCACAATGACCGGCGGGTTGGACCCGCCCTGGTGGGCGTAACGGAGTTTAATTCGGCGTCCGTGCACCATGGGTGGCTGATGCTGGGCAATGGCATCCTGGAGAATGGCCGTCAGGCGGTTGGTCGGCCATTTCGCCATAGCAGACTCGTAGCAGGCTTCCACCGACTCGTACATCACACCCACGCCAGACCCGTGGAGCGCCGAAATATAGTGCTTATCAGCGTAATCCAGGAAGTCGAGGCGACGCTGCACCTGCTCCTTTACACGGGCACGGTCTTCCGGGTCCATGCCGTCCCATTTGTTGATGGCGATCACCAACGAGCGACCGGCATCAAGAACAAACCCGATCAAGTGGAGGTCCTGATCCACCAGGCCTTCCCGGGCGTCAATGACCAGGATAACCACATGGGCATCGTCAATTGCCTGCAGTGTCTTGATAATGGAGAACTTCTCCACCACTTCACTGACATTCTTGCGGCGGCGGACACCTGCGGTATCAATCAGAGTGTACTGACTGCCCTGGCGCTCGTACGGAATGTAAACGCTATCCCGGGTAGTGCCCGGCATGTCGTAAACCACGACACGTTCTTCACCGAGCATCCGATTGACCAGGGTGGACTTGCCCACATTCGGCCTGCCGACCACGCCAATGCGGATGCCGGGGTAACGATCAGCCCGATCCTCTTCCTCCCGCTCCTCCTCGGAGGGCAGCAGGATTTCGAGCATCGAACGGATACCCCGGTTGTGGGACGCGGCAATCAGGAACGTGGATTCAAAGCCCAGGCTGTAGAAATCCGATGCCGCAATGTCCGGATCCTGGCCATCGGTCTTGTTCACAACCAGATGAGCCTGCTTTCCAGACCTGCGAAGACTGTCTGCAATAAGCTCATCGCCCGCGGTCAGACCGGCACGACCGTCCACCAGGAACAGAACAATGTCAGCCTCTTCCACCGCCTGCATGGACTGACGCGCCATTTCAAGATCGAGGCCCTGCTCGTCACCGGTAAGACCACCGGTGTCTATGACGATGAAGCGCTGCCCCTCATAGCTGCCCTCACCGTATTTGCGGTCACGGGTAAGCCCCGGGAAGTCCGCAACCAGGGCATCCCTGGAACGGGTCATCTGATTAAACAATGTCGATTTGCCAACGTTGGGGCGTCCGACAAGGGCAATAACTGGGGTCATAATTGGGGATCAATCCTGCGGTTTAACCTGGAATACGGCCATCTTTCCGCTGTTGCCAAAAACCAGCAGGTTACCATTGGCAAGACGCTGTGCCGGTACGCGGATACCCTCATCGTCGAACTCCAGCTGGCCGACCAGCTTGCCGTTCTCACGGTCAATGGCGTGCAGGTAGCCTTCGAAATCGCCTACCACCAGGTAGTCTTCGTAAACCATTGGCTGGGTCAGTTGGCGCCAGGCGAGACGATCCTGGGTCCAGACTTCCCGACGGTCCGAGCCTCTCAGGGCAACAATGTCGCCATTGGCCGAGGCCAGATAGATCTCGCCGCCGCCAATCATCGGGGAATAGAGGCTGGAAGCTTTCCGGCTCCAGATTTCCTGCCCGGTACGAATATCAACGAGGGCAAGTTTACCCTGGTAACCAACCACCATGACGGCGGTTTCAATGACCAGGGGCTGCCCCGCCACATCGACCAGCCTTTCCAGCTCGGTGCGCCCCTGGGGCTGGCCCACTTCATACTGCCACATCGGTTGACCCGAGCCTGCGGCCAGGGCAATCAGTTTACCGCTGGCAAAAGAAGCTATGACCACGTCACCACCAACCAGCGGGGCTGCGGCGGCCCGCATCGAAAGGACCGGAACGGTACCGTCGTACTGCCATAACTTTTCGCCATCGGCGGCGCTGAACCCGAGAACCTTGCCATCAGTGGTCTGGGCGACAACCAGAGAGCCATTGGACTGAGGTGCGGACAACACTTCCGTCGGCAGTGGCTGGCGCCAGATTTCGGTGCCATCTTCACGGGAGAGCGCCACCAGATCAGCGTTCTCGGTGGTCAGGTAGAGATTCTCCCCATCACCGCCGAGACCAGAGAAGATGCGCTCCTCAAATTCTGATTCCCAGACAACCTTGCCGGAATCCGACGCCACGGCGTACAGCTCCCCGTCCGCCGAAGCAGCGTAGATCAGATCGCCGGTGTTCAGGGGTGCCAGGTAGAGAAAATCGCCATCATGACCGTCGCCCACGGACATGCTCCAGACTCTCTTGAATTCGGCTGTCGCCTCAATTTCAGGAACCGGAACAGGTTGTTCGAAGGTATCCGTCGTGCTACAGCCGGAAAGTGCCGCCAGAAGCGCCAGCCCCATCAGCAGTCCGCGTTTCGAAATCCTGTCGCGGAGGAGTGGCATCAGGCATCCTCCCCGACACCGAGGTCAGCCAGTTTCAGTTCCAGAATGCCACTGCGGCCCTGCTGGCTCTGTTCACGGGCAGCAAGATAAGCTTCGCGAGCGCCCTCCTTGTCGCCCTGCGCCAGCAGGATGTCGCCGCGCAACTCGGAGTACATGGCAGCAAACGCGTCGGCATTACCGGCACCATCGATGGTGGCCAGCGCCTCTTCGTACTGGCCCGCGGAAAACTGGGCGCGAGCCAGGCGATTGCGCACCACAAGCGCCAATGCTTCGTGCTCGCCGGTCTTGTCCAGCGCCCACTTCAGGGAATCAACAGCAGCTTCGGCATTGCCTTCCTGCATCAATTGCTGGCGTGCCAGGATCAGATTGCCGTAAACCGCATAGGCACTGTCCGTGTAATCTTCTCTCAGGGTCTGCGCCACGAAAGCGACGGTCTCGCCGCTGGTTTCATCGGCCTGGTCACTGAAGGCATTCAGCAGGTTGGCGAACTGGTTCGCTGCCTCGGTGCGCTGCTGGGCCTGATGGTTCTGCCAGGCCTGCCAGCCAAACACGATGGCCAGGGCCGCACCAATGCCGATCAGCAGGGAACTGCCGTTCTTCTTCCACCAGTCCTTGATCGCCTGGATCTGTTCTTCTTCGGTGCGCAACTCTGCCATGAGGACTCCTGTTGTCGAATTTTTGCTTTTGTATCAGTAAATTTGGTCGGATTCAGTCTGCCATCGCCGTGGCCAGCGCAGCGGCCAACTCGTCCTGGGCAATCTCGGTCTGAGGCTCATCAGCACGCAAGGGTTTCAGTCCCGCAGTTCCATTGGCCACCTCATTCTCACCCAGAATCACTGCGTACCTGGCGCCACTACGGTCAGCCTTCTTCATCTGGCTTTTAAAACTGCCGCCCCCACAGTGAGAAACGATAACTCGCTCCGGCAAGGCTGCACGCAGTTTTTCAGCCAATATGAGCGCTGGCGCCAACGCCCCGTCTCCCATAGCCGTCACATACACATCGGCGTTGCTGTTCACGTAATCCGGGACCAGCCCAAGCGTTTCCAGCAGCAGGATAAGACGCTCCAGACCCATTGCAAAGCCTACGGCGACTGTCGGTTTGCCACCCAGCTGTTCCACCAGGCCATCGTATCGGCCACCGGCGCACACGGTACCCTGGGCACCGAGACTGTCGGTTATCCATTCGAAGACGGTCTTGCCGTAATAATCCAGGCCCCGAACCAACGCCGGGTTAACTGAATACGCCACGCCCGCAGCATCCAGCAACGATTTCAGACGCTCGAAATGCTCTCGGGATTCTTCATCAAGATAGTCGTCGAGGCTGGGCGCGTTTTCCAGGATCTTGCGGGTGGAAGGATCCTTGCTGTCCAGAATTCGCAAGGGATTAGACTCCAGGCGCCGCTGACTGTCTGCATCGAGGTCTGACTTGAACTGGCTCAGATACTCTACAAGGGCTGTCCGGTAAACCCGTCGAGATTCGGACGTTCCAATGGAATTGATTTCCAGACGGGTATGCTCGGCAAGTCCGAGCTCTTTCCAGAGTCTCGCGGTCAGGATCAGCAATTCGGCATCGATATCAGGACCAGTCATCCCGAAACATTCCACGCCGATCTGGTGGAATTGGCGATACCGCCCCTTTTGCGGACGTTCATGTCGGAACATGGGGCCCGTGTACCAGAGTCGACGGGTCTGGTTGAACAGGAGGCCGTGTTCCTCGGCCGCCCGGACACAACCGGCTGTACCCTCCGGACGCAAAGTCAGGCTGTCACCGTTGCGGTCTTCAAAGGTGTACATTTCCTTTTCGACAATGTCGGTGACTTCACCAATCGACCGCTTGAACAGGTCGGTCTGTTCCACGATCGGCATGCGGATTTCCTGGTAGCCATACTGGGACAGCACCCTGCGTACCGTGGATTCTACAAACTGCCATACGGGCGTCTGCTCCGGCAGGATATCGTTCATCCCGCGAATTGCCTGAATCTTTGCCAATGTTAACCCTTAAATCTGTCTGGATGGTTGTGCCCGGGAATGGAAACGATCAGTTGTCCGAACGGGCAATGATCGATTCTTCCTGTTCCTTGCGACGTGCCACTTCCTCGCGAATCAGGCGCTCCAGATCATCGGTCAACGTGGCATTGTCCAGCTTCTGGTTCGGTTTGCCCGCCATATAGAAAAGATTCTTGGGGCTGCCACCGGTCAGTCCGAGGTCGGCAACTTTGGCCTCACCCGGGCCGTTGACGATGCATCCGATGATGGCCACATCGAGGGAGTCATTCACATCCTCCAGCCGCGCTTCCAGGTCATTCATGGTCTGGATGACATCGAAGTTCTGGCGGGAACAGCTCGGACAGGCAATAAAATTGATGCCCCGGCTGCGCAGGCGAAGACTCTTGAGAATATCGAACCCCACCTTGATTTCCTGCACTGGATCCGCCGCCAGTGATACGCGTATGGTGTCGCCGATGCCATCCATCAGAAGCATGCCCAGCCCAATGGAGGACTTGACGGTGCCCGAGCGCAGGCCACCGGCTTCGGTAATACCCAGATGGAGCGGCTGTTCTATCTGCTGGGCGATCTTACGGTAGGCATCCACGGTCATGAACACCTCGGAGGCTTTCAGGCTGACCTTGAAGTCCTGGAAATCATGACGGTCGAGGATATCGATATGGCGCATGGCGGATTCCACCAGCGCGTCTGCCGTGGGTTCACCGTATTTACGCTGAAGAGACTTTTCCAGGGAACCGGCGTTTACACCGATCCGAATCGGAATGTTGCCGTCCCGCGCCGCGCTGATAACAGCACTGACGCGATCATCCCGGCCGATATTGCCCGGATTGATACGTAGACAGTCTACACCCAGCTCCGCCACCCTGAGCGCGATCTTGTAATCGAAATGGATGTCGGCGACCAGTGGCAGGGATACCCGCTCCCGAATCTTTCCGAACGCCTCTGCAGCGTCCATGGAAGGCACAGAAACCCGCACGATGTCCGCACCCGCTTCCTGCAATGCCGTGATCTGGCCAACCGTGGCCTCCACGTCACAGGTGTTGGTGTTGGTCATGCTTTGCACCGCGATCGGCGCGTCGCCACCCACAGGAACATTGCCCACCATGATCTGGCGGGATTTGCGTCTGGTAATCGGGGAATCCTGTTTCATGTCTTGCTGACCGATATAGAAAATTTGATCAAGTTTCAGATTGTCAGGGTAAATTCTGACCGGTTATTGACAACCCGGTAGCCGCCGATATCCACGGGCTCACCCTGGAAACGGATGGATTCGACCGCATCGACCGCACCAATAACAACCCTGAGCGGCGCTGGTCCGGCAACATCGATCTGGTCTCCGTTCCGCTGAAGCGAATTCACCAACCGGTTACCCGCAGCATCACTGACCTGAACCCAACAATCGTCGCTGAAGCGAATCTGAAGCCGGCCTGTGTCCGCCACTTCAGAAAAGCCATTTGGATTTTCAAGAACCGGATCCGGCGTCTGAACAACCGCCGGAATCTGCTCGGTCACCGGGTCGACCGGCTCCTGAACGGAGTCTTCAACGACTGCAGTGTCTGCCGTGGCCTGAGCCCCGCCAGCATCCAGTTCAACTTGTTCTGGCGACGGCTCCTGGGGCTCTGCAACCTCAGGCTCAGATTCCACTACTGCAGGCTCAGGCTCTTCAACGGTTGCTACAGCCTGAGGCTCGGAACGCTCTGGCTCAGCCGACGCTGTCAACTGCTCAGTTGCCCCCTGCTCTTCCTCCTCAGGCAACGCCTCAGACTCCGTTACCGCCTCCGAGGGTGCGGCATCCTGTTTAGGAAGCAGGAAGGTAAACGCCAGATAACCGGCAATACCCAGGACGACCAGAAAGAACAGGGCCTTGGCCAGCTGGCGTTTCCGACGTCTGCGGCGCTCAATATCAACCAGAGGATTGGCTTCCTGCTCCTGTTCGCGCTGTTGCCGGATTGGCTCCAGCTCCTGATCCAGATCGGCGATTACCGCATCCGCATCCAACCCAACCTGTCTTGCATAAGCCCTGACATACCCTTTCAGAAAGAGTTCACTGTCAATCTGGCTGTAATCTCCCGACTCTATCGCCTGGATCACCGAGGGGCGCAGATGCTGCGCTGCGGCGACATCTCCGGTGCTCAAACCGGCTTTTTCCCTTGCTTTCTGTAGCTGCTGCCCTACGGGGTCCTTCATCGCTGGCTGTGGATTTTCTTCAGTTGCCATTAGAAATCAGCACCTTATATTGTTGGTATTCGACTGACTCCGGAAATTTATTTCTGAGCTGAAGTGCAAGGCTCGCTTCCTGGTCTTCATCACTGTAATAGCGGGCAATACGAATGCCGGTAAGAAGACTCTCCGGTGAATGAACCAGACGCTGATTTCTCTGCATCATTGAAATCAGGCGCGAATAGTAACGGGCCGCATCGTCGTAGTCACCGGTCTCAACAGACACCCGTGAAAGCGCCAGCAGGGAGCGGGCATCACCCCGCGTCAGCTCAACCGCCCGGCGATAAGATGTGGCGGCAGCCTCCAGTTCTCCGAGCCGCTCCTGAGTCATGCCAAGGTTAAAGAACACCGACCCCCGGTCCTGGTAACCAGTATCCCTTGATGCAGCGCGGAACTGGTCGCGCGCATCTTCCATCCGGTTCTGGCCGAACAGGAAGGCACCGTAGTAGACTCGCGCCCTGGTATAGCCCGGATCCTCGGAAATAGCCTGTTTGAAATTGCGCTCCGCAAGCTCGGGTTCACTCTCGGCGTTGTAAACAAGACCCATCGCGGCCCTGGCTCCAGGGTCATCTGAATCGAGCTTCAACGCCCTGTCGAGGTGATGACGCGCACGCTCGAGGTTGCCCTGTCCTATATAGGCTGTAGCCAGTTTGACATAGTTATCCAGTGCTTCCTGCTTATCCGCTTCCCGTGAAAACCGACTGTCGGTGGTGGTAACGCAACCTGTAACCAGCACAGTCAGCAGCACGGCCACTAACATGGAAAAGCGTCGGTTTGCTGGTGTCGTTATCACGGGTGTCCCCTTCCTCGATTGGGCTGCAAGACGTTCCTGGTTCAGGGATTTACCTGCTGAACCTGAATATACCTCTGGCTCCGACGGGTCCTGTCTTCGACGCGCCCTACCAGCTGACCACACGCGGCATCAATGTCGTCTCCCCGGGTGGTTCGGATGGTCGTGATGTAACCGGCCTCGTTCAGAGCCGTCTGGAAGCGACGGGTCGCATTCATGCTTGGCCGCCGGAAATCGCTTTCCGGGAACGGATTAAAGGGAATCAGGTTGATCTTGCACGGCAGATCCCTCAGAAGCACTGCCAGCTCGCGGGCATGCTCTGGCTGATCGTTCATCCCCTCGATCACGGTGTATTCGATCGTTGCCTTGCGCTTGTCCGGCAACCGGGCGAAGTAGCGCTTGGTCGCAGCCAGCAGTTCTGCTATCGGGTACTTTTTATTCAACGGAACCAGTTTGTTACGAAGTTCATCATTCGGCGCATGCAGGGAAATGGCCAGTGAAACATCGGTAACTTCCGACAGGCGGTCCAGAGCCGGCACAACACCGGATGTGCTGAGAGTAACTCGACGCTTGGAGATCCCGTAGGCCAGATCTTCCATCATGAGGTTCATGGCATCGACGACGTTGTCGAAATTGAGGAGGGGCTCGCCCATGCCCATCATGACCACGTTGGTTATCGGTCGATCCGGACCCGGCTCGAAAGGCATAAAGGCCTTGCGCGCGACCCATACCTGGCCGATAACTTCCGCCGCGGTAAGATTACGGTTGAATCCACGCTTGCCCGTGGAGCAGAAGGTGCAGTCCAGACTGCAACCAATCTGTGAGGAAACGCAAAGCGTGCCTCGCTCCCCGTCTGGTATCAGCACGGTCTCGACACTGTTGCCGTTGTCCATGCGCATCACCCATTTGCGGGTGCCGTCTTTGGACGTTTCGTCGTAAACCACCTCAGGACCACGGATCTCGGCAACCTGCTTCAGCTTCTCCCGCAGCGCCTTGCTCATATTGGTCATTTGATCGAAGTCATCAGCGCCACGCTGATGTATCCACTGCAACACCTGTGTGGCACGAAAACGCTTCTCTCCCAGGGATTCGAAGAAAGCTTCGAGCTTGGCTTTCGGCATCCCCAGAAGATTGGTTTTTTCAGCGGCCGCTGTCATTTCATAACCTCGATCAGATAACCAATTCGGAGGCGACCATCCGGTCGCCTCCGATCAACGCGATCAGCCCCGCGGGCAGATCTCGTTGTCATTGAAGAAATAGGCGATTTCGCGCTCTGCTGAAGCTGCGGAATCAGAGCCGTGAACGGCGTTCGCGTCGATGGAAGAGGCGAAATCGGCACGGATGGTGCCAGCATCGGCTTCCTTCGGGTTGGTCGCGCCCATCAGATCACGGTTCTTGAGGATGGCGCCCTCGCCTTCCAGAACCTGGACAACCACCGGACCGGAGGTCATGAAAGCAACCAGATCGTTAAAGAACGGACGCTCTTTGTGCTCTGCGTAGAAGCCTTCCGCCTGCTCCTGGGTGAGGTGCATCATCTTGGCAGCAACAATGTTCAGTCCCGCTTTCTCAAAGCGGCTGTAGATTTCGCCGATCACGTTTTTTGCTACCGCGTCGGGCTTGATAATCGAGAGCGTGCGCTCAGTTGCCATGGTCTTTCTCCAGTTTGTGGATGGTAAAAATTCTGGCCTGCGATTATACGCAGTCCGGGGCAAACTTCCTACCGCACTGCGCGGAGGCGGCTAACAACATCAACTATTTGCGAACTGGCAAAGGCCACGTCCTCTTCGGTGGTGAAACGGCCGAAGGAAAAACGCAGCGCCCGATGGGCCTGCTCATCACTCAGCCCAATACCACGCAAAACATAAGAAGGTTCTACTGTGGCCGAAGCGCAGGCCGAACCGGAGGAGACCGCCAGATCCCGAAGGCCCAGCATCAGGGACTCGGCATCAACGCCGTCAAAGGACAGATTCACTATACCGGGCACGCGATTGCTTTCACTGCCGTTAAGACTGACACCGTCGAGAGACTGAAGCCCCGCCAGAAAAGACTTCCGGAGCGCCTCCAGTTTAACGATTTCTTCCTCAAGCCCGGATTGAGCCAGTGAAAACGCTTTTCCCATTCCCACGATCTGGTGGGTCGGCAAGGTTCCTGAGCGCATTCCCCGTTCATGGCCACCGCCATGGATCTGGGCTTCAATTTGCACGTCCGGGGACCGCCTCACGTAGAGAGCGCCCACCCCTTTCGGCCCATACACCTTGTGCCCGGAGAGCGCTAACAGATCTACCGGCATGGAACCAACATCAATGGCCATCTTGCCGCCGGCCTGGGCGGCGTCCACATGGAAAAGAACGCCACGCTGACGCAATTCGGCACCAATAGCGGCAATATCGTTGATCGTTCCCAGCTCGTTGTTCACCAGCATCAGGCTGACAAGCACGGTATTTTCCTGCAACGCATCCAACACCTGCTCACAACTGATGGTCCCGTCGGCTGCGGGATCCAGCCAGGTAACATCGGTCCCCTGGTGCTCCAGCCACTTGCAGGTATCGACGACGGCCTTGTGCTCAATCTTCGAGGTAATGATATGAACACCCTGCCGGCCTGCCACAGCGCCCTTGATCGCCAGGTTATCCGATTCCGTGGCGCCTGACGTCCAGACGATTTCCCGGGGGTCGGCGTGAATCAGCCCGGCAACCTGCTTGCGTGCAGCTTCCACAGCAGCTTCCGCTTGCCAACCGTAGGCGTGCGTCCGGGATGCAGGATTACCGAAAACGCCATCCAGCGTGAGGTACTTCATCATTTCATCGGCGACAGCAGGATCAACGGGCGTGGTGGCCGCGTAATCCATATAAACGGGCTTTTTCATGGGATCCGGAAACTTGTTGGTGTCAGGCCGGCGCCTGATCAGACAGGCGTTCGGTGTTGATGGTTTCTGAGCCGTTGTCAGACTGACGGCGGTTCTGCCGGTCCGCAACCTGGCGAATTTCGTGTTTTCTCATCAGATCTCCGAGACTTATCTCGCTCAGGAACTGATGAATCTGATCGCTGAGATCAGACCAGAGATGGTGGGTCAGGCATTTCTCGCCATTCTGGCAATCACCTTTATTGCCACACCGTGTTGTATCCAGCGACTCGCTGACGGCGTCGACAACTTCGGCAATATAAAGCTCAGCCGCCGGACGACTGAGTTTATAACCTCCTCCGGGGCCGCGAATACTGACAACCAGTTTCTGGCGGCGGAGACGGGAGAAAAGCTGTTCCAGGTAGGACAGTGAGATTTCCTGACGGGCCGAAATATCAGCGAGACTCACCGGCCCCTGATCTCCATGCAGAGCCAGATCAAGCATTGCCGTGACGGCATAGCGGCCTTTGGTGGTCAACTTCATAGTGTCAGCCCCGTGACGGGATTGAATCTCAAAAACGCAGCTGAGAGTATGAATTGACCAACCATTTCAGTCAAGTATTCAGCGGCGCACCTCATCGTCATCACGGACGCAATCAAAGTCCTCTTCCTGTAACGGCGGCAGCTCGCCATTCTGGTATTCACTGTTCACCTTACGCAATGCCTTGCACATGTTCTCGATGCGATCATCCACCGCATGCATGTGATCAAGCAGCGAGCGCATGGCCCGGGCAACCGGGTCTGGCATTTCCTCAGTCACACCATAGGCGTCGAAGCCCATGCGCTCTTCCATCTCCTTGCGGCGCGCATCATCCTCGCCTTTACGCTTGACGATGACTCGGCCCGGAATACCTACCACCGTTGCTCCTGCGGGCACTTCCTTCGTAACCACGGAATTCGACCCGATCTTGGCACCCTCGCCCACTTCAAAGGGCCCCAGAATCTTTGCGCCGGCACCAACCACGACGCTGTTGCCAATCGTGGGGTGGCGCTTGCCTTTGTTCCAGCTGGTTCCGCCAAGGGTAACGCCTTGATAAAGGGTAACGTCATCGCCTATAACCGTGGTCTCGCCAATGACCACGCCCATGCCATGGTCAATGAAAAACCGGCGCCCGATGGTCGCGCCCGGATGGATCTCGATGCCGGTCAGCCACCGGGCAATGGTGGAGATGGTCCGAGCAAGCCATTTCAGACCGAGGCTCCACAACCAATGGGAAAACCGATGAAAAAGCAGTGCGTGCAAGCCCGGATAGTTGGTCAGGACCTCAAAGGTGTTCCTCGCGGCGGGATCCCGATGGAACACGCTGTTAATGTCTTCCCGCAAACGCTCAAACATGGCCATTATCCTGTTCCGTCGCCGCAGTGCCGGCCTCGGTTGATTTGCTGCTATTCTGTGTACCTGCCGCCTTCTGAACAGCAGTGAGAATACCCCTGAGAATGTTGATTTCCATCTGATCCAGTCTGGCCCGCTGGAACAGACGCCGCAAGCGCGTCATCAGTTGCCTGGGGTTCTCCCGTCGATGAAAATCCACATCAATCAGCACCTGCTCGAGGTGCCCGAAAAAGCCCTCGACATCGTGAACTTTGGCCGGCGGCACGTCCCAGCCTTCGTCCCCGGGTCTGGTCATCGACTTTAGGTATGGGCTCCCCTCACCGCCTTCAAGGCTGCGCAGATAATACATTCGCAATTCATAGCACATCACCTGAACAGCCATGGCCAGATTCAGGGAACTGTAATCCGGGTTAGACGGGATATGAATGTGGTAGTGGCAACGCTGCAGCTCGTCGTTGCTCAGACCATGATTCTCTCTTCCGAATACCAGGGCCACCGGGCCATTTTCTGCGTGGCCTGCCGCGGCCGCTGCGGCCTCAGGTGGCGCACAAACCGGCCATGGCACCTTTCTTCCCCGGGCACTTGTCCCCATCACCAGCACGCAGTCGGAAAGCGCCTCGTCCAGCGAAGACACCACATGAGCGTTATCAAGCACATCAGACGCTCCCGCCGCGCGAGCGTAGGACGCCTCATCCGGAAAAGAAGCCGGGTTAACCAGCCACAGATTGCCCAACCCCATATTTTTCATGGCTCGGGCAACAGCGCCGATGTTGCCGGAATGAGATGTCTCTACCAGAACAATCCGGATCTGATCCTGAAATGTTTCTGTCCCTTCCTGTGGAAGTGCGCTTTTGTGCATTGCTAGCAGGCCCAAGGTTGTTGATCAGGGCGGCAATGATAGCAGAAAGCACCGCCTCACTGCCCCTCCGGACAACCCGTAACCTCTGATTATCCGTGCTATTGCTGAGTCAAAAAACATACAAGCGGGGTGATCTTTTGCTATGATACCCGGCCTTCACACACCCGGATAATGAACACTCAGATGCAACCAGCTATTAAAATGGCCCTGCGCGTCGCGCGTCAGGGGTCCGATTATCTGAAAGCCCATTTCGAGCGCCAGGAACCCACCGGTAAGGACGACTCAGAACGCCGTCGGCAGCTGGAGCGGGTTGAGCAGTCTATTTACGATAACTTTGCCGAACAACTCGAAAAGGCCTACAAGGACCACAGCATCGCGCCATTGAACGAAGCGAATGCCGGAACCAGCGAGAAAAGCTGGCATATTTTCCCGGTCCTGGGGCGTGAGAATTTCCTGAGGGGCATTCCGGAGTTTGCTCTGGCATTGTCCCAGAAGAAGAATAACCGTACCGAAAACCTGCTGCTGGTGAACCCCGTTACCGGCGAGGAATATTCCGCCAGCCGTGGCCACGGCGCCGCATTGAATAGCCGCCGGGTACGTGCTTCGGAAATCAAACTGCCAGAAAATGCCGCGATTGCAACCAACCTGCTGGACCAGGCCCGTAAGAGCGAAGATCCAATGCTCTGGGGCGAAATGGCCGCGGTACTGGCACGGGATTCTGGCATGTTCCGCACGTCAGGCTGTGTGGTCCTGGATATTGCCCGAGTTTCAGCGGGCCTGATGGATGCGGCGATCATTTTCCGCCCCGAGGCGACCGATCTGGATCTGGGCGTCACACTCGCCATGGAATCCGGCGCACTGACCGGCGATTTCTCCGGCAACCCGTCTACCGGCAATGCCCGCCAGCTGGTAGTGGCAAATCCGAAACTGTTCCGGGAAGTTCTGAAAGTACTGCACCCGTTCCGGGGCCGGCTGCCCCGCTAAAGCGCCAGGCTTTTCCGGACACAAAAAAACCGCCAACATCATGTGGCGGTTTTTTTATGCCCGAAACGACAGGACCAGATCGAATTACATCCTGTTCAGCCATTCCGGCGGCTGCTCTTCCTCGCCCTCGTTTTCGGCGCCTTCTTTCTGCGGCACGATCAGATCGTCACGGGACACGCCCATAACCATCAGGAGGTTGGCAGACACGTAGATGGAAGAATAGGTACCAACAACCACACCGATAATCAGTGCCAGGGCAAAGTTGTTGATCGCCTCACCACCCAGAAAATACAGGGCGAACAGCACCACAAGAGTTGTGCCGGAGGTATTGATTGTCCGGGCGATGGTCTGATGAATCGATTCGTTGATAATGTCCCAGGGCTCACCAACGCGCATCTTGCGGAAATTTTCCCGGATACGGTCAGCTACAACGATGGTGTCGTTCAGCGAGTAGCCGATTACAGCAAGCAGGGCCGCCAGCACCGTGAGATCAAAGGTCCACTGGAACAGGGCAAAGACACCCAGAACGATAATTACATCGTGAGCCAGGGGCACCACCGAGGCAATACCGAACTTGAACTGGAAGCGCATTCCCACATAGATGAGCACGACCGCCAGGGCAATCAGCAGGCCAAGGCCGCTATCTTCCTTGAGCTCCTCGCCAACCTGGGAGCCCACAAACTCGGAACTGACGAGCTCCAACTCCACGCCACCCTCTTTCAGGGTTCGGGTTACCTCGGGGGCCAGTTGATCGTTGTCAGCCTCGGCCATACGCACCAGCACTGTGGTGTCGGCTCCAAAGTTCTGGACAGAGAACTGCTCATAGCCGGCGGCATCGAGCCTGGACCGGATTTCATCGAGCTGCGGCGCCTCTGCATATTCAAATTCAACGGACGTGCCGCCGGTAAAGTCCATCCCCAGGTTCAGACCACGAACGGCCAGGAGGGCAATGGACACAACGATCAGCGAGATAGAGATTACGGAAGCAATTTTCCGCAAGCCCATGAAATCAAACGGTTGCTTTTGATCTTCAGACATTGGCGAGCTTTCCTCCGATCGACAGCTTCTCGACCCTGCGGCCGCCGTAAATAAGGTTCACGATGCTGCGGCTGACCATCAGGCCAGAGAACATCGACGTGAGGATCCCGATGCACAGGGTAACCGCAAAGCCTTTCACCGGGCCGGAACCCATGGCAAACAGAATGACGGCAACCAGCAAGGTGGTGATGTTGGCATCGAAAATGGAAACGAAGGCTCGGGAATAACCGGAATTGATCGCCGTCTGGGGAGGCACACCGGATTTGAGCTCTTCCTTTATACGCTCAAAGATAAGCACGTTGGCATCTACCGCCATACCCACGGTCAGAACGATACCGGCGATACCCGGCAAGGTCAGCGTTGCCGACAGAATCGACATGCACGCCACCAGAAGCATCAGGTTCAGGGTTAGCGCAATGTTCGCGACAACACCGAACCCACGGTAATAGACAAGCATGTACAGCAGCACCAGACCGAAGCCCAGCGCCACCGACATCATGCCGGCATCAATATTCTTCTGACCAAGGCTGGGGCCGATTGTCCTTTCCTGAACAAAGTACATTGGCGCCGCCAGCGCACCAGCCCTCAGCAGCAACGCGAGTTCTGCCGCCTCCGGGATGGAATCAAGACCGGTAATACGGAAGCTGCTTCCCAACGCGGACTGCACAGTAGCCAGGCTGATAATGCCCTTCTCTACTACGCGGTTTTCAACTTCCTGAGGCTCACCGTCAACCATTCTGGTTTCGGTTTCCGTACGGTATTCGATGAACAACACGGCCATCCGGCGGCCAATCGCATTGCGGGTGGCGCGATTCATCAGATCACCACCAACGGAATCCATGGTGATGTTAACCTGGGGCTGACCGTTCTCATCAAAGGCCTGCTGGGCATTGGCCACATTATTACCGGTGGCAATGACTTCCTGCTCAAGGCGGGCGGTGCGCTGTGGTTGATCGCGGAAACCGAACTCTTCGGTTTCGCTGCTCGGCGCGTCCTGTCGGGCCTCCATGCGGAACTCGAGGTTTGCGGTGGCGCCAAGTACACGCTTGGCCTGCGCGGTATCCTGCACACCGGGGAGCTCAACGATAATGCGGTCGGCGCCCTGCTGTTGAACCAGGGGCTCGGCTACGCCCAGCTCATTCACCCGATTACGGATGGTGGTAAGGTTCTGCTCCAGGGCGTAGTCCTGGATCGCCGTTACTTCCGCCTCAGACAGGGTCAACACCAGGAGGAACTCATCACCCTGGGTCTGCTCATCCAGAAGGAATTCGTTGTACTGGTCACGCACCATATTGAAGGCTTCGGTGCGGGATTCTTCGTCGCGGAAGCTGAGAACAATCTGACGACTGTCTTCCACATCCCCGCCACGATAACGGATCCGCTCTTCACGCAGCTCTCGCTTGATCTGGCCGGACATGGCTTCGAGTCGCTGGCTTACCGCGGTCTCCATATCGACTTCCAGGAGGAAGTGAACGCCGCCGCGAAGATCCAGGCCCAGCTTCATGGGGCCAGCACCCAGGCTTTTCAGCCATCCCGGCGTGGAAGCCGCCATGTTCAGCGCAACCAGGTATTCGTTGCCAAGCGTAGCCTGCACCAGTGGGCGAGCCTGCAATTGGTCTTCAGAGTTGGTGAGACGGATCAGAGCATCCCGATCCTGAAGAGTACTGCTTTTCACCTCGATACCCTGGCTTTCCAGCACATCGACAGCCCTCTCGAGCACACCGGCATTCACCTCTGTGCTGCTGCGGGCGCCTGTGATCTGGATGGCGTAATCGTCGGGGAAGAGGTTGGGCAAAGCGTAGATAAACCCGATCACGAGCGCGACCAGGATAACCAGGTTTTTCCAAAGCGGATACTTGTTCAGCATGGGATCCCTTGTAGCCGGCCTGATGGCCGGCCTTGGTGTTTCAGCCAGGAAGATTCAGACCGGCCACCAGGGATGGCCGGCTAAATGGCCCCGCTCAGATGTCCTTGAGCGTGCCCTTGGGCAGAGCCGCGGCCACGGCTACTTTCTGGACCTTGATCTCGACATTATCGGCAACTTCCACAACGATAAAATCGTCAGTTACCTTGGTAATCTTGCCGGCAACACCACCGGAGGTCACAACCTCGTCGCCCTTGTTCAGGCCAGACATCAGCGCCTTATGCTCTTTCGCTCGCTTGGACTGCGGGCGCCAGATCAGGAAATAGAAAATCAGAATGAAGCCAGCAAAAAAGATGACCTGGCCCATAACACCCATACCCTGTGCAGCCGGGTCCTGTGCCATGGCAAAAGCAGGCATCAGAGCCAAAAGGCCGGCAACGAGCATTTTAATAGATTTCATTGAATATCTCCGTTGGTTTAGCGAATAGATCAAACATTGCCCAGAGGCGGAACGGTCTCTCCGCGCAGGGCATAGAAGTCGGTTACAAAGTCCGACAATGTACCTGCTTCAATGGCCCCACGCAATCCAGCCATCAGGTTCTGGTAAAACCGAAGGTTATGTATTGTATTCAGCTGCGAACCCAGCATTTCTCCACATTTATCGAGATGATGCAGATAACTTCTCGAAAAATTCTTGCAGGTGTAACAGTCACAGCGTTCATCCAGAGGGGCAGTGTCGTGACGATGCCGCGCGTTGCGGATTTTTACAATCCCGGTGGAAGTGAACAGGTAGCCGTTTCGGGCATTGCGGGTCGGCATCACGCAGTCGAACATGTCGACGCCACGCCGAACGGCCTCCACGATATCCTCCGGCCGGCCTACGCCCATCAGGTACCGTGGTTTGTCCTCCGGCATTTTCGGTGGCAAGTGATCCAGAATCCGGATCATGTCTTCCTTTGGCTCGCCAACCGAAAGGCCACCGATGGCATAGCCATCGAAGCCAATGTCTGTAAGACCCTCCAGGGAGCGGTCCCGCAGGCTCTCGTACATACCACCCTGAACAATGCCGAACAATGCAGCAGGATTCCCCTCATGGGCATCCTTGCTGCGTTGTGCCCAGCGCAGTGACAGCTCCATGGAGTCTTTTGCCTGGCGTTCGGTGGCTGGGTAAGGCGTGCATTCGTCAAAAATCATGACGATGTCAGAACCAAGGTCCCGCTGGACCTGTGTGGCAATTTCCGGAGACAGCTCCACCGGAGAGCCATCGACCGGTGAACGGAAGGTAACCCCTTCCTCGGTAATCTTTCGCATCTCGCCCAGGCTGAATACCTGAAAGCCGCCGGAGTCGGTCAGGATCGGCCCCTGCCATTGGGTGAAATCATGAAGATCACCATGGGCCTTGACCACTTCGGTGCCTGGCCGGAGCATCAGGTGAAAGGTATTACCGAGGATAATTTCTGCGCCGATCTCATGAATATCGCGGGGCAACATGCCCTTCACAGTGCCGTATGTTCCAACCGGCATGAAGGCGGGCGTTTCAACCGTGCCCCGGGGGAACGTCAGCCGGCCACGACGGGCACGCCCATCCTCGCCCAGTTTTTCGAACGACATAAAACAGGTTTGCGTCACAAGGCCTCCCCGGCATTATCAGTACCGGATTCATTGGATTCCACGGCCGCCCCCAGCAACATGCCACGGCTGGGTTCCTGTCCGGCAATGAACATGGCATCGCCGTAACTGAAAAAGCGGTAGCGTTCCTTCACCGCTTCCCGGTAGGCCGCCATCACATTGTCATAGCCGGCGAAGGCGCTGACCAGCATGATCAGGGTGGATTCCGGCAAATGGAAATTGGTTATCAGGGCATCAACGGTCTGGAACCGATAGCCCGGATAAATAAAGATATCAGTCTCACCAGTGAACGCCCTCAAGCGTCCGCCACGACTTGCAGACTCAAGTGAGCGAACCGACGTGGTGCCCACAGCCACCACACGCCCTCCCCTCGCGCGGGTTCGCTCTACGGCGTCGACGGCATCCTGGGGAACATTGACCACCTCGCTGTGCATGGTGTGATCTTCGATTCTGTCCACACGAACCGGCTGGAAGGTGCCGGCCCCGACGTGCAGCGTCACGAAAGTACTTTCGATCCCGCAGGCGGCCAACTTCTCAAGCAGGCTCTCATCGAAGTGAAGCCCTGCCGTCGGCGCTGCGACGGCGCCAGCCTCCCGGGCGTAAACGGTCTGATAGCGTTCCCGGTCGGTGGCTTCGTCCGGCCGGTCAACGTAGGGCGGCAGTGGCATATGCCCAATGCGCTCCAACACGTCCAATACCGGTTCCTCGCTTTCACACACCAGGTGAAACAGTGCTTCATCGCGGCCTGACATACGCAGACAGGTGCCATCTTCAAGGAGAACCTTTTGCCCTTCCTTCAAAGCCTTGGAGGCACGCACATGGGCGATAATTTCATGTTCGCCGGTCACCCGCTCGACAAGCACCTCGACCTGTCCACCCGTTTCCTTTTTGCCGAAAAGGCGCGCAGGAATCACCCGAGTGTTGTTAAACACCAGCAGGTCACCGGGCTGAAGCAGATCAGGAAGTTCACTGAAAACGCGATGATCAAGCTTGCCGGAAAGACCATCCAGACAAAGCAACCTTGATGCGCTTCGATCTTTGAGCG
This sequence comes from Marinobacter salsuginis, assembly GCF_009617755.1. Lineage (NCBI taxonomy): Bacteria > Pseudomonadati > Pseudomonadota > Gammaproteobacteria > Pseudomonadales > Marinobacteraceae > Marinobacter > Marinobacter salsuginis. The sequence goes on from NZ_BGZH01000003.1 coordinate 292,896, forward strand.
GATAGCGGGCGATCAATTCGTCCGGCAGGTCAAAATGAAAATCGGAGACATTCATGGAAGACTGTTAACGACGCCGAAGGAAAGAAGATGGTAGCGGCGGGCGGACTCGAACCGCCACGGGTTTTACCCCAACGGATTTTGAATCCGTCGTGTCTACCAATTTCACCACGCCGCCATCGGAGAGTGTTGGGGATTATACTGAGCTAAATCGCGAAAGCAATAAGCCAGCGGACAGATCTGCCCGCGGCTTCAATTATTTACAGTCGGTCGAACAGCGACAACTGGGAAACCTGAGCAAATGACTGCTGGGCTGCCTGCAGCACGAAGCTCTGGAAGCTCAGATTACTGATCGCTTCGGCATAATCCAGGTCCTGCAGCTGCGACCTTATTGCATTGGTGTAAACAGACGAATCCTCAAGGAAGGTCTTGGTGGATTCAACTGCGTTCATCCGACCACCCAACTCCGTCTGCTTCAGCAGAATGCTCTCCTGAGCGTTGTCCAGATTGATCAGCGAATTGGCAATCAGGTCATCATACTCGGCCTGCCCCCCGGGACTGCTCTTGTCGATGCTGTTAAGACCGGCAATCAGGTTTTCGATGGTGCCGAACACCGACTGCTTTTCGTTTATCTTGAGCGTGTAACTATCGACAGAAGGAGCCGTTGGCAAAGGACCGGTAATTGTCGCTTCTACGCCAGCAACTTCAAACGGCTCTCCACTGACATAGACGTTAGGTGTCACTGGCAAAGAGGGATTACTGCTACTTGATGCAGTTATTGCTCCGTTATCATCTATCTGGATCGTTATGTCATCCGGGAAAGTTCCGGGAAAAGCGGCCTTTAGATCCGCTTCATTGACCAACGAAACACCTGAAATGGACGAACCGGATGTAACCGATGTATTTTCCCCAGTTACAGCAGCCGGCACTCTCACAAAGATATCTTTGCCATTGTCGCTTATGGGAACCGTAACGCCATCATCAATCTCCAGGACCCTCTGCCCCTCATCGCCCTGATAGGTCCAGCTACCAAATTCATTTTGCTCAAAGGCCTTTACCGAGCCCTGGAATCCGCTAAAGATGAACTCACCGGAGGCGTCCCGGGTGTTGGCAATATTCGCCAACTGCCCGAGGCGTTCCTCCAGCTCCGAGGAAATCGACCGCCGGTCGTTAGCCGATAATGATCCATTGCCAGCCTGAACGGTCAATTCCCGGATCCGCTGAATCACATCGATCGAGCTTTCCAATGCACTTTCTTCCTGATTCAGCCGGTTTTCTGCCAGATCAACATTGCGCTGATAGGTTTCAACCCGGGAAAGCTCCTGATCCAGCTTCAGAATTCGCGCTGCGGCTACCGGATCGTCGGAAGGCTTGTTCACCCTCTGGCCAGTCGAAATCTGCTGCTGGGTGTTGTTCAGACTGGTATTGAGTTCCTGAAGCCGGTTAATACCGCCCGAGAAAATCTGCTGTGATGAAATTCTGATCATGTCACATCACCTCAACCGTTACCGGAAACTCTGCAACAGGGTATTGAACAGGTCCTGGGCCACCGACATTACCTGGGCCGAGGCATTGTATGCAGCCTGATACTGGATCAGGCGGCCGGCTTCCTCATCAAGGTTGACTCCCGAGACAGACTCCCGCTGGTTGGTGGACTGCTCAAGAAGCGTCCTGCCTGCGTCCACGTCGAGCTGGCTCTGGCGGGTTTTGACGCCAATATCCTCAACCAGGCCGGCGTATCCTTCGGCAAAACTCTGGCTGCCACCATTGAGTGTGTTTGCCGTGCCAAGGGCAGCGAGAAGCTCAGCGTTGCGATTATCCGAAACACCGTTCGAGTTGTACTCAATCGTGAAGGTATCGCCAACCGCGGGTTCACCCGTCATACGGAACTGGAACCCCTGATACAGCGCCCCGGCGACCGCAGGATCCTCCTCGAACAGAGTATTGATCTGCTGTGGATCGTAACTTCCGCTGGCGACAACCTGGCCTGAAGGCAGCGGTTCAGTTACTTCGTATAGCAAGCCTGTCGGTCCGCCTGCCGAGAACGAGACAGTGAGAGGGCCATTTGCCAATTCACCGGCGTTCTGAAAACCGGGCAAGAGCGAATTGGTGAACGGGTTTCTGACATCCAGCATCTTTCCCTGATCAATCTTGCCCGTGCCGATATTATCGTCGCTGGAGGTAGCGCGAATCGGGCTGGCAAAGGCCAGATCCTCTTCACGACTGACAACCAGGCCGATGCTCTCAGCAGCATTGCGACTGGGTTGAATGAGGAATTTGTCGCCAGCGTTGAACGTGCCACCTTCAACACGGATGTTGAACCCGGGCATACTGATCTCGGACTGGACAGGATCCGGCAGCCGGCCCTGATTGACCGTCTTACCGCTCGCCTGATCGATCAGTTCGAAATTCCGGCCATCGCCGCTGAACTGCAACGTCCATCGCCCGGCAGGCAGAGCGGCGCTGTCGGTTATCTCTACAGCTAACTGCCCGGAGCTTGCCAGAGCGTTATTGCCATTCGCCACAACCCGGCTGCGTTGCGCTTCGAGGGAGTTGATATCCGTAAAAAACCGGCCACCAAGATCACCCTCCAGATCCATGCCGATTTCATGCTGCTGATTCATTGTGTCAGACAGCGCAATGGCGATCCGGCCCAACTCATCAAAAGCCGGCTTCAATCCCTCAGTATCGAAACGCAGAAGACCACCGAGTTTGCCACCGTTGATCTGCTCATCGATGTTGAGCGTCCGGCCGCCATTACTCAGAGTAAACTCAAGGCGAGTCGGATCTTCAGCGTTCTCCCGGGTACCAAGAGTCGCCGCATTGCTGCCAACCACGAGCGACAGCCCATTAGACAAAGACACGTTGACCTGGCTGCCATCCGCCGGACTGACCTTTATATTCACAAGTTCGGACAGCTGGCGGAGTTTCTCATCACGCTTGTCCAGCAGTTCATTCGGCATTTGTCCCTGGGCAATCCCGGGTGATTCAGAAATCGCCAGATTCAGTTCGGCAATGCTCTTCAGAAGGGTGTTGGCATCCTTTATACCCTGCTGCATCTGGGTCTTGATGGACTCCCGCTGCTGAATAAACTCCTGGTTGAGCGCCTGGAACCGGTTTACAACCTGTTGTGCCTCACTCAGAACCAGCTGGCGCTGTGGTAAAGAGGTGGGATCCTCTGCAGCGTTTTGAAGACTGGCAAAGAAATTGTTCAACGCAGTACTGAGCCCGGTGGTCTCGCCACCCAGCAAATTATCAAGCCTGGACAGCTCGGAATTCAGGGCCTCCTGCTCTCCAAAAAGCGTGCTGTCTTCCCGGACCTGTTGCACCAGGTATTCATTGGCCAGGCGCCGAATGTCGGCAATGTTGACACCGCTGCCAATCGTGCCCGCGCCGGTCCGCTGGCCTTCCTGAGTCTCGAACAGTACTTCCTGACGGCTATAACCCGGTGTGTTGGCGTTGGTTATGTTATTGCCCGTGGTGTTCAGCGCAGCCTGATGACTGAGGATGCCGGTCAGACCAATACCTATCAGCCCTGCCATAAGGTTTACTCCTTCATCCCGTCACTGCCCATGGACAGTGTCATCAGTGAATCACGGTTCATGATCTGGCGGATCTTGCTGCCGTAGTTGGGGTCAGTGGCGTAGCCGGCTTCCTGGAGCTTCTCAGCAAACACTTCAGGCTGGTCGGCGACGGATAACACCTCCCGGTATCTGGGGTTGGATTCCAGGAACGAGACATAGTCCCGGAAGCTGGATTCGTAATCTGTGTAAGCCCGAAAGCTGGCCTGCTCTTTCATGGGCAAACCCTCCCGGTATTCCGTAGTGGTTATGGAGACCGCATCGCCCTGCCAACGGCTATCCGCCTTGATGCCGAAGAGGTTAAAACTGGGTTCGCCCTGCTCCCCTCGAATCATGTGCCGGCCCCAACCGGTTTCCAGGGCCGCCTGGGCCACCATGAGTTTCGGATCAATGCCGGAGTCGCGTGCAACCCGCTCTGCCATTGGTAACAGCTCGGTCACGAAATGCTCCGGAGACTCGAACCGCTCTGGCAAATCCGAGGGCGTCGCAGACACCGGTGATACTGTCTTCTCTGCAACGGCAGTCACTTGCTGCACGCTATCAGGCAATTGGGGAGTCAGAGCAGGCAGGCTTCGATCGTAATCCGCAAGACTTGCCTTGTGGCCGGCAAGCTTGCCGCCCTCGTTGTCCATACCCGGAATCTGTTTGCTCAATTGGCGCACGAGCGCCTCGGCAAGGCCACTGCCCTTGCCTCCCGCCATGGTCAGACTCATCTGACTGTCGAACATATCCCGGTATAGCTCGGATTGATTGCTATTCAGGTAGTTGCCCTCGGAGAAGACGTCGCCGGCCTTACGCATGGACTTCAGCATTTCAGACAGGAACAGGCTCTCGAACTGGCGCGCTACTTCGCGCAGAGCTGACTCTTTGTCAGTGCGAGCCTGGGCTTTCAACGCATTGAGACCGTTGAAGTCGGTATAAACCTGGGCCTGTTGAACCTTGTAGTCCTGCATCACATCACCTAGATAACAATCAGCTCGGCGCGCAGCGCACCAGCCTGCTTCAGGGCTTCGAGTACCGCCATAACGTCGCCCGGAGCCGCACCCACCTGATTCACGGCCTGTACAATCTCGTTCAGGGTTACGGCGGGGCCGAACTTGAACATCCGTGCCGGCTCTTCAGTAATAGCAATCTGGGAATCCTGCTCGATAGCCGTGTCGCCACCGGCGAAAGGATTCGGCTGCTCCACATTGGGATTTTCCTGAATCGTCACGGTCAGGTTGCCGTGGGTGACCGCTGCCGGGCTGACCTGAACATTCTGGCCAACCACGATGGTGCCGGTGCGGCTGTTAATCACCACTTTTGCCGCATCCTCGGCCGGATCCACTTCGATGTTTTCAAGGATCGACAGGAAGCTGACCCGCTGGGAGGGATCCCGCGGCGCGCGCACGGAAACCGATGTGGCATCATGGGCATACGCCATATCCGGTCCGAGACGGCCATTAATAGCCTCGACTACCCGGCGTGCGGTTGTGAAATCCGGGCGTAGGAGATGGAAAGTAATGGTGTCACCCTGGCTGAACGGCGAAGCCACCTCCCGTTCAATAGTGGCGCCATTGGGAATCCGGCCAACGCTTGGAACGTTCACGGTGATCCGCGAACCGTCCTGTCCCTGGGCACCGAAGCCCCCAACCACCAGACTGCCCTGTGCCATGGCATAAACCTGACCATCAGCACCCTTCAACGGTGTCATCAGCAAAGTGCCGCCACGCAGACTGTCCGCGTTGCCGATGGAAGACACGGTGATATCAATTTCCTGGCCCGCCTTGGCAAAGGGAGGCAGATTCGCGCTAACCGTCACTGCCGCCACGTTTGCGAGACTTGGATTGACCCCCTCCGGCAAGGTAACGCCGAACTGGTTCATCATGTTGCGGAAGGTCTGGTTGGTGAACGGAGCACTATCGCCAGTGCCATCCAGGCCTACAACCAGTCCATAGCCGACCAGCTGGTTATTGCGAACACCCTTGATCCGCGACAGATCCTTCAGGCGGTCCGCCAAAACCGGGGCTGAAACCACAGCCAGAGCAAGCACCCAGACAATCAAACGGCGAAAGCTCATAGAGGCCACCACTCACTGTTAAAGAACCGCGCCAGCCAGCCCATCTGGTTTGCCTGATCAAAATCACCGGTTCCGCCGTAGGCAAACCGGGCATCCGCAATCCGATTGGACGCCACTGTGTTGTCAGGTTGGATGTCCTGAGGGCGAACCAGGCCAGTCAGGCGGATGTATTCATCACCATTCGTCAGCGACAGCCATTTTTCCCCACGAATCCTCAGAACACCGTTTGGCAGCACTTCGGTTACGGTGACGGTGATACTGCCGGCAAGACTGTTGCTCTGGTCTGCTTCAGCGCTGCCCTCGAAATCACGCTCGTGATTCAGGGAGGTATTGATCCCGAAATTGCTCTTACCAAGGATGGTCGGCTCTGGCAGCGTGACTTCATTGTCCTTGGTGATGCTGGTTTCCGCGTTCTTGCTGGCCCGTGTGGATTCTTCAAGGATCACCGTGAGCACATCACCCACGTTTAACGCCACGGTATCGCCGTAGAAGTTGTAGTTCCGTGAGACCTGGTAGATGGAACCGGAGGCACTGTCCCGTTGCATCATGGCCTGAGGGCGAACCGGTGCAAACTCTGGGTCATCCGGAACTGCCCGGGGCCGACTCATGGCCGTGCAACCCTGCAGCAGGACCAGAAACAGCACCATCGCCAATGTGCTGGCGCTTCGGGTTGTCCGGTTTGATGTCATCAGTTTCATGACGTCACCTCTGGCGGCGTTAGCCAATGTTTTGGGTAATGAACTGGAGCATCTGGTCGGTTGTGGAGACCACTTTCGAGTTCATCTCGTAGGCACGCTGGGTGGTAATCATGTTCACCAGCTCCTCGACCACCTCAACGTTGGACGACTCCACGGAACCCTGCTCGATACTGCCGAGCCCCGCCAGCCCGGGCTCACCTTCGGCAGGATCGCCACTGGCATTGGTCGCCTTGAACAGGTTGTTACCGATAGCCTGCAGGCCCTGGGGATTGATGAAATCCACCAGGGTAATCTGGCCCAGGTTGACCGGTGCGGCTTGATCATCCGTTACTGCCGTGACGGTGCCATCCTTGCCAATGGTTATGTTGGTGGCGTTCTCCGGCACGTTGATGGCTGGTTCCAGCGGGTAGCCATCCGGGTTGACTACGTCCCCATTGGCGTTGAGCTGGAACTGACCATCCCGGGTGTAGGCAATCTGCCCATCGGGCAACTGAACCTGAAGGAAACCACGACCGTTGATGGCCATATCGAGGGGCTGCTCGGTGATCTGCAGGTTGCCCTGGGAGAACTGCTTGGCGGTGCCGACAACCCGCACACCCGTACCCAACTGGAGACCAGAGGGCAGTTCAGAGTTCTGGGTTGTCAGACCACCGGGTTGCCGATTGATCTGGTACAGAAGGTCCTGAAACACGGCCCTGTCCCGCTTGAAGCCAGTGGTGTTGACGTTCGCCAGGTTGTTGGAAATGGTGGACATGTTGGTGTCCTGAGCG